>JANPIW010000437.1:0-8378 GCA_031425215.1 Verrucomicrobiaceae bacterium
GCCCGCCGCGTTCGACTCCGACCTGCTCGTGGAAGAACTTCGCCGCGCGCACAATGGCGTCGCTGGCCTGCTGCGGCGTGGGGTCGGCGGCGAGGAGATTCGAGGCGGCGAGGAACAGGGGGAGAAAAGTTTTTTTGCTCATGCGAAGAAAGATGTTGTCAAAACGACAGTTGTAAATCAACATTCATCTACAGCCGTAATTTAATTCTGAATATCATGTCGAACCGATCACCATCCAAAACGCGCGGCGCGCCCGCCCCTTCCATCACCGACGCGGAATGGGTGGTGATGCAGGAGTTCTGGTCGCGGGGCGAGTCGATCTCATCGCCGGTGATCGAGACGCTGTGCGAGTCCCAGGAATGGAAGCCGCCGACGGTGCAGACGCTCATCACGCGCCTGGTCAAGAAAGGCGCGCTGGGCTTTGAGCGGCAGGGGCGGGAGTCTTTGTACCGCCCGCTCGTGACCGAGGCGCAATGCGTGCATGAAGTCAGCCGCTCGTTCGTTGATCGTGTCTTCGGCGGCAAGCTCGCTCCGCTGCTCTCGTGCTTTGTTGAGCGCGAGAAATTGAGCAAAAAAGAAATCGCCGAGCTTCGGCGCATCCTGGATGAAGGAGACAAAGCATGAACACTGACTGGATAACCTCACTGGCTGGCTGGGCATTCGACGTGTCGCTCAGCTCCATCATTCCCGTGCTGCTGGTTTTGCTGCTGGCTTACGCGCGCCTGCTGCCTGCCCGCTGGAGCGTATGGCTCGGCGCCGTGGTGCTCATTCGCCTGATGATGCCGATGGTGCCCAATGTGACATGGAATCCGCTCGTCCTGCCGGTCGCGGAGGCGTCCAAGGCAACGGCTACGGAGATTTCGGCGGCGCAGACGCCAATGGTCGCGGGCAATCTCTTTGATGGCATCTCAAAAGACTCATCGACGGAACCAGCAACCGCACGGTCTATCGACTGGACGCTTTGGCTCTCCGCAGTGTGGGCGGTGGGGGCTGTCGTTGTGCTCGGCTGGATCGCGCGATCACACCTGATCGTGCGGCGCTGGGTGCGTGAAGGCATCGCGCCTGATGCGAGGCTCGTCGCACTGTGGCAGGAATGTCGCGTGCAGGCCGGCTGCACACTCGCGGTGCCATTGGTGCTCGTGCCGCGCATTACCACGCTGGCAGTGAATGGGGTGTTTCGTCCGCGAGTACTTGCGCCGCTCAGTTTTTCCGCCCGCTACTCTGATGAGGAAATTCGCAGCATGTTTCTCCACGAGATGGCGCACATCCGCAGGCATGACGTGCTGTGGACGTGGCTCGGCCTGCTGGCCTGCGCGCTGCATTGGTTCAATCCCCTCGCCTGGCTGACGCTGCGCCGCTTCTCCGATGATCGCGAGCTGCTCTGCGATGACTTCGCTCTGCGTCACATGGGCCGCCCGGACCGCAAATGCTACGGCGGCGCTCTTATCAAGATGCTCTCATCCGAGCCACCCGTCGCGCCGGCCACGCTCGCGCCGTTTTTCCGCAATCACACCGAACTCAAACACCGAATACACACCATCATGAAACCAACCCGCATCACCACCTGGAGCCGCGTTCTCGCGCTCACCGTCGTGCCCGCTCTCGCGGCGCTCACCCTCACCACAGCGCAAGCCGACGGTGAAAAAGAAAAAGACAAACCCGCCGCACCCAAGGAGGGTGAGAGCGAGGTGCGCAAAGCCGTGACCAAAGACGGCGAGCGTGAAACCGAAAAGCCACGCGATGGCGAGCGCAAAAAAGAAGGCCCGCGTGATGGCGAGGCTAGAAAAGAAGGCCCGCGCGATGGTGAGGCCGTTCGAGCCGGACCACGTGACGGAGAAGTGAAGAAAGAGGGCGCGCGTGATGGCGAGGTAAAGAAGGAAGGCCCGCGTGATGGCGACAAGCCACGCAAGGAAGGCGAGCGTGAAGGCGACAAGCCGCGCAAGGAAGGCGAACGCGAAGGCGGAGACAAACCGATGAAGAAAGAAGGCGAGCGCGAGGGTGACTTCAAAAAGCCCATGAAGAAGGAAGGCGACGAGGGCGCATTCAAAAAGCCGTTCAACAAAGAAGGCGGTGATGCCGCGATGAAGAAGCCCGGCACCGACAAGGCGGCGCCAGCAGGCGGCATCGTCGTCACACTCGACGCCGAGGGCAACGTCGTCTCCAGCGACGGCTGGAAAGTCCCCGCCGACACCGTGCGCGAGAAGCTCCAGGCGCTCGCCGCCAAGAACCCGGATCAATCCGTGAGCATCCGCTCCGCGCCCGGCACACCGCTGGCGAAAGTGATCGAGACGATGAAGATCATGGAGGAGGCCGGCATCAAGAACGTGAACCTCGGCTCAGCAAAGTGATGCGCTAGAAACGTGGGGCGCTTGGTCCGCCAAGCGCCCATTCTCCGATGTCACTCAACGATTGACCTCACATGTACCGTTCGCACCTCTGCGATGACGCGCACACCGCTGATCGTAGGACGGGCATGGCGACAGCCTGCCCGTCTGGTTCGGCGTGGAATGCAGGACTGACGCACATCCAGCCAGGCGGGTTGTTTGGCGGAGGCAATCAAACTGGGAACAATGTCCTCCCCGCCAAACAAACCAGCCCTACGGTCACTGCGTTCATCGCCACGCTGCTTCTAAGTTTGTCGAGTCTCGCAGCAGCAGCAGACAAGGCCATCATCCCCTGGTCCTTCAAGCCGCTCAAGCGCCCCGCCGTCCCGCAAGTCTCGCAAGCCGACTGGCCGCGCGATGATATCGACCGTTTCATCCTCGCGAAGCTCGACGCTGCGAAACTCACGCCGAGCAAGGACGCGCCGCGCTGGATGCTCATCCGCCGCGCGACGCTCGATCTTCACGGCCTCCTGCCCACGCCGCAGGAAGTCATCGCGTTTGAAAAAGATCCGCGCCCCACCGACGCCGCTTTCGCCGAGATTGTGGATCGTCTGTTGAAATCACCGCGCTTCGGCGAGCGCTGGGCGCGGCACTGGCTCGACCTTGTGCGTTATGCCGACAGCACGGGCCGCGCTTGGAACGCGCCGTTCATCTACGCGTTCCGTTATCGCGACTGGGTGATCGACGCGCTGAACGCCGACATGCCCTACACGCGCTTCATGGCCGCGCAGGTCGCGGGCGATCTGCTGCCCGCGCGCGATGACACGGAGCGCGCGAATAACCTCATCGCCACCGGCTTCCTCACGCTCGGCAGCCTCGATCTCACCGAGGGGCAGCAGGAGATGTTCGTGATGAACCGCGTGGACGACCAGATCGACGTGACCACGCGCGCCTTTCTCGGCCTCACCATCGCCTGCGCGCGCTGCCACGATCACAAATACGATCCCATCAAGCAGACCGACTATTATGCGCTGGCCGGGATGTTTTACAGCACCACCACGCTCGCGGGCACGGCGAACAAGACCGACATGGGACGAAATCTTTATGTCGATCCCGACCGCCTCGTCACGCTGCCGGTAAAAGGCTCGCCGTCACCTGCCGCGACACCGAAAGCGCAAAGCGGCGAGGTGAATCTCTTTGATGATGACAGCAAAGCCGCGCCTGCGATGAGCGGCGGCATGAGCGGCATCGGCATGGATGAGCGCGACAACAAAGGCTACCTCATCGGCTACGCGACTGATCCCACTCTCACGATGGGCGTGAGCGAGGGCGACATCCAAAACTGCTCGCTCCGTGTCGCGGGTGATCCTTATCAAGAAGGTCCGACGCCGAAGCGCGGCGAATGGGAAATCCCCAGCCTGCCTTCCATCCCCGCCGTGCCAAGGAATGAAAGCGGCCGCGCGCAGCTCGCGCAATGGCTCGGCATCACCACGCATCCGCTGACCTCGCGCGTGATGGCGAACCGCGTGTGGGCGCGCTTGTTCGGTCGTGGCATCGTCACCACCGTGGATGATTTTGGCATCACGGGCGAAAAGCCCGATCATCCCGAGTTGATGGATCACCTCGCAATCCGCTTTGTCGAAGTCGGCTGGTCGGTGAAGAAACTCATCCGCGCCGTCATGCTCAGCCGCGCCTACCGCCAGAGCAGCGAGTCGAATGCAGACGGACGCGAGATCGATCCCGACAACGTCATGGTCTGGCGCATGACGCCGCGTCGCATTGAGGCCGAAGTGCTGCGTGACACGCTGTTGCAAACGAGCGGTATGCTTCGCGATGAGAAACCACAGGGAATCCAGGTCGCTGGCAGCGGCGGCAAAGGCAACACGGCGCGGACGCGCAGCTTGCTCAGCCTCGAGTCGCCGTATCGCACGATCTACCTCCCCGTGCTGCGTGATCTGCTGCCTCAGATGCACGAGACCTGGGATTTCCCGAACCCCAGCCAGATCAAAGGCCAGCGCGAGGTTACGACGGTGCCGTCGCAGAGTTTGTTTTTGCTGAATGATGAGTTCGTGATGCGGAGAGCGGAGGAGATCGCGGAGAGTGGCACAAGTGATGCTAATAGTACTGCTGCAGCACAAAGGCTGCATCGGATGCTGCTCTCTCGCGAAGCCACAAAAGACGAGCTGGCGGATGCCAAAGAATTTCTCGGCAGTGATCCCGATGGCGACACGCTGGCCGCCTATGTCCAAGCCATAATCGGAGGCGCTGAATATCGTTATGCATGGTGAACTCAACTCAATGACCCGGAGAAGGCTGCTCCAAAACTCAGGCCTCGGGTTCGGCTGGCTCGCTTTCTCCGCGCTCGCGCAGGACGGCTTTCGCAGTCCGCTCGCGCCGAAGCAGCCGCATTTTCCGGCGAAGGCGAAGCGCGTGATCTTCCTGTTCATGAATGGCGGGCCGAGTCATCTCGAGTCGTTCGATTGGAAGCCGGAGCTGGCGAAGGCGGGTGGCCGCTATCTCGCGCCGCAGTTTGAATTCAGACAGCACGGGAAGAGCGGCATCCGCATCTCGGATGCTTTTCCACATCTCGCGAAACACGCGGACGATCTCTGCCTCATCAACAGCGCGCAGACGACAAACCCTGGGCACCAGGCGGCGGTGGTGATGATGCACACGGGCAGCGAGCGTTTCGTGCGGCCCTCGGTCGGCGCGTGGGTGACGTATGGCCTGGGCACCGAGGCGCAGGATTTGCCGGGCTTTGTCACCATCGATCCCATCAGCGATCTCGGCGGCGCGGGGAACTACGGCTCCGCGTTCCTGCCAGCGACGTTCCAGGGCACGAGGCTCAGCGGCGGCGGTGGCGGTGTGGCGAATCTTTACAATGACAAGCTCGGCGCGACGGAGCAGCGGCGGCAGATTGATTTGATCCAAAAGATGAACCGCCGCCTGCTCGACACTCGCGCGGCGGGCAACCCGGAGATCGAGGGCATCATCCAGTCCTACGAGATGGCCTTCCAAATGCAGACCAGTGTGCCAAAGGTGTTCGACACCGACGGCGAGCCGCAATCCGTGCTCGATCTCTACGGCATCGGCGAGGGCGAGACGGATCGCTTTGGCACCTCGTGCCTCATGGCGCGGCGGCTCGCGGAGAAAGGCGTGCGCTTCATCCAAGTGACGAGCAAGGGTTGGGATCACCACAACAAGATCAAGGAAACCTTCGCGGGCCGCGCGGCGAGCATCGACAAACCCATCGCCGGCCTCATCGCCGATCTCAAGCAGCGCAACATGCTCGACGAAACGCTCATCGTGTGGAGCGGCGAGTTCGGCCGCGGCGCGCACGAGGACAACGGCGGCGGACGCGGGCATCAGAGCAAAGGCTTCACCGTCATGATGGCCGGCGGCGGAGTGAAAGGCGGCCAGCGCTATGGTTCCACCGACGAGCTGGGCACTGCGGCCGTGGAGAACGTGATGGGCGTCCACGACCTGCACGCCACCATCCTGCACCTCCTCGGTCTCAAACACGAGCGCCTCACCTACCGCTACGCCGGCCGCGACTTCCGCCTGACGGATGTCCATGGCGAGGTGCATCAAGGCGTCCTCGCATGAGCGCCCTGACTTGAGCCGCACGCTCAGCGCACGCGCACCAGGCAGCAGCCGAAGTCCAGCTCAAGGCCCGCATCGGTGCGGCGGACGATCACGGAGGGGTCCAGCGTGTAGAGCTGGCGGCGCTCATCGTGCGGATCACGTGCCATGCGCACCAAGTCCATCGGAGCGCAGCTCGACGCGCCCATGCTCACGAGGAGTGCTTCCATGACAATGCCGATCCCGCTGCTGCCGATGTCGGCACCCTGGTGGGGAAGCCTTTCCAGCACCTTCCCGAGACTCGGCAAGCATCCAGGGTACTCCGCGCGCATGAAACTCACGCATCTCGGCTTGACCAAGATTTCGCTCAGGGCTTCCTGGTGGTTGCATCCGGTCTGATCAAAACTACACTGGGCAGCATGGCAACTGTGACCGCCTCCATTCCCGAAGGTCTCGCGCTTCACGCGGGGGACGAAGTGCAGTTTCAGGCGATTGTGCAGCCGGATGGCGGCTTCGTCATCACCCGGATCATCCGTCAGAGTCAGCCTGCGGTGGAGTCACCAAGGGCGCGGGGTTTGGGGGATTGGGCGCGTCAATGGGCCGGGGCGATGAAGCTGGAGCCGGGCCAGACTTATGAGGATCTCAAACGGGCGGTTTACCGGAAGAAGTTTGGCATCTGAACAGCGACCTCATGCGCGTCTTTCTGGACACCAACATCATCATCGACATCCTCGCCAAACGGCAGCCCCATTATGCGGACAGCCAGGATGTTCTGGATCGCTGTGGTGATCTTCAGTGCGAGGTTTACATCGCCTGGCACGGGCTGGCGACGGCGTTCTATATCCTCGGCACCATCGTGGGCGAGGCCACGGCTCAATCCGCTATGGAGGGGTTCTTGAAAAACGCCCGTGTCGCCACTGTCGGTGACAGCGAGGCGCATCGCGCTTTTGGTTTGGGATTCGCCGATCTCGAGGACGCGCTCCAAGCATCCGCCGCCGAGGCCTGTGCTGCCGACTGCATCGTCACGCGCAATCAATCCGATTTCGCGAAAAGTCCCGTGCCTGCGCTCACGCCGCAGGAGTTTCTGGCGAAGTATCCGGCTCCCGCCCCGCAACCTTGATTGCAAAGACTTGGCCGACGGGTCGTCGGCGTTCCATGCGCTCTGGCGCTCACGCGCTTTTGCGCACGCCGCGGACGGAGAGGACGTTTTTCACGAGCTTGAGGAGGTCGATTGGCTCGTAGGGCTTGGGCAGCACGGCGGCGAAGCCGTAGGCGGCGGGTTTGGCCATGACGGGGTCGTCGCTGTAGCCGGAGCTGACGATGGCGAGGACGTTGGGGTCGATGGCGCGGAGTTTTTCCATGGCGCGGATGCCGCCCATTCCGTTCGGGATGGAGAGGTCGAGGACGACCAGCTCAAAGGGGCGGCCTTCATTCATGGCGTCCTGATACATGCGGACGGTCTCGGAGCCTTCGGCGCTTTCGCCGACGTCGAAGCCGTGGCTGGCGAGGTTGCGGGTGATGAGGGAGCGGACGAGGGGGTCGTCTTCGAGGACGAGGATGCGGGCGGAGGGGGCGGGTGGGGTGTCGAAGGCTTTGCTGAGGCCCATGGCGTCGATTTCTTCGGAGTCGGAATCGACGGGGAGGTAGAAGCGGACGGAGGTGCCGCGGCCGATGTCGGAGCGGACGGAGAGGGAGCCGCCGTGGGCTTTGGCGATGGATTCGCAGACGGTGAGGCCGAGGCCGGTGGCGTTTTCGTTTTTGCGGGTGGAGAAGTAAGGCTCGAAAATGTGCGGGAGGTGCTCGGGGGCGATGCCTTCTCCGTTGTCCTGCACCTCGATGACGACGCCAGTGGGGTCGGCGGGGGTGTCGAACACCATTTCATTGGGGAACATTTCCTTGGGATCTGGCGCGAAGCAGCGGATGATGATCTCGCCGCCGTTGGCGAGGGCTTGCTCGGAGTTGCGCACGAGGTTGCCGAGGAGGCGGCGGATTTGTGCGGGATCGACGGGGACAGTGGGGACGCCGTCCTGGATTTCGACTCGGTATTGGACGCGGTTGGCGCGGGAGTGGTGTTGGAAAAACTTTTCGATCATCTCGCCAAAATTGGTCTGGCGTTTGATGGGTGCGCCGCCGCGGGCGAAGGTGAGGAGCTGCTGGACGAGGTTTTGCGCCTGGAGGGTGGCTTGCTTGGCGGTTTGCAGCTCGGGGACGCGGTCGGTGTTTCCGCGCAGGCGCATCTCGGCGAGGGAGAGATTGCCGAGGAGGACGGTGAGGAGGTTGTTGAAGTCGTGGGCGAAACCGCGGGCGAGGAGGCCGAGGGATTCGAGGCGGTCCATGCGGCTTTTGCGCTCGGCTTCTTCACGCCGTGAGGTGACGTCTTTAATTAAAAGCAGGAGGCCTTCGGCGAAGGGGTAGCCGCGGAGTTCGAGCCAGGATTGTTTTTCGTCGAAGTAGATTTCGCGGTTCACGGTC
>JANPIW010000438.1:0-4846 GCA_031425215.1 Verrucomicrobiaceae bacterium
CGCCGCCGAGGAGGACGGCGGCGAGGGGCCAGCGAGTGTCGTTTGCGCGGCGGTGCATGGTTTTGAAAACGGATCAGGGAATCAAGGTCACACGCAATCTGGCGAAGCGCTGCGCGCCGGGCGCGGTGACGCTGACGCGGAGGCGCGCGCCATCGGCTGTCTCGGTGATCGCGCCGGAGCCGATGCCTGATGACGCGGTGGCGGCGCCTGCGGTGCTGCGCGCGATTTCCTGCCAGTCGTTTGCGGCCATGGTGCTGGAGACTTCGGCGATGTAAATGAGATCGGTGTTGGCGGCATCGCGTGTGAAGCTGAGCACGAGCGCGCCGCTCTGTGTGCTGGCGCTGATGGTCGCGCCGCCTGCGCGTGTTGGCGAGGTGGCGCTGGCGTATTCGAGGAGGTTTTGCGAACCGTCGCGATCGGGATCGGCGTTGGGACCTGAGATCACATTGTTGGTGCCAAAGTGATAGGAGCGCCAGTTTGCGTTGGAGTTGGGCGGCGCGATCTGCGCGGCTTCGACGGTGGCGTAGCGGAAAAGATTGGTGCTGGCGTAGCCGTCGTAGGCCGTGAGCGCCACATGCGCGATGCCGTTGCGCTGAAACGCCTGCGGCTGGAGCAGCACGAGGCCCGCGCCGGGGATGGTGAGTCCGCCGGGATGCTCCTGCATGAAGGCACCGGTGATGGTGTCGATGACCTCAAAGTAACCGTCGGTGTTGTAGCCGCTCATCCAGAGGCGGCCGAGGTGATCGACGGCCAGTGATCCCGAGCTGGCACAGGGGATTTGTTTCTTGCCCGCTGTCGTGAGCGCCGCGCCGGTGAGCGCGGCCTCGACATCGGCGGCGGTGAAGACAAACACGTCCTCGGTTGGATTGCCGAACACATAACGGCCCACGTAGAGATCGCCCTGCGCGTCTGCGGCGATGCCGCTGCTATATTGCGCGACGGAGTCCACGATGAGCTTTGTCGTCGTGCCGCTGAGCGAGACGTAAAGCACACCGCTGACGCCGCCGGTGCCGACTTGTCCTGAGATGAGCCAGCCTTCCGTGCCGGTGATGGGTGATTTCCAATACGCTGCTGCATAAGACTGAACGACGGCCTTTTGCACAAAGCCCAACGGCGTGGGTGCTGATGGATCAAACTGAAACACCGGCGTGGCAGAGCCAAAGCTGCCTCCCGCGCCGATGACGGCAGTGCTCGCGTCCTTCAGCGCGATGAAGGCGGGATCAAAGGTGACGCTGGCATTGGTCTGCGCGGCAGCGGCGCCTCCGAAGGCGCTTTGCACCAGCACTGAGGAGCGATGCGCGATAACGAATCGCCCATCGGGCAGCACGGCGAACTGCGGCGACCAATATGGCGCGCTGGAGGGGAGAGGATCGAGATTGAGGACCTGCCAGGTGGCGGCAGTTGTTTGCGATGCGGAGGCGAGACACAGCCATGCGGCTGCGAGGCGAAGTTTTGTCGAGGTCATGTTCTTGCTTTCATTTTGGCAAGAGCGCCGTGGCGACGGCCATCGTGGTTTCGATCCACAATGCGGCGCGCGCGGCTTCTCCCACCCTTCATTGTTGCGATGAAGTTTGCCCCGCCAGCCCGTCACAAGACGGAGCGGGAGTGAGGATGCGCGGGGAGATGTTCGGACTCCGGGTGTGTTGGGGAAAAGCAAAAATCTGAAAGTAGAAAGCAGAAATCTGAATTTCACCGGCCTCGCTCCCGCCTTCACCGCTGGAATGGCCCGGCGATTGGCTTTGCTCTTCATCGAAATGAAAATGGGAGTCTGTGACCCGATACCGCAGCGCGACTGTGGCCGGTTCTCACGGCCTTCCCTGCACCTGCGCATCCGGGCGGCGCAAACGAACGCCGCCCGTGTTATCAAAGAGACTCCGCAACGCGATGGCGCTGCGGAGAGTGGCAGAGTGGTAGCGTGGCTAATGAGAGAGGCAATCTCAAAGTCGGGAGGAGATGGCTCGGTCGGACTGGGAGATCAGTTCTTTTATGTCCTTTCGGGACCCAACGGAATAAATGACCTGCCATTTCTCATGTTTGAGATGCGCGGCTGTCGGTCTTCCAATGCGTTGGCATTTCGTGATTCTTAACGATCAGGAAGACCATCTCAACTTTGTTATAATTATCATAAAATAGAATTGCGGTTAATTATAATTTCTGATAAATTCTCATTGAATCAAAAAGGAGCCGATTCAATGAAAACAAGCCTCAACAAAACCACCCTCACCAAAATCCGCATCATCGCCGCCGCCATCCTCATGGCTGCGGGATACGCCAGCAAGTCACACGCTCAGACCGGCTATTACGCCGCCGGTTATCAAGGGATGCCTGCTGCAAACATGAACCCCTATCACCAGCAGGAGCTGGCCCGCTATCATGCGGAGATGGCAGCGTATCAGCAGAAGCTGGCCGTCTATCAGCAACAGGTGGCCGCTTACAACGCCCAGCGCGCCGCTTATGACCGCGCCATGGCCGCCCGCCCGCAGCAGATGCCACCAGTCGCCCGCGCCGTGGCTGCTCCTCGCGCTCAGAACACCGTCCTCCGCTTCGATGGCCGTTACGCATCAGCCCCGATCAGCGCCCCTGCCCAGGTGCAGCACGTCGTGAATGCGGCTAACAGCATCCAGAACAAGCCCTACCGTCGCGGCGGCGGCCATGCCTCCGTGAATGACAGCGCCTATGACTGCTCCGGCTCCGTCTCGTATGCCCTGATCAAAGCCGGCCTGCTCAGTTCACCCCTTCCTTCCAGCGGCTTCGCCACCTACGGCCAGCCAGGCCCCGGCCGCTACATCACGATCTATGTGAAGCCAGGGGAGCATGTCTTCATGACCGTCTGCGGTCTTCGCATGGACACAGGCGGTGGCCGTCAGGAAGAAGGCCCCCGCTGGCGCGCCAAGCCCCGCAGCGCTGACGGCTTCATCTGCCGCCATCCCGCTGGTTTTTGATCTGATCCTCTCATTTCTGCAAATCAAGCCCTGAAACCTATCAAGCCTACAACTCAAAGCCTCAACTCAACCCTCAAACAAGCGAACCCAACAAAGAAACCTACGATTATGAAACTCAACCTTGCCTCCTCCAAAATCGCCCTTCTCAACGATGACACCAACTTCGGCTGGACCGAGATGCCAAAATTCGGCGCCGGCTACCAGGCCTTCATCTCCCGCAACCTGAGCGACGACGACTTCGAGCCTGCCGCCGCCCTTTCCGACGAGGCCAATGACTTCCTCGCCAGCGTCCCCATGGGCGACACCGGCTGGGGCGCTGTCTCCAACAATGTGCAGAGCCGTCTCGGACACTCCTTCTGGAGCACAATCACCGAGGCCGCCATGCCCGCTCACGCGTGATCCTTTCCGTCAAAAACAACCCTCCCGCTAATACGATGCATCAAACCGCGCGAAACTCCGGCTCCAAGATCACCGATCTCCAGGAGATTCGCGTCACCCTCGCGCAGCACGCGAATGAAATGCCCTGGGACAAAACCAGCGTGTCACACTTTTCAAGCCCCCGGTGGCGGGCGCAGGCGGAAACCAAACTCGAAGAGGCTACGAGTGGGTTCGCTCCAAACACCGCCATTCCCGCCACCGGGCCAGCTTGAATCACGAAACAGAAAACAAGACCAAGGTGGTAAAATCATGGCCTGAGCTTCTCAGAACATGATTTTACCCCACCATGATCTTACCCAATCGACTGGCTTCAGCGCACCTGCCGGAGTGTTGCAACATCCCCACGCCCCCTCCCGTTTCGCTCCCCGCCATGCGCCCCATACTCGCACTCGTCACCGCCGCCCTCCTCACCCCCTGCGTCCCGCTCCCCGCCGCGCCGAACATCATCTTCATCATCGCCGATGACCTCGGCTACGGCGACCTCGGCTGTTACGGGCAGAAAATCATCCGCACGCCGAACCTCGACCGCATGGCCGCCGAGGGCATTCGCCTCACCCAGCATTACTCCGGCAACGCCGTCTGCGCCCCCTCCCGCTGCGTCCTCATGACGGGTCTCCACCCCGGCCACGCCTTCATCCGTGACAACCGCAGCATCCAGCCGGAAGGCCAGTGGCCCATCCCGAGCGACACCATCACCATCCCCGAGGTGCTCAAAACCCTCGGCTACACCAGCGGCGGCTTCGGCAAATGGGGTCTCGGCGGCCCAGGCACCGATGGCGAGCCACTCAAGCAAGGCTTCGACCGCTGGTACGGCTACAACTGCCAGGGCGTCGCCCACAATTTCTACCCCACCTATCTCTGGGACAACGACAAGCAACTCCCGCTAGCCAACCCAGCCTTCCCATCCAACGACAATCTCAAGCCCGACGAAAACCCCAACGACCCCGCCACTTACAAGCGCTTCATGGGCAACCAATACTCCGCCGATCTTATCTCCGAGCAGGCGCTTAAATTCGTCCGCCACAACAAAGACCGGCCCTTCTTCCTCTACTGGCCCACCACCGTCCCGCACCTCGCCCTCCAGGTGCCCGACGACTCCCTCCAGGAATACATCGGCAAATTCGACGACCCGCCCTATCCCGGCGGCAAAGGCTATCTCCCCCACTTCAAACCCCGCGCCGCCTATGCCGCCATGATCACCCGCATGGACCGCGACATAGGAAGCATGTTATCACATATCAAAGAACTCGGCCTCGACGACAACACCATCTTCATCTTCACCAGTGACAACGGCGGACTCAACGGCACGCACCAAGGACTCGCCGGCACCGACGCCGCATTCTTCAACTCCTGCGGCGGCCTGCGCGACGGCAAGGGCACGCTCTATGAGGGAGGCTTCCGCGTACCGGGCATCGTGCGCTGGAGCGGCAAGATCAAGGCGGGAGTGGTGAATGATCGCGTCACCG
>JANPIW010000439.1:0-8613 GCA_031425215.1 Verrucomicrobiaceae bacterium
GGCACTGGCTGGATGTGGCGGGGTATGCGGACTCGGATGGATACTCGGAGAAGGACATGGAGCGGAAGTGGGCGTGGCGGTATCGGGACTATGTCATCAAGTCGTTGAATGATGACAAGCCGTTCGATCAGTTTGTGCGCGAGCAGCTCGCGGGTGATGAGATGGTGCCGCTGCCGCACAAGAACCTGGGCGCGGATGCGATTGAGAAGCTGACGGCGACGGGTTTTCTGCGCATGGCGCCGGATGGCACGGGCGCGGGGAATGTGGCGCTGGCGCAGAACGCGGCGATCGCTGACACGATCAAGATTGTGAGCGCGTCTCTTTATGGAATGACCATCGGTTGCGCGCAGTGCCATGATCATCGGTATGATCCGATCTCGCACGAGGATTACTACCGGCTGCGCGCGGTGTTCGAGCCTGGCTTTGACACGAAGAGCTGGCGTACTCCGGCGGGCAGGCTGGTGTCGCTGCTCACGGATGCGGAGCGCGCGGCAGGCGCGAAGATCGAGGAGGAGGCGAAGAAGCTCGACGCCGCGCGGCTGGCGAAGCAGGAGGAGTTTATCACCGAAGTGCTGGAGAAGGAGATCGCGAAGGCGGAGGACAAGGATCGTGAGGCGCTGCGTGGCGCGTATCGCTGCGAGGTGAAGAAGCGCACACCGGTGCAACTCGCGCTGCTGAAGGATCATCCGCGCGTGGACAGGCTCAGCGGCGGCTCGCTCTACCTTTACGATCCGATGTACAAAACCAAGCACGCCGCCACGCTAAAGACGATGACGGAAGAGGCTGCGGCTGTGCGGGCGAAGAAACCGGCGGAGGGTTTCATTCAGGCGTTTGAGGAGCTGCCCAAGCCGGGCATCGCCACGGTGCCGGCGACATTTTTGTTTTTCCGCGGCGATCACGAGCAGCCGAAGCAGCAGGTGAAGCCGGGTGATTTGTCCGTGCTCGCAGGCCGGCGGCAGGTGGATGTGCCGGAGAAATCCGCGACGCTGCCGACGACGGGCCGCAGGCTGGCTTTCGCGAATGCGATGACGGATGGCAAGCATCCGCTGCTGGCGCGAGTGCTCGTCAACCGCGTGTGGATGCATCACTTCGGCAAGGGCATCGTGGCATCGCCGGGAGATTTCGGCGCGCTTGGGCAGATGCCGACGCATCCGGAGTTGCTGGACTGGCTGGCGACGGAGTTTGTGCGCAGCGGCTGGAGTTTGAAACACATGCACCGGCTGATGATGATGTCGGCGACGTATCGGCAAAGCTCGCGCCGTGACGCGGAGCGCGAGCGCATCGACCCAGATAATCGTTTTCTCAGCCGCATGAACGTGCGGCGGCTGGAGGCGGAGACAATCCGCGACGCGCTGCTGATGGTGAGCGGGAAGCTGAGCGACAAACGCGGCGGACCGCCTGTGCCGGTGATGTTCACGGAGGAGGGCGTGGTGGTGCTAGGCAAAGACACGACCGACACGGCAGGCAGGCCGACGGGCAAATATCTGTCGCTCGATGGCGAGGAGTTCCGCCGCAGCATCTATGTGCAGATGCGCCGCTCGATGCCGCTGGAGATTTTCGCGACCTTTGACGCGCCGGCGATGACGGATGCGATGTGTGATCTGCGGCCGGTGACGACAGTCAGCCCGCAATCGCTCCTGCTGATGAACAATCTCTACATGCGCGAGTATGCGGGGAGATTTGCAGAGCGTCTCGCGCGCGAGTGCGGGAGTGATGTGACGGCGCAGGTGCGGCGCGCGTGGAGGCTCGGATATGGACGCGAGCCGAGCATGGCGGATGAGTTGGCGGCGGTGGAGTTCGTGAAGGCACAAACGGCGCACTATCAGGCCACGCCCGCGAAGCTGGAAGTCGCCGTTGGCCCCGCGCCGAAGGAGAACGCGCCTGCGGAACTGCTGGGTCTCGCGGCCTTTTGCCACGCGCTGATCAGCGCGAACGGCTTTCTTTATGTGGACTGACGCGGATTTGTTATTGCGTTGCGGGCCGGAATCGTGGTAACACAGAGGGCATGACGCACCCGGCCAGGCTCCACCACTTGATTCAACTGCTCGATGATGATTCGAGCGTCGTGCGCGAGGCAGTAAAAAAGGAGCTGGAGGGCATCCACCATGAGCTGCCGCATCAGCTTGAGCAGCTCGAGAGGCCGCTGTCGGATGAGGAGGAGCGCATCGTGACGGAGCTGCTCATGCCTGTGCGGCGCACGGAGATGGAGGAGACGTGGATGCGTTGGCGCTGGCAGGCGACGCCGGACGAGCAGCTCGAGAACGCCTTGTCGCATCTCTCCGCTTATTTGAATGGATGGAAGACGCGCCCGGAGGATCTCGGACGAAGGCTGGACGAGCTGGCGCAGGCGGCCTTCAACGACCAGGGCCGGATGGACGCGCGCGAGCTGGCGGAATGGCTCTTCGGCGGACGCGGTGACGAGGCGCGGCTGCGCGGCAACAGCAAGAATTATTACGCGCCATGCAACAGCAATCTCTTCTGGGTGCTGGACCACGGCATGGGCAATCCCATCAGCCTGTGCTGCATTTTTCGTTTCATCGCGCGACGCTTCGAGCTGACGATCGAGGGCTGCAATTTCCCCGGCCACTTCCTCGCGCGCGTGACCGTTGAGCGGCGCCTGTGGCTGGTGGATTGCTTCAATCGCGGCCGTTTCATGCTGGCCAGCGACGTGGCGCGGCATCATCCGGCGGCGAACCCCGCGATGGAGGAACTCGTGCGCCAGGCTGCAAGCACGGACGCGATCCTGCTGCGCATTTTGCGGAACCTCGACGAGAGCTACGAGCGCATAAGCCTGCTGCCGGAGCGCCAGCTCATGCGGAAGCTGGCGATCAAGGTGATGGATGAGTAGCGTGGAAGAAAATGCTTCGCGCATGTTGCCAAGGGTTGCGTGGTGCGAATAGTGGCGCACTCACATGAACAAGGAAGTCGTCGAGGTGCAGGTGCGCGCAGTGGTTCCGTTGGAGGCGAGCTTTGCTGTCTTCATCGGCAACGATGAGAAGACGTTTGTGATCTACGTCGATGAACCGGTAGGCACGGCTATCTCGATGTTCATGCGCGGCGTGGTGAAGGAGCGTCCGCTCACGCACGATCTGCTGGCCAGCGTGCTGCTGGCCTTTGGCGGCAAGGTGGAGCGCGTGGTGATCAATCACCTCAGCGGCAGCGTCTATCACGCGCGTCTCATCATCACCGCGGCCAACGAGCTGCAGGCGCGCAAGGTCGTGGAGATCGACGCGCGCCCGAGTGACTGCATCGCGATGGCGGTGCAGGCCGCGGCGCCGATCTTTGTCGCGCGCCAGGTGTGGGACGCCGTCGAGGACATGGGCGACACGTTGCGCCAGATCGAGAAGCGCGAGGCGGAGCAGACGCGCACAACTGAGGCCGCGGATGATGACGACCTCGAGGAATTCGAGGACGACGATGATGAAGACGATGATGATGATGATGACGATGATGATGAAGACGACGCAGACGACGACGAGTCAAAGGAGCGTTGATCAGCGTCTGCTCAGGTTCACTCCGCCTTGAAGTTCTTTACGAATTCCAGGCTGGCTTTCACATCACCGAGGTTGTCTTCCCACTTGTGCTCGTATTCAGCGTGGAGCGGGCCGGGGAAGCCGATCTCTTTGTACGCTTTGAGCACGCCTGGGATGTCTGACTGCCCTGTGCCCCAGATGGTGTCGTGCGCCTTGGGGTCGCCAAAGGCGATGAGGTCTTTGATGTGGCTGTCAAAGATGCGGCCTTTGAGCAGGCGGATGGCGTCAGTGGGCTTCACGCTGCTGCGCACCCAGTGGCCGATGTCGGCGCAGGCACCCATGCGCGGGTCGCGATCTTTGACCACGCTGAGCACATACTCGGGGTCCCAGTAGCGGTAGTTGCGGTCGAGCGGGCGCTTGGGGTGGTTGTGGATGGCCATCTTGATGTCGTACTCCTTCACCATCTTCTCGATGAGATCGAAGGCGTCCACGTCCGGCTCGCTCACGACGATGCCGATGTTCATGTCTTTGCAGAAATCAAAAATCTTGCGGCAGTCGGCCTCGTCGTTCTTGAGCTTCACGACGCCGTAGCCTGCGGCTGTGAGGCCGAGGGCCTTGAGCTTGGTCTTCACCGGCGCACGCTGCTCGACGGTGGTGTTGTGATCAAACTTGAGCCTCTCATCCTTTGTCTTGTCGAGCACCTGGCCGGGGAAAAACTCCACCGTCTTGCCACCAGCGGCGGCGATTTTGTCCAGCGCGGTCATCACATCGAACATGCGGAAGGTGTAAGCTTGGCAGCCCGCGAAGAAATCGCCCACCTTGGCGGATTCAGGAAGAGGCTCTGCGGCGGAGAGCGGCGCGAGGAAGAGCGCGGCGAGGGAAAGAGATGCGATCAGTTTTTTCATGGGTTGGAGCAAACGAGGAGGCGTGTGGGTTCTTGCAGCGGCATGGATATGGATGTGGATGGCGCAGATCAAGAGACAGCGTTCTTGCCAGCAACAGGCACGCGGCTTATTCTCCGGCCATGATTCTGGAACTTCTCCCTGATGTGCAGCGGCTGCCGGCCTCGCAAAAGCGCAAGCTTGCGGAGGAGTTGTTATCTGAGGCAGACGGTGCTGACGAGGTGGAGATTGATCCCGCGATCATGGAATTGCTGGAGGCACGTATCGCTGCGCACGAGAATGATCCAGCCGCCGTTTCCAGTTGGGATGAGGTCAAAGCCCGGGTCTTCCGCCGTCATGGCTCTTGAAATTGTATGGACGGCGGGAGCCGAGCGCGACCTGGCGGAACTTCATCTGCAACTCTTCCTCGGCTCAGACGAGAATGACGAGCTGGTTGCGAGGTTGCTGGAGGCTCCCCTGGAGGAAAACCTCCGCTTGTTGCGCGATCACCCGGAACTCGCCCCAAGAGTGCGGGGCAAACCGAACATCAGGCGAAAGGTGCTCGGGTACAGGAATCACCTTGGATTGTTCTACTGCGTTGAGAAGCGCGGTATCATCATCCACGCGCTGCTCGACCTGCGGCAAGATCCAAAGATGATCGCGCAGCGGTTGAGCCGCATTTGACGAAACGTCATCCGTACCACGGTGGAGCAGGGAGGCGGGTTCTTGCAGCGGCATCCGCCGCTCTTTGTGCTTGCCGTCACGCGCGGGCCGGAGTTGGATTCGCCCATGGCGATCAGGAAGAAGTCATGGGAGGACACCGTGCTGTGGAAGCAGTTGAAACAGCGCGCCAAGAAGCGCAGCAACGAGCACGAAGCCGCGCCCGAGATCATCAGCCAGATCGAGGTGTGGATGAAGCTCATCGAGAAGGTTCTCGGCCAAGGCCACACCAGCCCGCAGGACTTCACCCTCCACGATCACGAGCACTCCTTCCGCGTCGCCGAGCGCATGATGCAGCTCGTGCCCACACCGCACTGGCAGCACATCTCCGACTACGAGGTCGCCCTCCTGCTCCTCGCCGCCTACCTGCACGACATCGGCATGACGCCGCAGCGCAAGAAGCTCACCGCCATCCACCGCCATCTCCTCACGAAAGTGGACGGCCTGCTCACCGAGGCCGAGGCCGCGCACTTCCGCCGCTGGCTCGACGAAAACGGTCATGACTTCGAGCTGCCCCTCTGCAAGGGCGCGCCCACCACCGCCGACCTCGACCGCGCCGATCTCATCACCGCCTTCTACGCCCGCCACCAGCACAACGAGTGGAGCAAGGAATGGATCGAGCAGCATCTGCGCGGAGAGTTTCATTTCCTCACGGACTGGCAGGCCACGCTCATCCTCCTCTGCCAGAGCCACCACTTCGACCACCAGCGTCTGCGCGAGCACGACTTCGATCCCCGCTCCATCGGCAGCATGCATCCGCAGCGCCTCCACTTGCGCCACCTCGCCTGCATCCTCCGCGTCGCCGACATCCTGGAAAACGACCCCGAGCGCGTCCCCGACATCATATTCCACCACCGCGACATCGCATCGCGGGACAAAAGCATCATCCACTGGCACATCCCGCATCAGATGAGCATCACCATCCATGACGGACGCGTGTGCGTGAACGCATGGCCCCTCAGCGCCCGCGCGCAGAAAGCCATCCACTCACTCGCCGATGCCATCGACTCCGAGCTGGTCGGCTGCGCCACCATCGCCGAGCAGCACGGCTTCGAGCACTGTCACGGCCTGCCCGATGTGAAGCGCGACTGGCCCCTCGCTGCCAGCGCCTCCCGTCTCATTCAGCCGAAAGACAACGCCTACACCTACATCGACGGCGCGTTCCGTCCGAACACCGAGAAACTCCTCCAGCTCCTCTCCGGCACCCAGCTCTACAACGACCGGCGGGCCGCCGTGCGCGAGCTGCTTCAGAACGCCTTCGACGCCGTGCGCGAGAAGATCGCCCGCAAGCGCCTACCGCTCGATGACGCTGCTGATCCGAAATGGGAAACCGAGCTGGGCCGGAACGAACGTGTCAGGCTAACTCTGAGCGAAAGCGCCGACGGCACACTTTGCCTCCGCTGCCACGACACGGGCGTGGGCATGACCAAGGAGATCATCGAGAAACACTTGCTCGTCTCCGGCGACGCCCACCGTCCCGCCATCATCGAACTGGAGCGCGCCTGCGAGGGGAAGAAATTCAGCACCGGCCGCACCGGCCAGTTTGGCATCGGCGTGCTCAGCTACTTCATGATGGCAAAAAGCGTGCGCATCGAGACCTGCCGCGACCAGCTCTGTCACGACCAAGACGGCAAAGGCTGGACCTTCACCACCACCGGCGTCGGAGACTTCGGGGAGTTGCGGGAAATGGCGAAGACACCGGACAGCGGCCCGGGCACAATCATCGAGTGGAGGCTCGACAAAGAAAAATTGCCTGACGCCAAGAAGCTAAGCTTGGACTTGGAGAAGTATTTACGCGAGCAGCTCATCCGCATCCCGTGCGACTTCCACTTTGAGGTGGAGCGCGAAGGGAAATTGGAGCGGCGCATCGAGTTCGGTGTGGGGTGGACGCACAGTCATGAGGAAATGAAGAGAATTCTCTCCGCGCCTTGGACTGGATTGGAGACTTCTCCCCCTGCAATTGACCTAACAGCCAGCGCAGGGAGAGTTCGAGAACTGGCGGAGATCTCCCAGAATATCCCCGCCTGGATTCGCGCCGCAAGAGAATCGCTCCGCATTTCAGAAGCTACCATCGTTCTTCCCAATCATTGTGGCCAAGCCAGAGTCGTCCTGCCTTGGTTCGATCTCCCAGAAGGTCCGGCACTTGCCTACCTCTGCATGGACCGGGAGGACAACCGGCGGATGAGTCTCGAGAAGCTGATGCTGGTTCCAGTAACGCGCCGCATAGTTGGTTGGAAAGGTATGGTGGTTCCGGCGATTACCTCAGGGGAGGAAAACGTGCTGAACGCGTCGCTATCAGATTCCCCGAGCAATGCGATTGGGGCGGCATTTTTCGATTTTCACCATTTGAGTCCTGCCGTTCTCGATGTGAACCGGCAACGCGTGAGTTTGAATGCCGAATTGGTCCGAGAGTGCCGCAAACGCGTCAAAGAATCCCTGACAGCCCTGGCCGACGATGTGCTGTGCAACGTTGCACAGCCTCCATTTTACGGATTGCTGACAGACATTCAGTTGGGGCGGCCTCCACGGTTCCAAGAAGGGAGCGGGTGGCTGTGTTTCGTCAACGGTGCCCCCCGCTTTGTCCCGATCTCATTCCCTGCATTTGTACTCAATGACCTTCCTGGGTTGGCAGGAACGTTTCGTCTCGGTGGCAAGACCGTATCGCAGTTGCTCTTCTTGTATTCGTCTGCTGACAACACTTTTATTTTGTCAAAGGCTCGCACTCCAGACAGAATCGCCGCCCTGCAACACCGCAAGAAGCACGGATTCATTTCTCAAGTGCCCGCTGCCGTCTGGATTGCTAGCGGCCCGCAAGTGCCAATCAGCAGGCATGTGTCGTTTCCGACTGAGTGGAAGGATGTCGTTGTTGTGAAGTCTAACCTCGGTAAAACCATTTACAACGCCGATCACTGGGCGGTGAAGTTGGTCGGCTTGGAAGACGTTGAATCGGCAATGCAAAGGTACCTATTTCAAACAGTTGATTGGGAAGCAGCCGATCTCATCACCACCGCAGAGGATGCTGTGTTAGTTTTGCTTCGCTGTTTGGACACTCTCGATTATCAATGGCATGAAAACCTCCAGACGAACCGTCCAGGGTTGCTAGAAAAGCTTTTTGATCTGTGCGCACACGCAATCGGCCATCAGCTTGGTGATCTGTGTTTGTATTGGGTGAGTGATCAGTGGAGTCACAAACTGACAGTTCAGACCTACGAGACGCAAATCGAACTTCCGAGTGAGTGGCGTCAATTAATTCCCCCCGTCACCGACCCCGAATGGCTGATCGAGGCCGTGGAAGAGCCGGGATGAGCGCTTGTGAGTGGTGCATTTCTAGATGGCTGGCGGGTGCCGGAGGCACCGAGGAAGGTAGCCGATGGTGGAGCGAGTCCGCGAGCGGGAACCACCGGATCATTGAGAGTGATGTGCGTGTATTTCATGGACGCGTCCCGGCAGGGACGCCGGAAACATTCGTCCGCCTCCTGCGTCCCTCCGGGACGCGCCCTTCGGGGGGATGGGGTTTGTTTGGCGCCGGTCCGGTGGTT
>JANPIW010000440.1:0-5209 GCA_031425215.1 Verrucomicrobiaceae bacterium
GGCAGCAGCCCCGACGGCTACGATCTCTACAATGGCGACGAAGGCACCGGCACCTCGCGCACCGTGAATGTCCCCGGCGATGGCAGAAGGATTTATGTCACCCTGCACTGTCTCATTGGCGGCGCGTATCAATCCAACTCCTATTGGTACACCACACCCGCATTGCCAGACGGCGGCGCGGCGCAGATCACGAGTCCGACGAATGGCAGCACGCTCGGCAGCGCATCCCTCGCTTTAGTTTGGAGCGCTGCGGCTGGCGCCACACAGTATTATCTCTTTGTCGGCAATTCATCAGGCGGCAACGACATCTACGCGGGCAGTCAGGGCACCGCGCTGGCGCGCACCGTCACCGTGCCCACGGATGGCCGCGTCGTTTACGTCACACTCTGGTCGCTCATCAACGGCGTGTGGAAGCAGACCACCGCATGGTTCACAACCGCGAACACGACTCCGCAGCGCGCCATCATCACCAGCCCCGCCAACGGCAGCACGCTCACCGACGCGGCCACGACTTTCATCTGGGGCGGCGGAGTCGGTGTCTCGAGCTACGCACTTTGGATCGGCAGCAGCGCGGGCGCGTATGACTTGTGGTCATCAGCAGAGTCAGGTGCCACCACGTCGCGCACCGTCACGCTGCCCACTGATGGCCGCAAAATATACGTCACGCTCTACTCCCTCATTGGCAGCGTCTATTATCCGGCCAGCTACATTTACACCGCCTACACCATCCCGCTCGTGAAGGCCGCGCTGCTCTCACCCACACCCGGCAGCACACTCGATTGCGCCTCCGAGGTCTTTGTCTGGGACGCAGGGCAGGGGGCCACGGCGTATCATCTCTCCATCGGCCGCACACCCGGCGGCACGGAGTTCTACTCCGCCAATGAAGGCACTCGCCTCTACCGCACCGTCACCACACTCCCCTACGACGGCAGCCCCTTTTATGTCACCCTCTGGTCCCTCCTCGGGGGCTCGTGGCAGAAGAACGAATACATGTTCACCTCCTGGCTCGCGCCGTAGAACGAGTTTTCCAACTCGTTCCGCCTGACAACGGGTTGGAAAACCCGTTCCTCAATCGTGATCGCAAACGGAATGCTTGCCGGAAGCCTCCTGACGAATTATGGTAATTATACAATGCCGTCCGCTCTTCCCCTCCTCCTTGCCACCTGCTCAGCCCTCGTCTGTGGCTCATATTCCCAGGTAATCGGTCAGACTCTGCCGCTTCAGGAGATCGAAACCGTTTTGCGAGAATCCACCCCGCTGTCCCAAAGGCAGCAGTTCGACGACCTCCAGAGCGCGACCCGCTACTGGTATGAAAGCAAAAATCCCGCCAACATACCCGCGATGGACGAGGCGCTCGCCCGCGTGCTGCCGCTGGCGCTCAAGCTGGCCCCGATGGTTCAGGATTTCACCACCTGGGAGGAAGCGCAGTTTGTGAAGCCCTATCACTACGCGGGCGCCACACTTCTCACGAAAACCTACACGCTTCTCTATTACGGCAGGGTCAAGGAGGCGCGGGAATCCATGAAGCTGCTCGAAGAGAGCCTGCCTTACTCCATGATACTCTTCGCCGATCGCACGATTATCTGGGCACGGCGGGCATTGCGTTACCATCAGCACGCCTGCGCGATCTACGGTGCCATCGTCGGCAAGTCCCTGGACAAATTTACCTTCCCCGAGGAGCGCGATGAGTTTGACGAGCCGCAGCAGGTGCAGGCCATCATTGACCAGGTGATCCTGCGGCTCCGCGAGGGGAACTGGCCGGCCATCGACTATTTCATCACGGCGGCGAGAGAGCACAAACTGCGCACCACCGCAGGCAAGTGGGTGGAGGACATCATCTTTGACGCTGTGGAGCCGCTGGTACGAGAGGCGCACTCTGAGGGCGCGTGGATCGAGGCCAAAGACGCGATCAAACGCTGGCAGACGCGCCAGCCCAAGTCGCAGAATGCCAGGATCGCCGAGGCTGCCTTTCTCATCAATCGCTCGACTCACCAATGGAGGAGCGGCAAACCATACTCCGCCTATCGACACGATGTCGAGAGCGCGCTCGACATCCTCAAACAGCATCCGCTGAACTCGCCAGGCTGGTTCACCATGAACACGCGGGCCTTGATCCGCAACGGACGCCCCATTGATGAGGTCATGCTGTGTGCCAGGGACAACATGATCCAGCATCCCGACCACGCCCAGCCGCTCCTTGAGGCATGTTATTTGCTGGCGCGCGGCGACGAGGAAAGCACCAAGACCTGCGCCGAGTTTCTCGAAGTGCTCTGCCAGCAACCGAACAAGGAAGTCCCCGCCCGCATCCTGACCACCCTTTCCAAACAGCACCTGCTCAATGACATCAAGCTGCGTCTCAATCCCGATGACATCGTTCCCCTGTTGCGAGCCACCGCCGAGCAGTGGAGCCAGAGCATCTCCCTGCGCAACGACTTCGCCATGCTCGCCGTGGATTTAGGTGTGAGAGACACCGCACGCTACATGCTCACCGGTATCGAAGCCCACTGGTCGCACGAGGTATGGAGAGGCAAGCAAGAAGTCCTCGGGCAGATACTCCGCCTAAAATCCAAAAGCGATTCTGCCATCAAAACCGCGAGCGCCGCTGTGCGTTTCCGCGACTGGCTGCCGCCGATGATTGAGACGAAGTAATCGTGAGGATTATTCCGCATCCTTCGCTTTTCATTTCCGCCACAGCCAGCGCAGCGCGTCGGGCAGGTGGGCGCTCATGCCTTTGCTGCCGTGGAAACATTCCGTCCACACCATCGTGTGATCGTAGCCCATGTAGCTGAGGGCGGCGTCCATTTGCTTGTTGGCCAGCGGCCAGTTGCCGAAGGGGTTGTCGAGGTCATTGGTGCCGTCGAGAAGATAAACACGGATCGGTTTTCTCTCCGTGATGCGAATGAGCGACGGATAGACATGACCGCCGCGCAGATTCACAAAGCTGCCCACCCAGGACAACACCTTGCCGAACTGGTCCGGCCGCTCCCATGCTGCGGTGAAGGCGCAGATGCCTCCTGATGAGCCGCCCGCGATGGCGCGTGATGCCGGATCGGTTTTGAACTTCACCGCGAACCGCCGCTCCACCTCGGGAAGAATCTCACTGAGCAGGAAACGCGCATAGGCATCGCCGAGCGAGTCATACTCGTGGCCGCGATTGAACGCCTTGTCCTCGGGCTTCTGCTTCGGGCCGCGTCCTGGATCGATGAAGACGCCGATGGTCACCGGCATGTCCCCTTTGTGAATCAGATTGTCGAAGACCACCGGCGCGCGCATCTGGCCGGCGGGATCAGCGTGGCGCGAGCCGTCCTGCCAGACCATGAGGGCGGTCTCCTCGCCAGCCTTGTGCTGCGCAGGGATGTACACGGTCACTGCTCGCTTCGTGCCAGGAAAGACTTTGCTCTCATTCCACTCGAACTTCTCCAGCCGTCCCTTCGGAACATCAGCGCGCGGCTGGCTGTCGGCGGAATACTCGATGTGCTCGATGCGCGCGCTGCCTGCGAGCCGCGTCATGCCGCCGGCCTCGATGCGGTAGTTGAACTCCGTGAAGTTCGGCAGCTCCACAGCGAGAGCCTGCAAGCCCTCGCCGCTGATCGCGATCATGCTGCCCACGGATGTGCCGTCCTCCCGCACCACGCGCGCCGGTGACTTGTCGATGATGGCCCAGGCTGCCGTCGTCCCGTCGATGCGCGCGCCAGCCTTGCCGGCCAGCAGGTTGTTTTTGCCAAACATGCGATACACCAGCGGTTGCACGACCGATGCGTCCTGGTGTTGTGCCAGCGCCTCACGCAACATTCGCGGCGTGACCTTTGGCAGATCGCTCCGTGCCGAGGCGGGTTTTTGCGCGTGCAGGCTCGGGCAGAGCGCGCTGACGAGGCAGAGGAGCGGGAGAATTTTCATGGCAGGCCAGTCTCAACGACCTGCGGCGCGGGAGCTTGCGGGAAACATTTTGCAGCTGGATCAAACAAAAGATCGACAAATCGTCCACTTTTTGAGAGTACTCGTATATGAACCGGTGCGCCGACCGTCACGTCGGCCCCGATCAAACCACAAACCACGAACAAACCAAAACCATGAAGCTAACATCAATCGTAACCGTGCTCGTCACCAGCCTCGTTCTCGCCGCAGGAGCCTTCTCCGCTGAGAAGCCGAAGTACAAAGAAGGAAGCTGCTGCGACAAAGCCGCGAAGAAGAACGAAAAATGCGCTCACCCTTGCTGCGTCGCCGCTGAGGCTGACAAAAAGGTGTGCGAGAAGTGCAACAAGTAATCTGGCGCTGGTCCTCGACCAGTTGATGCCAGTATCGAATCGGCCAGCCCCGGCGACGGGACTGGCCGCTTTGTTTTTCCGGCGCGGGAATTTTCGCCACAAACCACTGGCAAAGCGCAACCGGCTCAGCTAAACGTCCGCCCGCCAAAAAACAAACGGCCACGCGCGCTTAGCTCAGCGGTAGAGCATTGCCTTCACACGGCAGGGGTCGCAGGTTCAAACCCTGCAGCGCGCACCATCATCCGACGGGTGATGAACGTCCCGGGAATATCCGCGCGGCTCGCTCCGTTCATCTCGGCTCCATGAACACACGCCGCCATTTCATCTCGCGTGCCGCAGCAGGCACACTCGGTTTTCCAGCCATCCTCCGCTCCGCTGGATCGCCCAATAACAAGATCAACGTCGCCGCCATCGGCGTGGGCGGCATGAATGGCGGGCTGATCTGCGGTGAGGGCAGGGAAGGTTTCTCCGAGCGCGTGAACTACGTCGCATTCGCTGATGTCGATGACTCGCGCGCGGCGAAGACGTTCGACAAATTTCCTGCGGCGAAGCGCTACCGCGATTTCCGCCAGATGCTCGACAGGCACGGCAACGAGATCGACGCCGTGATGGTGGGCACGCCGGATCATACGCACTTCATCGCATCCATGGCGGCTGTGCAGATGGGCAAGCATGTGTTCTGCCAGAAGCCGCTCTGCCGCACCATCTGGGAGGTGCGCAAACTGCACGCGGCGGCGAAGGAGAAAAAGATCGTCACACAAATGGGCAATCAGGGTCACACCTGGGATAACATGCGCCTCGGCATCGAGTGGCTGCGCGGCGGCGTGATCGGCAAAGTGAGCGAGGTGCATATGTGGTCGAACCGTCCGAAGTGGGGCCGCTACGACGCGCCCATGCCCGCAGGAGAAACGATGCGCGAGAATTTCGACTGGGATCTCTGGCTC
>JANPIW010000441.1:0-2744 GCA_031425215.1 Verrucomicrobiaceae bacterium
GCTGACCTTGGCTTCGGGGACGAGGCTGATGCTGTCGTTGATCTTGATCGTGCTGTTGAAGCCCGTTTCGTAGTAGAGACCTTCGTCGCCATTGTCAGCGGAGAAGTCGAGATAGGCGCCTGCGAACCAGTTCACCGGGCCGAAGCTTTTGCTGATGGTGAGGTTCGGCTCATTGGTGTCGAACCCGTTGAAAGGGAAGTAGTACCAGGTGTAGCCGAGGCCGATGGTGGCGAAGCCGGCGTCATAGCTGAGGCCAGCCACGAGATCGAGTTCGTCATAGTTTCCGTCAGCGATGTTTCCGTACCACGGAGCAAAGGTGAAGGTGAGTTTGTCGGTGAGCTTCACCGGGATGGTGAGCGAACCCCAGACGAGATGATCGCCAAAGTTCACGCCACGGAAGACGTATGTGGAGTCGTATCCGACGGATAGAGTGAATCCGAGGCTGTCATCAGGCTCCACCATGGGCGAGATGGGTGCCTTGGCGTTGTTTGCCTGAGGGCCAGCGTTGGCCGTGCCGGCTGCCGCTACGAGTGCGAGGAGGGGGAGTGCGAGGAGCTTGGTCAGTTTCATGGATGGATGTTGGTGGGTAGTTGTGTTGTCTTGGGTTGTTTGTTGTTGAGGAGGAGTCGGACGGGCCATGCTCGTCAGGCCGGTGGGTTGAAGCACGCGGCTGAGGAGGTAGGACTGTCGTGACGAAAATGGTAAAGCAGTTGGCGGGCCAGCTTTCCAGTCTTTTTTTTCGGCATTTTAGCGACACTTTTCCGCTCCTACGCCTTTCGGAGGATGCGCGAGGTTCACGATTGACGGAGCACGCGCCGCATTCGAGAGATCGGGCCTTATGAAACGCATTCATTCTCCCGCCGTCGGACTCACTGCCCTCGCTGCCCTTGCACTAGCATCGCTGCCGATTTCAGGCTGCAAGAAGGCCGGATCACCTTCTGCGGAGACCGCCGCCGGCTCTTCCGCTCCATCCACCGCCGCTTCTGCAAAGCCCGCGAAACCTCCCGTGGACGAGTATGCGGCCAAGCTCGGCTTTGCCCAGCACCTGCCATCGAGCACGGAGATGTACCTCGGCAGCGCAAATCTCAAGGTGCATCTTGAAGCCGCCAAAAAGACTACCTTCTGGAAGGACGTGGCTGGTTTCATCGACGACAAAGTGCCCGCCCCGTCCGCTGGTGGAGACAAGCAGGGGGAGGCATTCAAGAAGCTCTGGGGCGATGACGCGTTCCTCGCGATCAGCAAGGGCGGCTCTCCCGCATTCCGCAGCCTGCGCGATTTGGCGGAAGTCTACAATGAGATCAACTATCACGCCATCATGGCGGGTGGCCCGCTGGCCAGCATGGGCGGAGGCGCAGGCTCGCAGCCCGAGAAAATGATGCAGGCTCTGACGGGCAATCCCGAGCTTCTCAAGCGGGCCGCGGCAGCCATCGGCGCGCTGCAGCTCCCGCCGCTCATCATCGGCACCAAGGCGGAAAAGGCTGACGAGATCATCGCGTCGCTGCTGACGGAGGAGTTCCTCGCCGGGGCCGAGAAAAAAATGAAGGCCAAGATCGCCGACATCACCACCGCGTTGGGCGGGAAATTCAAAACCTTCGAGGTGAAGCTCAGCGATTTGATCACCGATGAGATGAAGGCCCAGATGATCGGCAGCCTGCCCTTGCCCGATGATGTGAAGACCACTGTGACAAAAGCCGTGGATGACATCCGCGCCAAGACCATCGCCTTCGCCATCGGCACAGCGGGAGGCAATGCCGTGTTTGCAGCGGGGCACGACTTGAAGCACCTCGAGTTCACCGACAAACCCGCTGACTCGGTCCTGGCCAAGCCCGACCTCGACTTCATCGCTCCTTATGCCGCAAAGAATGCGATGCTGCTGATGACGGTGGACAAGAGTTTGTTTGAGGCCGCTGCCTCCAGCCAGCCATTCCAGCCCATCGTGCGCGGCCTCATCTCGGGCCTCAAGAGCAGCGAGATGTTTGCCGGCCTCGCAAAGAAACTCGAAGCCAAAGTCCCCGCCCTCGCTGCCGCAGAGGCGCAGCTCTACGCTTATAAACACGACGGCGCGGCGGCCATCGGCTGGTGGGACGGCGGTTTCCGTTTTGAAAGCCGCGGCGGATCAGACCTGGGCTACCTCGACCACTCCAAGCCCCTGCAGTTCGCCCCGCTCCTCGACGATCCTTCCGTCGTCCTCGGTTTCAATTACAACGGTGACGCATCCTACGCTGCTCACGCTCGCACTTACGTCGAGCTGTGGGCGGACATCCTCTACACAGGCGCGGGCGAGCTTGTCCGCTCAGGCCTTGCTGGTGAGCAAGGTGCGGCCACCTTTGACATGATCGACAAGCAGATCATTCCGCACCTCATCTCCTTTTACAAAGCATCGAAGGAAATGGATGAAAAAGGCCTCGGCACCGAGCACGCATTGCTCGTCGATGTCGGCGGCAAACTCTCCGGCGTGCCCGGCGTGCCGCCCACCATGGCCGAGGAGAAAATGATACGCATCGCAGGCGTGCATCAAGTCGTCAGCCGCCCCGTCATCGGCGACTCGTGGACAAAAATGGAGGCCGCGCTCAAAGCCATCATCGCCGCCATTCCCTCGCCCACGCCCATCCCGGTCCCGCAGCCCATGAGCAGCGAGAAAAATGGAATCACCACCTGGTTCTACCCGCTGCCATTCATGACCGATGACCTCACGCTCTGCGCCTCGGTGAATGACCGCCTCTTCATGTTCGGCACTTCAAAGA
>JANPIW010000442.1:0-5780 GCA_031425215.1 Verrucomicrobiaceae bacterium
CATTGAGCGACCACAGCTTTCCAGCATGACTTGCCAGTCGTGCTCTGATATCGGCCCACGCGAGACCGTGATGGCGGCCCATGTTGTTCTCAAAACGGGCTTCCAACGTCTTGAGCAGTTCATCCTGTTGTTTATGAGACAACAGTTTTTGGCCGGCATTGGTCTTGTTCATGCTCTTGCTTTTGCTTTTGTTTTCAGGATTTTCATCTTCTGCCACAGGCTTTAGTTGGACGAATGATTGCCTGGTCAGCGGACACAGGCGGGATCACTTGTAGGTCTGAACGGGCTTTGGCACGACGCCCAGCGCGGGATAGTTGAAGCCGCTTTTGAGAGGCTGGTAATCGCCGAAGATATCCACCACGCTACCAGCTTGAATAGCTGCCTCCATGCCCATTCCCCAATAGACAGCGTTGATGATGAGACGGCGCAAACCAGCACTTTGGAGATCCGTGCCGCTGCCCATGGTGGAGTGGAAGACGCGGGCAGCTTTGCCGCCGCTGGTTTGCCAGGTTTTGAACCACGCGACAGGGAGCGGCTCGAGTTTCGTGTTTGGCGGGTCATCGGGCTCGCGGCCCATGAGTGGCTGGCCCCAGACGAGAGCGGTGCAGTCGACGGGCAGGCTGGTTCCCTCTTTGTAAGTGCGATACACGTCGGAGTTGCCCCAGATGTCGGTCACGCCGGTGAGAATGGGATGGCTCTTTTGCTCCTCGACGATCTTCCCGCGTGTGGAGTCGGCCTGCCATCGCCCATGATGGCCTCGGAAGCTGCCACCTAGCACCTCGTCGCCCCAGTTCACCTGCTTGCCGTTGATCTTGTAAGGCAGCGGAGCATGAAAGCCGTGATTGGCGGTGCGCAGCGCGATGAAGGGTTTGCCGGAGTCGATATACTTCACGATGAGTTCGCGCTCGTTCATCGGCAGAGTGAGAAGGCGAGTGAAAAAGATCACGAGATCGGCTGAGACAAGGTGTTCGAGGCCCGGAATGTGGTGCTGCTTGAACTCGCTCTCTTTTCCCTTCTCGGGATAGACCGGCAACGTCGGATCGACCTCGCCTTTCTCATTCACACCGTAGAGCACGGTGCAATCAAAGCCGTGATGCTTGCTCAGGATCTTCGCCATCATCGGCATGGATTGCTCGCTGCGATATTCCTGGTCGGCAGCGATGAGTACGATGTGTTTGCCTTTGCCGGGACCATCAACGCCTGGATAGGTCAGCCACTGCGTGCTTTCGGGCACTGGATGACCCAATGCTGGCAGTGCGAAGATGAGGAAGAGATATTTGATCATGGAGTTCAGTTCAGCGGGATTTCATTCACCGTGTAGTAAGCCTTGGTGTGCAGGAGCGGCTCACCCGTCTTGGATTTCACCTTCGCAAAATTAAAGTCGTGAATGTGGCCTTCCTCGATCTTTTCGAGATGCACACGCACGGACATGCCATCCGCCGCAGGCACGGCTTTGGTGACTTTGGACGTGGTTTGATCCACTTCGGGGCTGCCGTAGCCGGCGTGGTAGATGTGCGTGTAGGTGGTGATGTCGTAGTTGCCTGTTTGTCCCGCAGTTTCCGGATCAATAGGTTTGGTGAAGGTGATGAGGAATCCATCCTTCTTGATGTTGATCTCTTTGATCTCGAAAGGCGTCACGCCAGTCCAGTCGATGCGCTGGATGGCGAAAGGCTCCGTGCCGCGCACGGGCCACTGCAAGTTCGTGGTGAAGCCACCCGCGATAAGTTGCCCCTTCGGCGAGAACTCCACGTTCATAATGCCCGTGGCGAGTCCTTCACGGAAGGGATAACACGCGCCCTGCCATACGCCGTTGATCTCTTCCGTCGTGGCTCGCAGGATGACACTCAGCGTGTAGTCGCCGAGGAAAAACTGGCCTTCAAACGGCCCAAACTTGCCGCCGGTTTGATTGAGCCGGAAACCGGAGATCGAGCGGCCCATCTTGATGTAGGGGAAGCGCACCGCAGGCGGCACCAGTTCCTTCACGCGCTTCCGCTCGATGTGGATGCGCGAGTCACTGTTCGGCTTCACCGGCTCCTTCATGTCAGGGGTGAAGGCATACCAATTGTAACTCGCCGGATGCCCCATGAAGCCGCCGGGCTTCAGATGCTTGAGTGAGCAGCATCCATTCCACGGTCCCTGGCTCTCGATGGCAAACATCGCGCCTTGTGCATTCGCTGCCACGCCGCCCGGACTGCGCAACCCACTGCACACCGGGATCATTTTGCCCTCCGGCGTGACCTTCACCGCCCAGCCGCGAAACAAATTGTGCGATTCATAGGAACCACTCAGCCCTAGTGCGACCCAGATGTTGCCCTCGGGATCATGCTTTGACGCAAAGGCGAACTCGTGACCCTCGGCATAACCCCAATTGTTGGTTAGCGTGTCATAGCTGTCCGCCACACCATCGCCATCGGCATCCGAGATGAGTGTGACCTCACCGAACGAAGTCGTGGTCATCGCCCCATCCTTCCACGCCAACGAAAAAATCTCGTCCTGCCCGCTGGCGAACAAATGAAACTCCGGCTGCGGCGGCGAATCGAATGCGCCTTTGATGAAGTAGATGTCACCACGTCGCGTGCCCACCGCCAGCCGACCATCGGGCAAAATCTCGAAGCCACCCGGCCGCATCGGCACCGTCGGCGGGATCGGCACATTCACGATGGGATAATACTTCGCTTCCTCCGCCGCCGTGCCCCACATTTCGCCAAGTTCCTCCCCACAGAGGAAAGGCGTGAAGGCAAGGGCTGCGCAGGCAATGAGAGTGTGAGTGGCGGCTGTTATTCGAAAGTCTCGAATAACTGCACCAGATGAACTTGCGATGGAGGTTTTCGGGGCCTTTTTCTTGTTTCGGCGGAGTCTAGGTTTGCTGCTCATTGCATTGAGTTTTGGAATGTTAGACCGTAGGCACGTCAAACATCGTCATCGTCCGCGCCATCACATCATGCACGAAACTGAGCGGCACTTTGCAGATGGGCTGCCACTTACGTACTTTCCAATCCTGTGAACACAGATGATCCCAGAGCACGACGCCGGATACTCGCAGCCCACTCGGCATCGCCAGTTCGAAGGGATAGCCTTTGATCTTGCTAGTGATGGGGCAGAAGAGGGCGAGGCCAGTCTTCTCATCGTAACGTGTGTGGCTAAGAACGTTGGCGGGGCATCGGCCTGCCTGCGGATCCAAGACAAGCCAGCCGATAGTTCCCAGCTCCGGCACGGGTGGTGTCTTCACGCGGGAACAACCTCCCGGCCAAAGTCTGGCCCCCATTCGGTGGCTGGATGAAGGTTCTCGGGTGTGACTTGGGCCAGCAGATCATCAAGCGAAGGTTGCTTGGGCAGTGGCTTTACAGTGAGGCCGTTGACTCCAATCTTGAGTGAGACGGAATCGCCCTCCTGAATGTGGATTTGTTTGGCAACCGGTAGCGGGATGCGCAGGGCGAGGCTGTTTCCCCATTTTTGAATTGTGGCGATCATGTTCCTACAATGAGGCGACTGGGAAGAGAGTCAATCTCGGGCCTTCATCCCCAACTGATCAAATAAGAAAACCATCACCTCGGCCTTCTGCGCTATCTTCTCGGAAAGCGCGGTGCCCATGCCGTGGCCGGAGGCGGAGCTGCCGCGGACGAGGATAGGATGAGTGGAACTGGTGGCCGCTTGGAGTCGGGCGGTCATTCGGCGGGAGTGGGCGGGGTTCACGAGACCACTGCGGCTGATCCCGGAACCCATGGACGGACGCACATCCGGCGTGACACCGGTGTGAAATCGCCGCGCGGCAGGCTGATGCTGGTTGCTGTCAGAATGCATCGCGCGCAGCAGGCCAATCTAATCGGCGATGCTCGCGGTGTGCGGCAGCAAGTCGGAGTTCATCATGCCGCTCTGCCTCACCTCGCCATGCGTGGCCAGCGCCAGGAATTTTTTGGTGCCCACGCGCAGTTCGTAACACAGGCTGAGCTCCTCAAATCTCACTCGGCTTCGGCACCACAAACGGCTCACGATACTTGCGAGTAAGCAGCGCATTCGCGGCGGCGTTGTCGAGGAAGGTTTCCTTGTCGCCATCGACGCGGAGATGCTGGCCGAGCGTGAGTTTTGTTTTGTCGAGATCCAGACCGGCTTCGGCGAGATAATGCTTGGTGCGCTCCAAAGTGTCCTGCACGTCTTCGTGAGCTTTGATGTCGCCAAGAGCTTTTGAGATGTCGTTCACGGACGTTTGGGTGCCGAGGCGATACGAGATGTTCGCCATGTGGCAGAGCGATGTGCTTTGGTGGCCTTCTTCGATGTCGGCGGCGAGATCGGTGTGCTTGCGACTGCGCACGGCGCGGAGGAAATTTGAGAAGTGGTTCTCCGATTTGCCTTCGAAGGCGCGGATGAGATTGCCCTTCGGATCAAAGAGGCTGGTGTCGGCGATGATGCCCTCGCTGCCGTAGAAGAACCACATGGATTTGATCGTCGGATGAAACGGCGCGGTTTTGAGGCCTCGAGTCTCGGAGACGATGGTCTTGTCACCAAAGTCGAAGATGCCCACCTGCGAGTTCGGCGTCTCGGCCACGTCGGTGTAGCCAAGCCGGCCGCCATAGCTGAGCACACTGCGGCCCAGCCCGGTCACGCCGAGGCCCCAGCGGCAGATGTCGAGTGAGTGGACGTTGTTGTTGCCGATCTCGCCGTTGCCGGTGTCCCAGAACCAGTGCCAGTCATAGTGGAACTTCGGCCGCGTGAGCTTCGTCATCGGCGCAGGGCCGGCCCACAGGTCGTAATCGCAACGCGGCGGCATCACACACTCCGCCGGGCCGCCGATGCTGCCGCGTCCGCTGTAGATGATGCTCTTCGCCAGCCTCACCTCGCCCAGTTTGCCCTCGCGCATGAACTTCACCGCCTCGGCCAAAGCGCCGCGAGAGCGGTTCTGCGTGCCCGTCTGCGCGATGCGCCCCAGCTTCCGCGCCACCTGCACGATGCGGCGACCTTCCTCGACATTCTGGCTCACGGGTTTCTCGACATACACATCCTTCCCCGCCTGCATCGCCCAGATCGCCGCCAGCGCATGCCAGTGATTCGGCGTTGCGATGAAAACGACATCGACGGCTTTGTCTTCGAGCACCTTCCGCAAGTCCTGCACCTTCGTCGGCATCGGCCGCTTCAACTCGACGAGCAACGCACCCACCTCCTCCGCGCGATCGAGATCTGGATCGCAAACATACGCCACATCGCAATCCGCCAGCCGCGCCAGCTCCCGAGCATGAGCTTTTCCGCGAATGCCGCAGCCGATGATGGCGGCCGTGAGCTTCTCATTCGGAGAAACCGCTGACGTTTTGGCCCCCAGCAATGTTTTTGGCAATGCGACCGCCGCAGCGGCCATGAGCGAGTCTTCAAAAAAGCGTCGGCGTGTGGCGGTGAGCATGATGGAAGGGAATACGGCGTCGGACCGCTGTTCTCCCACAGTCGATTGCTGAAAACCTTGCCATGGAAGAGCTCATGTGGTGTGCTTCGGAAATTCAGCAAAAACCGCCCATGAAGCACCTTGCCATTTTCATCTGTGTTACCCTGTCCTCATTCGTGCTGGCGGAAGAGCAGAAGGGACCGGTCGCGGACGCCTATCGGGAGATCGACCAGAACATCCCGGAGGCGAATCAATTGCTAGCGGATGGCAAATGAACCGAGGCCGTTCGATTGCTGAATTCTGTGCACCCAAAAGAGAGACGAACGGTCGATCAAAGTCAGGCGCTGGCGAGTTTCATGTTTCAACTTCACCCGGAGGAGAGTTACGAACTGCACAAGGAAGTGGCGGCGGC
>JANPIW010000443.1:0-2350 GCA_031425215.1 Verrucomicrobiaceae bacterium
GGCACGCCAAGATACCAATCTGGCGTTAGGATGGAAGAAAAGGGAAGGGATGCTGGGCGCGACTCCCGATAAAACGATGGCTTTACAAAAAGCCGGTGGAGCGATCAATAATCTCATCTCATATTTGAACACCACTCGACAAACGTCCACCATAGACGGGGGGGCGAATCAACAGCGTTGGCCGAATCTGATTCGGCCACCCTTTTATGTGAAGCGACGACCTTCGACAAGACGATTAGAAACTCAACACCATGATCTATTACTGCAAAAACTGCGGAACCAAATACTCAAGCGTACACAGCCTTGCCGAGGATTTATGTTGCCGCCACCCGCTCGGCGCCAACAAAGGCACCCATGAGCGTTACGCAGGCAGCGAGAGGTCCAAGTACAGTTGCAAGTATTGTGGCACATCCTACTCGTCGATTAGCACGCTGACCGGTGGCTCTTGCAGTCGGCATCCATCCGGATCCAACAAAGGCATGCACTCCCCGGCGCAGTAACTTGACTGGGGGGAGAGGATCGGAGCTTTTGCGTCTCTCCGATCTCTTGCGGTTTTTGGAAACGGCATGTCTAAGGGGTCCTGATTCAGGCCACGGATTCAGAATTAATGTGCGTGGAATGGGGGTGGGGCGCAAGATCGCGGCTGGGGCGTGACGTTGTGATGCGCATGTCACGTTCTCTTCTACTTGCTGTCATCTGCCTGATCTCTGTCTCCGCACACGCTGCCGGGGAGCGGTGGAACATTTTGTTTCTGTTCTCTGATGACTGGGGGCGGTATGCGAGCTGTTACAAGGGGATGGATGGGCGGCCCACGCTGAATGATGTGGTGAAGACGCCGAATGTGGACCGGCTGGCGCGTGAGGGTGTGGTGTTTCGCAATGCGTTCGTGAACTCGCCATCATGCACGCCGTGCCGCAGCTCGCTGATGTCGGGGCGGTACTTTTTCAACTGCGGGCGCGGGGCGATCCTGAATGGCGCGGTGTGGGATGAGACGATCCCGACTTTCCCGCTAATGCTGCGCGAGGCGGGCTATCACATCGGCAAGAGTTTCAAGGTGTGGAGTCCGGGCACGCCTGCGGATGCGCCCTTCGGCGGGCAGCAGCATGCGTATGAGAAGGCGGGGCGCGCTTCGAATAATTTCTCGGAGGAAGTGACGCGGATGATGAGCGAGGGGAAGACGCTGGCGGATGCGCGCGATGTGATTCTGTCGCAGGTGCGGGGGAACTTTGACGCGTTCCTGGCTGACCGGAAGGAAGGGAAGCCCTGGTTGTATTTCTTTGGCACGACGACGACGCATCGCGTGTGGGTGAAGGGATCAGGTAAGAAGCTGTGGGACATCGAGCCGGAGTCGCTGAAAGGGAAGATGCCGAAGTTTCTTCCCGATGTGCCAGAGGTGCGCGAGGATGTGGCGGACTATCTCGGCGAGGCTCAGGCAGTTGACGCATATCTCGGCGTGCTGCTGGAGCAGCTCGAAAAAACGGGAGAGCTGGAGCGCACGCTGATCGTGGCGAGTGGTGATCATGGGATGCCGGGTGTGCCGGCGGGGAAATGCAATCTTTACGATCACGGCGTGAGCGTGAGCCTGGTGGCGCGTGTGCCGGGCGGGAAAGGCGGGCGTGTGATCGATGACTTTGTGCGGCTGCCCGATCTGGCGCCGACGTTCATGGAGATCGGCGGGGCGACTCCGCCCGAGGGCCTTTATGGGAAGACGCTGCTGCCTTTGTTGAAGAGCGACAAGGCGGGGCAGATCGATGCGGCGCGCGACTGGGTCATCACGGGACGGGAGCGTCATGTGGCGACGGCGCGGGAGGGGAATCTGCCGTATCCGATGCGCGCGCTGCGCACGGCGGACTTTGTTTATATCCGCAATTTCAAAGCCGAGCGCTGGCCGATGGGCGGGCCTGGTGGTGTGACGGACACGGCTGAGCCGGAGGAAAAGGAGCTGGAGAGCAGCACCTACGCCGCCTTTGCGGACATGGACGCGAGCCCGACGAAGGCGTGGCTGATCAAGCACCGGAATGACTCGGAATGGAAATGGCTGTACGAGCTGTCGTTTGGTAAAAGGCCTGCGGAGGAGCTTTACGATCTGAGGAAAGACCCCGATCAAATCATCAACGTGGCCGCTCAGCCGGAGTACGCGAAGGCGAAAGCGGAGATGGCGGCGCGACTGATGGAGAGGCTCAAGGAGGCGAATGATCCGCGCCTCGCGCCGGAGGGCGAGGTGATCTTTGAGAAAGCGCCATTCACCGATGCTGGTGAGAGGCCTGGCAAAGGGAAGGGGAAGGGCAAGGGCAAGAAGAAGGCGGAGTGATCGGGGCAGAATCATCGAGCCATGAAATGGGATGTTATG
>JANPIW010000444.1:0-7955 GCA_031425215.1 Verrucomicrobiaceae bacterium
TGCCGAGTTCCGCTGGTGTGGGGATGGTGGGAGGTGCTTTGACAGAGGGCGCAATCACGCGGCCACTTGTGCTCACCTCGGGCTTCTCTTCTTTGACGAGCACGGATGCGATGGGATTGCGCTCGGTGATCGAGGTGGTGAAATTCCACAGGTCTCTCACGCCGATCCATTGTTTTCCTGGTCGTGAGCCGATGCGGCCACGGTAGTTGTCTTTATACTCGGCGATGGCGCCTGCGACATTGAAGAGGCCGCTCTTGTACGGAAGGTTCGCCGTGTACTCCGCCGTGCCTTCGAGTAGCCACGCGGGGGCATAGGGCAGGTACTCGTGCATCATCTGATGCGTGATCTCGTGCGTGATGGTGTTGTTGTTGATCGGCCCGGTGCGGCGGTAAACCTGACCGCCCGAGACGAGGCCCAGCTCTTTGAATGGCATGCGGAACACTTTGTCTTTGAGGGAGTAGATGCCCGCCGACCACGTCGGCGCGCCGGTGCGCAGATATTCGTCGCGCGTCTCATAAAGCTCGGCGCGGAAGAGCTTTCGACCTTCCTCCGGCCTCGGTGTCACGCCCCAGGGCAGTTGGCGCACCAGCTCGTGCGTGCTCTCGAACGCCTTGCACACATCGGCCATGGCGATCACGCCGAGGCGCGCTGTAGTCTTGAACTCAAAATGCCGCGAGCTGTAAAGGCAGTCGCCATCGCTCTCTTTAAGCACACTAATCTTCATGTCGAGGAGTGACTCTTTGACGGCGGATGGAAATCTCCGCTTGTCCCAGGGCAGACGGCCTGCGTCATCAGCGCCCGCCGTGGCGCTCTCGCCGTTCTCTTTGATCCAGGTCTGGTCGGAGGCGGAGAGGCTGGCCAGCGGGACTGAGGCGGGCTGGCCGTTGGGGAGTGCGAGGTTCACATTCGCGCCGTCGAGGCGCACAAACTCGGCCTGGATTTGTTTTCCCTGCTGGTTTGTCCAGGAGCGTGTCTCTGCGAGCGCGGCAACGTGGAGGAAAAGGCACGGGAGCAGCGGGAGGAAGGTAAGGGAAGCGAGGCGGCTTTTCATGGGATGAGAAATGCTAGCGGATGGCACGGCGGCACGGCAAGGATTCTTCCACGGCGAGTCGTCCATCCGGGAGCGCGCCGGTGACTTTGCGTTTGCAGCCACCGCTTGATCCGGGAAGTCTGCGCGCATGAACAACGGAAGAAAAGTGAGAGTCGGAATCGTGGGTGCTGGCGGCATCGTGAAGCAACGGCATCTGCCGGGGCTGCGGGCGATGCCGGAGGTGGAGATCGTGGCGGTGGCAAACTCGACACTGGCAAGCGCGGAGCTTTTTTGCAAAGAGCACGCTCCGGAGGCGCGGCCCGTCGCGCGGTGGGAGGATGTGGTGGACAATGAAAACGTGGACGTGGTGTGGATCGGCGCGACGCCGCATCTGCACTGCGATGCGACGATTTTTTCGCTGCAATGCGGCAAGCATGTTTTCTGTCAGGCGCGCATGGCGGCGGAGCTTGTGCAGGCGGAGCGGATGTGGGAGGCGTCGATGCGTTATCCGGATCTGGTGGCCGCGATCTGTCCGGCGCCGCAGGGGATGAAAGGCGGGGAGCTGGTGAAGCGGCTGCTGGCCGAGGGGGCGATCGGCGTGCCGCATCAGATGCTGCTGCACAGTTTCAGCGATGCGTGGCTGGATGCGTCCGCGCCGGCGCATTGGAGGCAGCGGGTCGAGATCAGCGGCGTGCAGATTTTGACCCTCGGGATTTTTGTCGAGGTGGTGCAGCGATGGCTGGGAGACATCGTGGAGGTGTCGGCGCAAGGCCGTGTGGTGATCCCGGAGCGCGCGGGCCATGAGGTGGAGACGCCTGATTTTGTGAACATCTTGTGTGGGTTTCGCAACGGCGTGCAGGGTGCGATGCTCTTCAGCGGAGTGGCCGCAGGCGCTCCGACTGACAAGTTTTTTCTCTTCGGCTCCGAAGGCTCATTGAGCTATGACTTTGCCAGAGATGAAGTGCTGCTGGGGCGTCGCGGCGAGGTGATGCGGCAGGTGCCCGTCCCGCCGGAACTAGTGAGAGGCTGGACTGTTGAGCGGGATTTCATCAACGCGGTGCTGGATCCAGGCGCGCCGAGGCCGAAGCCTGATTTCACCGAGGGTGTCCGCTACATGCGCGTGGTGAACGGCGTGTGGGACGCGATGGAGGAAGGCAAGGCCGTGCGCGTGGCGTGACGGGTCACACTGCATTCCATGATGCGGACTCGAGGGTGACGCGATCCGCGATGCGATAGACGGCATTCATGCCTCCGGGCTGATCATGTGGCGGCGCGTCGATGAGGATGCATCCAGCGGCGGATTCATCGAGCGGAGCCACGAGTCTCGTGATTGGGCCGGTTTTGCTCACGACAAGAAAACTGCCCGTCAACGCGAGCCACGAGTGCGTCCCGAGACCCGGCAGCACGGCGCCGGGCGGTAATGGCGATGCATGGAGGAACCAAGCGCGCGGCAGAACCAATCGCAGGTGTTGCCAGTGACTGCGTCTCAGGGCGCGGCACCAAAACGGCGTCAGTGCCGGCAGCCAGAACAGGGCGAGCGTCAGCGCGTCATCGCGCGTCGAGGGGAATGCCGGTTGATAATCGGCATCGAAGCAAACAACGGGCAGGTTGAGCCTGGCACCGAGATTCACGGTCACAGAGGTGCCGGTCATGCGTTTGAACGGTTCCCTGCGCCGCCCGGCCAGGATGGGCCGGAGAAAGGCCAGCACGGAGTCATCGACTGATCCGCGACTGACACGCGCGGCCAGCACTTCGATGGCAAGACGCAGCCGGGTAAGCTCCCACCCCAGCCGGTTGAGCGTCGCATATTGTGCTTTTGAGGGAGGAATCAATTGCCGGATTTCTATCATCAACTTAAAGTACGCACCGAATGTTTTGCTCCGCCACCAATGTCACATCCAAGCACACACCGTGGCGGCGCGCGGGGTTTTCGCTCATCGAGATCCTGATGACCGTGGCCCTCATCGGTGTCATGGCAGCGTGGGCGTTCAGCGCGCTTTCCGGCTATCGCAGGCAGGTTGAGGAGACGCGGAACAGACGCAACGCGCAGGAGATGGCAAATGTCTGCGCGGCCGCCTCGGCCGCCAGCATCTCCTTTGTGACTGCGGGGGATGTGGTCCAGTCGGCTCGCAACATTGTCACGGGGGCGACGGCCGCGGGCGGGGCGTTCACGGGGAAAACATTCCGGCTGCCGGGACTCAGCGACAGTGACATTTTGGGCGCGGCATACTATCTGCAAATCTCGGGTAAAATGGTCGTGTATGACGGGAGCAAGCCGAACCCCTTCTGACCAGGCAGGGTCACAAAAAGTGAGGGCGCCGCAAAATAAAGCTCGCCTTGGGGTGGTGAATCGTTGTAAACCGGGTCTTCAACTCTAAATCCAAACACCATGAAAACATTCGTCTCAGTAATCGTAATGCTCGCTCTCGCGGCGCCGATGATGGCCGCCGAGAAGAAATCCACCGCCAAGAAGCCCGCTGCTGCGGAGAAAAAAGAAGGAGGTGAAGACAAAGCCAGCGCCAAGTCCGAGGCGCTCGCCAAGACACTCACACCGACGCAGAAGTCCAAGCTCATGGACATTCTGAACGATGGAGATGACAAGGCCGTGCAATCGCTCCCCGGCATCGGAGAGAGCATCGCTGCCGCTGTGAAAAAAGCGCGCCCATTGAAGGAGCCTGTGGATATCCTCAAGGTTGAGGGCATCGGCGACGCGACCTTCGCCAAGATCGTTGCGCACGCCAAAGCGGGATTCCCAGGCCCCGAGGCAAAGGAAGAGGTGAAGAAACCTGAGGCGTCGAAGAAGTCCTCCAAATCGACCTCGAAAAAGAAGAGCGAGTGATCTGCATTCGCCCGGAAGCACCAAAGTCCCAAACGTCCCGCCCGCAAAGGCGGGCCGTTTTTTCGTCACGGTGTCAGTACCACTTTCAGCAAACCCTCTTTGTTGTCGTAGAGCCTCGCGAACCAGTCCGCGCCGTCCGCGAGTTTTGCCACGGCGCTAAGGAGCGGCTTCACATTGATGGAACCGTCCTGGATGCGGCGGATGGCTTCTGGATATTCTCCCGCGCAGGAGCAGGAGCCGCGGATGGTGAGCTGGCGGGTGACGACTTCCTGGAGAGGGAAGGGTGTGTTGGGTTGCAAATTGCCGATGAGAATGACCTGGCCGCCCTTGCGCGCGGTGCGGATGGCCAGATCGAGCGGGGCTGCCGCGCCGACGACTTCAAAGGTCGCGTCCGCGCCATCGCCACCGCAGAGCTGACGGATGTGCTGCCAGAGGTTTTCCTGTTTCGCGTTGAATGCGGACTCAGCGCCGAGTTGCTTTGCGAGCGCGAGACGCTTCTCGTCGAGATCGACGGCGATGACGCGCTCCCAGCCGCGAGCCTTGAGCGACTGGATGACCAGCAGGCCGATGAGACCCGCGCCGACGACGACAGCGGTGCCGCCGAGTTCCGGCTCGGTCTCACATGTGCCGGACTCGCAACCCTCGCAATGCGGCGCGAATGCCTCGCCGACATCGGTGCCCTCTGCGAGATTCACCGCATGAAGCGCGATGGATACTGGCTCCGCAAAGGCAGCCAGCTCATAGGCTAGCTCATCGGGAATGCGGTACAGGATGCGCGTGGGCAGCGCGATTTTCTCCGCGAAGCAACCGTGCCGTCGATATTCGCCGGGCGAGACGCCGAGCACTTTTCGCTTCGAGCAAAGATTCACATAACCGGCGCGGCACTCATCGCAGTCTCCGCAATACTCGGTGGAATCGAAGGTGACGCGGTCGCCGATGTTCCATCCGGTCACGTCCGCGCCGATTGCGATGATTTCTCCCGCAGCCTCATGCCCCATGACGATGGGCGGCTGCCTGCGTCCGCTGCGTCCATCCATGCCGTGGATGTCGCTGCCACAGATGCCGCAGGCGCGGACATCGACGAGCACTTCTCCGGCGGCGGGCTGCGGATCGGGAAAGGCAGGATCGAACTTGAACTTTGACGGCGCGGTGAGGACGAGGGCTTTCATGGCCGCGCATGATGAACGGCGCCACGCCGATGGCAAGAGTGCACGCTGGCGGGACATGAGTTCGTCGCATGTGTCACGAATGGGACGAGGGCGCGCAAGGGTGGGGCGTGCTGAGGGCGACTCACCCTGAGCCGCCTCCGACGAAGGCCATTCGACTGAGGGCGAGTCGCCCTCAGTACGGAGCGCAAGCTGGCCTCGCTGGCGGCGTTTTCTCCAGCCATGAAACTGCTCCTTCCTCTTCTCGTCCTCATCGCCTCCGCAATCAGCGCGGAGGAATTGTCGGCCCAAAAACAAAACCTCATCACCACCGCAAAGAAGAGCCAGGTGGAGGTGCGGCTGGACCAGCCGTACGCGGGGAATGAAAATCCGAAGCAGATGGTGGATGTGTATCTGCCGATGAAACGCAATGGCGATGGGCCGCTGCCGGTAGTGGCGCTGATCCATGGCGGCGGATGGGTGAACGGGGATCGCATCGGGTACTCGGCACAGGCGATCCAGCTCGCGCGCACCGGAGACTATGCGGCGGTGACGGTGGGCTATCGTCTCAGCAAGGAAGCGCATTGGCCGTCGCAGATTCATGATTGCAAGGCGGCGATTCGCTGGATTCGCGCACATGCGAAGGAGCTGAATCTCGACGCTGACAAGATCGCCGTGTGGGGCAGCTCGGCGGGCGGACATTTGTCATCGCTGCTGGGCACGAGCGGTGATGTGAAGGAACTCGAAGGTGATCTCGGGCCGAACACGACGCAGAGCAGCCGCGTTCAGTGCGTGGTGAATCTCTGCGGGCCGCAGGATTTCACGAAGGCGCTGATGTTCGACAAGGGCGGTGCGCCGATTTTTAAAGACGACGCGGTGAGCGGCCTGCTCGGAGGCGGCGCGGAGAAAAAACGTGCGGAGGCTGTCGCCGCATCGCCCGTGACGTATGTGAGCAAGGATGATCCGCCTTTCATTCACTTCCACGGCACGAGTGATCAGCGCGTGGCATTTCTCCATGCGGAGGCGATTCATGCGGCGCTGCAAAAGGCGGGCGTGCCATCGCTGCTGGTGCCGATCACCGGCGGCGGGCACGGCTCGGTGAATCATCCCGAGGTGAAGGTGCGCGGAGAGAAATTCGTGGCGAAACATTTTCGCGGCATCGAAGCGGTGATCGACACCACGCCGATCACTGCGGTCAATGAACCGGTCGCGTTGTTCTCAGGCCCGACGCTTGCCGGCTTCAAAGAACCGCACGGAACATGGCAGGCGGCACAGGCGGTGGCCCTAGACCCGGCGAACGCGAAAACCTTCCAGCTCACGCCTGGCACCGGCATCTTCGTGAACAGCGCCGCTGGCAAGACGAGCGATCTCTTCAGCGAGGCCGAGCATGGCGATTGCGAGCTGCATGTGGAGTTCTGCGTGCCGCAGGGATCAAACTCGGGCGTGTATCTCATGGGCCGATATGAGGTGCAGATTTTTGACAGCCACGGGAAAAAGGAAACCAAGTACAGCGACTGCGGAGGCCTGTATCAGAGTCATCTCCCGCCGCCCGCTTTCACCGGCAAACCACCCGCCGTGAACGCCAGCAAAGCTCCCGGCGAGTGGCAGAGCTTCGACATCACTTTCCGCGCGCCGCGATTCGATGCGAGCGGCGCGAAGACTGAGAATGCGCGGTTCATCAAGGTGCTCCACAACGGCCAGCTCGTGCATAAGAACGTGGAGGTGAACGCCCCCACGCGTGCCGCGGCATTCAACGACGAGAAACCTCAAGGCCCGATCAAGATTCAAGGCGACCACGGTCCCGTGGCGTTTCGCAATCTGCGGCTGGTGCGGCTGTGAGGAGCGATCTCATTGAGCCGATGAGCTTCACTCTCCGTCTCGCCGTGATGGATGACGTTCCCGAGCTGGAGGCGCTCATCCCGCTCTCGGTTCGTGTGCTGCAAGCGCCGAAATATTCTACAGCACAGTTGGAGGCGGCGCTCGGGCCCGTCTTTGGCGTGGACCGGCAGCTCATCTCGGACGGCACCTACTTTGTTGCGGAGCATGACGGCGTGATCGCTGGCTGTGGTGGCTGGAGCAAACGCAAATCGCTTTTTGGTAGCGATGCGGCGCGAGCGACAGAGGACGAGTTGCTCGATCCCGCTTCCGATGCGGCGCGCATCCGTGCTTTCTTCGTTCATCCTGATTGGACGCGGCGCGGCATTGGCAAGGCAATGGTCGGCGCGTGTGAGTCCGCGATCATTGCCGCAGGCTTTCCAAAGGCCGATCTCGTCGCCACGCTGGCGGGCGAGCCGCTTTATCTCGCGTGTGGTTACGAGGAGATCGAGCGCTACGAAGTCCCGCTGAGCGGTAGCTTGACCCTGCCCGTTGTTCGGATGACAAAACGGCTGCTGCCATGAATCCCATCACTCGCAAAGCCACCGCCGCCGACGCCACCGCGCTGCTGGAACTTGTGCGCGATTGCGTCACCGCCATGCGCGCGGCGGGCATTGAGCAGTGGGATGAGCTTTATCCGAACGCTGAAATCATCAGCAGTGACACTGCGGCGGGCACGCTCGATGTCTTGTGCGATGGCACCGAGATCACCGGCTGCATCACGATTGATCACACTTTTGATCCGCTGTGGCAGGACATGGACTGGAGCGCCGGGGGAATGCCAGCCGCAGCCGTGCACCGGCTCATGGTTCATCCATCGCAGCAAGGGCGCGGGCTGGGCCGGAGCTTGATGCAGCACGCCGAGACTGTCGCGAGAGAGCGCGGCTGCCGCAGCATCAGGCTCGACACGTTTTTGCAAAACCCTGCCGCAATGAGTTTGTATCCACGGCTCGGCTACCGATGCACAGGCGCGGCGATGATGCGGAAGGGTGAGTTCGTCGGGTTTGAGAAGCTTGTCTGAGCATAGCATTTAGCCGACAACTGATTCACCGAAACCCCACCACGA
>JANPIW010000445.1:0-7786 GCA_031425215.1 Verrucomicrobiaceae bacterium
CGTCGAGACCGCCGAGCAGAAAGCCAGGCTCGCCAGCGCGGAGGAAAAAATCGCGGCGCTGGAAAAAGCCATCAACGCCTCCACGGCCAATGCCGCGCAGCAGGATGTGGACGCGCAGATGCTGCGCATGGAACTGGTCGAGAACGTCGAGGCCGTGCGCAATGAATCCGCAGGCAAAGTGGTCGGCGAGATCAAGCTCGTGGACGGACGCGTGCTGGCCGATGCGAAGATTCAGAAAGTGGACGACGACATGGTGAGCGTGCTGCATTCCCTCGGCGTCACACGTCTCAATGCGAAGCAACTGCCGGCCGCGCTCAGCGACAAATTTCGCCTCGGCATCGTCGCCAGCCTCAGGCCGCCGGAGGAGCCGAAGGCCGCTGATGCGTCGCAGCCCGTGGCATCCGTCGTCTCGACCGTCGAGAGCACGCCCCCGCCTCCCGAGCTTTCACCCGCGGCGAAAGACAACGCCGCCTATCGTGAGACCAAGGAAAAGGACATCAAGGAACGCATCGCCCAGCTGAGCGCGCAGATCACCGTCGCCAGCGGCAGCGCGGCCCTCTGGCGCAGAAACGCCGACGACGCGCGCGCCCTCCACTACAGCGCACAGGCCAACGGCAAGATCAGCTCCCACATGGCCAAGGTGGGGTACGCCACACGCACTGCCGACATCCTCGAAAAACAAATCATCAGCGCCAGGGCCAGCATTCAGATGCTCCAGTCCGAGCTGAACAGCCTGTCTGACAAGTAGGATCAGCGGGTGAGCTTCATGCTGTAAACCACAGCGCCGGGATTCTGCTTGCGGTCACTGTTCGTGTTGATGCGCAGCACCACTTCCTCACGGCTGGTCGGGAAAATGAAGCGGAAGATCTTTTTGCGTGTGTCCCCCGGCACCAGCTTGATCAGCTCACCCGGCGCGCCGTTCACCGCTCCGCGCGCGATGGCCAGACGGTTCTCATCGCCACCGTCCACCTTGGGATCGTCAGGATTGGCCGTCGCGATGCCTCCGTGATTCTTCCACATGCCCTCAATGTATTGCAGAGTGATCTCATCCCCGCGCTTCACCGCGCCAATGCGATATCCGTTGGGATCGTTCGCTGGGATGGTGATGCGAAGCTCCTGCCCCGCCACAGGCGCCTCCGCGCGCGCCTCCCCCGCCGGAGCCGTGATCAAACCCAGTCTCTCCCGCACATGCTTGATTTCCTCAGCAATCTTCACGGCCTCATCCAGCTTCGCCGCCTTCGTGTAGGTGTCCCGTAACTTTGTCAGCTCGGCTAGATATGTCTCGCTGAGCGGCTTTACCGCGCGCTGCACCGCGCTGTCATAAGAGGACCTCAGCCGCGTCAGCTCCGCAGGCTCACCGGTCTGGGCTTTAGCAATACTGGCGCAGGCCAGCGCGATCACTGTCTTCAAAAACAAAGCATTCATCTTCATCGTGGTCTTTTTTGGGGGACTGCGAAAAAATATGACGAACCGGCTGACCAATGTCGAGCACCGTTTTTCCATCCTCTCAGCCTATCAGCTTCACCAGCTCGATAACCGAACTGCTTTCGTCCACGTGAAAGTCCACGCGATCAAACACCTCGCGAATGACGTGATTACCCAGGCCGCCGATGCGCTCGCCTTGGGATGGTGGCAAGGTCAGGCGCTCGAAGTCTTCGTTGGTGATGCCTTTGCCGCAGTGGTGAATGCAGATGCGGAGCGCGTCGGCATCGAGAACGACCTCGCACTCGGCCGGGCCGCTGCCGTCCAGGTCGCAGTAGGCGAACTTGCAGACGTTGCCGAGCAGCTCGTCACAGCCGAGCACGACGAGGCCGCTGGCTTTGTCATCGAGTCCGGCAAAGACGCACCATGCCTCGATGAAATCGCGCGCTTGTTTCAGCATCTCGGCGCGGCAGGTGAAGGCCAGGCGTGATGGCGGCGGCGGCGTGCTGTCCATCACGACCAGCGCGGTGGCATCGTCCTGATAAGACGCGCCGTTCGCAAACGCGCGCCAGTCCGCAGCGAGCGTTTGCAGCACGGGTGCGCCCTCATGAATGGAGCGCGTGAGCGACGCGGCGAACGCGGCATCCTCAAAACATTCCTGCCGCGCATTGGTCAGCTCCAGAATGCCATCGCTGTAAATGAGCCACTCGCGCGCGAGGCCGAGAGGCAGCAGCTTTTCCTTGTACTCGACATGATCGGCGATGCCGAGCGGCGGATTGCGCGGCATGTCGAGATCGCGCCAGCCATCGGCGCCGAGAATCTTTGGCAACGGCAGCCCCGCGCTGCACACGCGCGCGCGGCGTGAGACGGTGTCGATGAGCATGGCATTGATGGCGATGAAGCGGCCCGCGCGCATCACGGAGCAGAGGCGTTTGTTCAGCGTGGTCATCCAGCAGCCGAGAGCGCTCTCCGCGCACTGATGCGTCATGGATGCGATGAGCGTGGTGCAGCGCGCCATGTCGAGCGCGGCCGGCAGGCCCTTGCCGCACACGTCGCCGATGCCGAGCAAAATTTTTCCATCGCCCGCGTCGTGCCAGAAATAGAAATCACCGCCCACCTCGCTGGCTGGCTCATAGAAAGTCGAGACGCTCACACCGCCAGCGCTCACGGGACGCGAGGGAAGAAACGACGCCTGAATTTCGCGTGCGAGTGTCATCTGCTGGCGCACCTCAGCCTCGATGATGGCTTTCTTTTGCGCCTCCAGCCGCATGAGAGTGACGGCGATGAGGCTGCCAAAGGTCTCGAACAAATCCTGGTCCTCCGCGCTGAAGCTCTCGCGGCTGTTGGGATTGATGGCCTGCATCACGCCGAGGCAGCGCTCCTCACCCAGCAGCGGAATGGTGAGCATGGCGCGCGTCACCAGGCCGCTTTTGTCGGAGGCTGGTTTGAAATGCCGCGTGTCGGACCGCGCGTCGGCGGTGTTCACGGGCACGCGCGTGATGAAAACCTCCCCGGCGATCCCTTTCCCTTTCGGCACGCGCACGACATTGCGGCGGATGGGATCGAGCGTGGAGCGGATGAGCAGGTCATCGTGCGGGCCGTCGGGCAGAAGGATGGAGCAGACCTCGCAGTCCATCACCTCGCGCGAGCGCATGAGGATGTGATCGATCAGCTCGTCAAGATCACGCGCGCTGCCGAGCCTGCGCGCCACGTCGATGAGCGCGCTCTGGCGCGACTGTGCTGGCAAGGGCGCGCTCATGGACGTTTGAAATTGAAGATGCCTTTTTTCTTCGCGCTCTCCTCATTGGTCTCCACCTGCGGTTGTTGCGCGTCGGCGCGTGTGCTGTCGGAGCCCTCCACCTTGATGCGGACAGGATACGGCTCCTGGTTTTTGCGCAGAAACTCAATGATTTGCTCTTTCGTCGGCACGTCGTTTTCCTTGCTGCCGAAGAGAAGCCGGCTGGGTTTCCCCGCGAGCGTCCCGGTCACATACTGGCCCCAGACGATCATCGCATTCAGCTCCTCCATCAGCGTTTCTGTCTTCGTCATCACGGCGGTGAGTTGCTTTTGCAGCGCTTCATCGGGCCTGCCTTTCGGCCCGGTAAAGAGCGCGTGAACATCCTGCGTGATGTCGTCGAGCCGCGCTCGCAGGCCCGGTTTTCCATCGCCGCCTGCGAGCGTGGCGTTCAGCTCCTTGGAGAATTTCTCCAAGTTCTCCACCGTCGCGCCAGCTTTCGCGGCGATGCCTTTGTCTGTGCTGCCCTCAGGGCCTTTGATGCTCGTCTCCAGGCTCGCGATGGTGCCATCGAGCCTGTCGGCCGTGCTCTTCAGTTTGTCCGCCATCGCCGTGAGTTTCGGCCCGAGGCCCTGTTTCGTGGCGTCTCCGCTGAATGTTGTTTTGAGGTCGTTCGTGAAGCTCTCCACATTGGCCAGCGCGGTGGTGATGCTCTTGCCCGGCGCGTCCTTCGCCAGCGGCTCGGTGAATTTGCGCAGGCTCTCGGTGATCTCCTTGAGATTCGTCACGATCGCCTCGCCGCCGGGCAGGAACTGCTCGATGAGCGATCCCGCGCTCTTCGAGCTGAGCCGCGCGCCGTCGGGCAGCAGACCGCCCTCGTCATTCACGCGGGCGAGAGCGAGATGCTTCTCACCGAGCATCGACTCGGAGCTGATCGCGATTTTCACGTTCGCGGGGATGGGCGCTTTCTTCAGGATCGAGACATGCGTGCGCACGGTCAGCTCCGGCTTGATGCGATCCTTCGGCTCCAGATGCTCCACCTCGTCGATGATCCCCACCTTGTTGCCCGCGTAGAAAACCGGCGAGTTTTTCGCGATGCCCGTCACGTCGGCGAAATCGACGGTGAAACGCAGATGCGGTTTCTGCCACGGATTTCCCGAGATGGCGATGAAGAGCCCGGCGAGCAAAGCCAGCGAGCAAAGGATCGTCAGACTGGCCACGATGGCGTCGCTTTTGTTTTTCATGGTGCTAGGGGGAGTAGGCCGTGGCTGGGAACATGGGTGGAGAAAAGGAATTGTCGATTGCTGGTCGTTGCGCAGATGAGTCTGTCAAGACGGCTCCCGCCTAGGAGAGTCGGCTGTCTCATGGTCCTTTAGATGAGCATCTCGCGAAAGCGCGCCTCGTCGATGATTTGCACACCGAGCTTTGTCGCCTTGTCGAGCTTGCTGCCCGCTTCCTCGCCTGCGAGCAGATACGTTGTCTTGCCGCTCACGCTCGATGCGATCTTGCCGCCATTGGCGCGGATGATGTCGGCCATCTCCTCGCGCGACTGGCTGAGCGTGCCGGTAATGACCCACACGGTTCCGGCAAGTTTGTCGGATGCGAGTTTGGTTTCCGTCTGCGTGAAATTCAGGCCGCTGGCTTTGAGGCGACGTAGCAATTCGAGATTCCGCTCATCACGAAACCACTCGTGAATGCTCGGCGCAACCACCGCGCCAATGTCCTCGCATTGCACCAGTTCCTCGATGCTCGCCGCGGCAACTTTGTCGATGCCCCCAAAGTGCTCCAGCAAAGTGCGCGCTCCCGTCGTGCCGACGTGCAGGATGCCGAGGCCGAAGACAAGCCGCCACGGCGGCTGCTTCTTGCTCTCGACAAGGCCCTTCAACAAATTGTCGATGCTCTTCGCGCCCTGGCGTTCGAGGCTCGCGAGCGACAACTCATCGAGCTGGTAAAGGTCAGCCACATCGCGCACCAGCTTTGCATCCACGAGCTGCGCCACCACCTGCTCGCCCAGGCCTCGCACATCCATCGCGCCACGGCTGACGAAGTGCTCGATGCGCCGCTTCACCTGCTCGGGGCACGCCGCGTTCGGGCAGCGAACAACGACCATCTCCTCATCGCGATGCACCGCCGTGCCGCACACGGGGCAGTGCGTCGGCGGATGAAATGGATGCTCGTGCCCGGCGCGCTTCTCTTTCTTCACCTCGACGACAGCAGGAATCACCTCGCCCGCTTTCTCGATGATGACCGAGTCGCCCACGCGCACGTCCTTGCGCTCGATCTCCTCAAAGTTGTGCAGCGTCGCGTTTGAAACCGTGGAGCCGCTGACGAACACCGGCTCCAATCTCGCGACGGGCGTGAGCGCTCCGGTGCGCCCGACCTGGATGTCGATGGCCAGCAGCTTCGTCTCCGCTTGTTCCGGCTGGTACTTATAGGCAATGGCCCAGCGTGGTGCCTTTGAAGTTTCGCCGAGCGCTTCTTGATCGGCAAACGCATCCGCCTTGATCACCGCGCCGTCCGTCTCATACGGCAGTGTCTTGCGCTTCGCGTCCAGCTCGCGAATCGCGCGCACCACATCCTCAGCCGTGTCTGTGTGCCAGATGAGGCTCGCTTTCGGAAGCCCAGCCTTCTCCAGGAAATGATGCACGGCGCGTTGCGAGCGCACCTCGCCGCCTTCGAGATCGACGACAGCGTAGAGGATCACATCGAGCGGCCGCTTCGCCACGATGCGGGAGTCGAGCTGCTTGAGCGTGCCCGCCGTTGCATTGCGCGGATTGGCAAAACGCGGCTCACCTGCCCCGTCGCGTTCCTCGTTGAGTTTGTCGAAGCCCGCGCGCGGCATGAACACCTCGCCGCGCACCTCGAAGGTCTGCGGCACATTTTTCGGCAGACGCAGCGGCAGAGATTTGATCGTCCGCACATTCACCGTCACGTCGTCGCCCACCTGTCCGTCACCGCGCGTGGCCGCATGTTTGAGCGTGCCGTTCTCATAGCGGATCGTGAGTGCCACGCCGTCGATCTTCGGCTCCACGGTGCAGGCGATAGCTTCGCGCCCGAGGCCCTTTTGCATCCGCTGATAAAACGCGAGCAGCTCCTCTTCGGAGTATGTGTTGTCTAGGCTCATCATGCGCACCTTGTGCCTGATCTGAGTGAAGCCCTCAATGGGCGCGCCGCCGACACGCTGTGTGGGCGAGTCCGGCGTGACGAGATCAGGGTGCGCCGCCTCGATGTCGAGCAGCTCGCGCAGCAGCGAGTCGAACTGCTGGTCGGTGATCTCAGGCTTTGCGTGCTGGTAGTAGAGCTGGTTATGCCGCTCTATCTCCGCGCGCAGAAGCGCGGCGCGTGTCTCGGCTGCGGCGTGGTCGTGATGTTTTTCGCTCATCGCGCCGAGTGTAGGCACAGGATGCGCGGCTGTCGAAGGGCAACGTAGCCGCTGGCGTGAGCCTGCGGTCTCCTGACTGAACGCTCACGCGGTTCAGCTACAATGAGGCTCTTGATCGGCGGCCACGCTCCGCTATCAAAAGAGCCACCAAATGAAAAAGCGCATCCTCATTGCCGGTCTGTTTCACGAGACACACACTTTTTTGGAAGGAGCCACAACGCTGGCCGATTTCGCAGTGCGCAAAGGTGATGAGCTTCTCTCCTGCAAAGGTGATGCATCGCCTCTCGGCGGCGTGCTGGAGATCGCGGATGAGTTTGGCTGGGAGATGCTGCCGCTGGTGGATTACCGCGCGGTGCCCGGCGCGATGGTGACGGATGAGGTGATCGAGTCGTTCTGGAGCGAGTTTGAATCCCGCGCTTCAAGGCATCTCATTGAAGGCGTGGACGCAATCTACCTCGTGCTGCATGGCGCGATGGTTTCCCAATCACTTGATGATGTGGAGGGCGAGTTGCTGGAACGTATTTGCGATCTGAGAGGCGCTTCCAAGTTGCCCGTCTTCGGCGTCTTCGACCTCCACGCAAACTTCACGCAACGCATGGCCGACTACGCGAACTGCCTCGTGGCTTACCGCGAGAACCCGCACACCGACGCGCGCGAGGCTGGCCTTATCGCCGCACGACTTCTTAAGCGCTGTCTCGACACTGGTGCCACGCCGGCAATGCTCTGGCATCACCCGCCGCTGATGTGGCCGCCCACCGGCACCGCCACGGCGGACGAGCCGATGCGCTCCCTCGAAAAACTCGCCCGCGAGATCGAGGCAGCGAATCCCAAATTCTGGGCCGTCAGCGTAGTCGCCGGATTTGCCTTCGCCGACACACCCGATACCGGTGTTAGTTTCGTCATCGCCTGTTCAGATTATGAGCACGAAGCGCAAGACGCGTTGCTGTCGCTCGGCGACATGGCGATGCAGCACAAAGAAGTGGGGAATCTGCGCGAGCCACCAATCAGCGAGATCATGGATCAAATTGATCCGCTGCCGCCAGGTCTCACTGTTTTGGTGGAGCCGTCAGACAACATCGGCGGCGGTGCTCCTGGTGATGGCACGGGTGTGCTGCGCGCGCTGATCGAGCGCGGCACTCCGAATGCCGCCGTCTGCATCAACGACCCGGAGGCCGTGGTGCGTCTGGAGAAAGTGCAACGCGGCGAGGTCGTGTGGATGCCCATCGGCGGCAAAGGCAGCAAGCTCG
>JANPIW010000446.1:0-10753 GCA_031425215.1 Verrucomicrobiaceae bacterium
TGCGCCCCCGAGAAATAGCGCTCTTCCGCGCCACCCCATGCAGCACGCCTTTAGGACTGAACTCGGCGGCGTAACGCGCCGCGCCGGTGACTTTCAGTCGGCCATCCACACGCGTCATGGGTTTGCCGAGTTCCCGAGGAGAGATAGTTTTGGTGTTCATATTTTGGCGGTAATGGTGGTGAGTGCGCGGACGATGATTCGACGCGCGAGTTCTATCTTGAAGCTGTTGTGCTGGTAGCCTTTCGCGCCCTCGAGCGCCGCATCCGCTGCAGCTCGAAATGTTTCCTCGTCCGCAGTCTTTCCAACCAGCCAAGCGTCCGCTTCAGTCGCGCGCCACGGCTTGTGCGCCACGCCGCCGAGAGCAATGCGAGCGGTTCTAATTTTTCCATCTGGCGCTATGTCCAGCGCGGCAGCGACGCTCACGAGAGCGAAGGCATAGCTCTCCCGGTCCCGCACTTTCAAATAGTGCGAATGAGCGGCAAACGGATGCGCAGGTAGATCGACGGCGGTGATCATTTCGTCTGGTGCCAGGTTCGTCTCGCGGTCCGGGGTTGCGCCCGGCAGACGATGAAAATCCTGGAATGCAATCTCGCGTTCGCCCTTTGGCCCGCGCACGTGAATGACCGCTTCGAGCGCCGCCATCGCCACGCACATGTCGCTCGGATGCGTGGCGATGCACTGCTCGCTTTGGCCAAGAATGGCGTGCATGCGGTTGTAGCCCTTGAGCGCGCCGCAGCCGCTGCCCGGCTGGCGTTTATTGCACGCGGGGAAATCCGGATCGTAGAAATAGGCGCAGCGTGTGCGTTGCAGGAGATTCCCCCCAGTCGTTGCACGGTTGCGCAACTGCGGACTCGCCCCCGCGAGGAGTGCCTCGCTTAACACTGGGTAGCGCGCCTGGATCAACGGATGCTCGGCCACGTCGGAGTTGCGCGCGAGTCCGCCGATGCGCACGCCCTTACCGCCGGGAAGTTCCTCCACGGTGGCGAGCGGCAGGCGATTGATGTCGATGAGTTGCTCCGGTGTCTCGACGCCCATCTTCATCAGGTCCACCAGGTTCGTGCCGCCACCGAGCAGCTTGGCATGGGGATTCGTGGCAAGTTCGGCCACGGCTTGCAGCGCTTCGGACGCGCGGATATAGGTGAATGGATTCATAGAGAGCCTTTGGTTTTGGTTTTTGCCTCGCGAATCGCCGCGACGATGTTCGTGTAGGCACCGCAGCGACAGATGTTGCCGCTCATCCATTCGCGGATCTCGTCGTCGTCGCGGGTGTGTCCTTCCTTCAACAGGGCGACGGCGGAACAAATCTGGCCGGGCGTGCAGTAACCGCATTGAAAGCCGTCATGCTCCAAAAAGGCCGTCTGCATGGGATGCAATTCGTCACCCTTTGCCAGTCCCTCAATGGTCGTGATCTCATCGCCCTCATGCACGATGGCGAGTGCGAGACAAGAGTTGATACGCCGCCCGTTGACCAACACCGTGCAGGCGCCGCACTGTCCGTGATCGCAACCTTTTTTGCTGCCGGTGAGATCAAGATGTTCTCGCAACGCGTCGAGCAAGGTGACGCGCGGATCGAGTTGCAGCGTGTGCTCTGCAGCGTTCACGCGCAGCTTCACGGGAATGGTTTCACCGCCGGTCGGGCCGCGTGGTCTCACGACTCGTTCCGCTGCGTCTATCGATTGAGTCAGCAACGGTGCAACGGCCAGGCATGTTCCTGCGGCGGTGACTTGGGTGACGAACTGCCGGCGCGTCTGGCCGTGCGCGGCGTTGTCGATTGTGTACGGCACATCGTCCGGTGAATCAGAGGTTATAGGCTTGTTCATAGTGATATTGTTTTCCATCGTGGGTATGGCTTCCAGCTTGACGGTCCGAACCGTCAGTCATGACGCCGTGTCCTCTGAAGGCCGCGAGGTCTTCCGGCGTGTCGAGGTCGCGTGTGGCTTCGGGAAGATCGACCATCCGAACATGATCGCGGTGCCGCTCGATTAAACTTCGCGCGCCGGATTGTCCTTCGAGTTGAAGTAGCTCGTCGAAGTAGTCGCGTGAGAACAAGGCTGGAGTTCCAAGCACATCGTTGTATCGCGCCGCGACCAAGGCCGAATGCTTTTGCTCCAGCATCAATTTCCGCAGCGAGCTGCCTGTGATCTCAGGCTGATCGGCGAGCATCAGCACCACGCCTTCGATTTCAGGAGCGAGCGTCAGCAGCCTTTCGAGACCGCAGCGAATTGAGGCGGACATGCCGGCGCTCCATTCGGAATTGACCGTCACATGGACTTCCAAGCCATCCAGCTCCGGGCGAATCAATTCCGCATTCGCGCCGAGCACCACGACCACGGGATGCCCTTCCGAATCAATGGCCGCTTGTACTGCTCGGCGAATCAAGGAAGCCCCGCTGATGTGGAGCAGCTGCTTTGGCCTCCCCATCCTGACGGAGGCACCGGCGGCGAGTACAATGATGCCAGGGTGATGTTCAAGCATAAGCCAGTGAGGGTTGTAAAACATGCAGAGGCACGGAGCGGTCTCGAACCGGTTTGGCGTTGCGCTCGTTCAACACCGCCAGAATTTCCGCCATGATCGAGAGCGCAATTTCTTCGGGGTTTTCCGCGCCAATATCGAGGCCTACCGGCCCGTGAATATGGCGGGCAAACTCATCCGAAATCAGGACGCCGCTGGCCCTCACGTATTCAATGATGCGTTGCTGCCGGCGCTTGGGTCCGAGCATGCCGAGGAAAGGCGTGTAGATTTTCGTGAGAGCGGAGAGGGCTTCCTGATCGCGCTCAAAGTTGTGATTCATCAGGACTGCCACAGTCCTCTCGTCGAATTGAATTCGCGCCAGAGCTTCCCTGGGCGAGCAGAGCAGCACGGCATCAGCTTCGCGGAAGAAGCGCAGAGAAGATTGACGCTGACGAGCATCCACCACCACGACCTGAAAACCAATCTCGCGGGCGAAACGAATCAGCGGAATAACATCCTGCCATCCGCCAAAGACCACGAGTTGGATGGGCGGCAGCAAGGGCTGAACAAAGATGCGCGCGGACGTGCCGCGAATTTCGCCGGAGAGCAGAGCGGTGTTTTCGCTTCGCGAGGGATAAGCTTCCAGCAGCGGCAATAGGGTTTCATTTCCTGTCCAGTCTCCATCTGCAAGAAAGGCGTGCTGACCAGAGGCGGAATTCCCGTGGCCATGAATCCCAGTGCCGAGTGCACCAGCCCGCCTTGCTTTCTGGCAACTCTCGACCGCAGAGATGAAGCACTCTGGAAACTGTTCCGTGATCGGTTCGATGAATACATCGATGACCCCATTGCAACCCAGGCCGGTGCCAAAAACGATGTCGTCCTCGGAAGTCGAATCGTAGCGAATGACCCATGACCGACCCGACTGCAAAGCACGGCGGCCATGTTCGAGGATGTCGTGCTCTAAACAGCCGCCGCTGACCATGCCCCAAGACTGCCCCTCCGGCGTCATCAACATGCGTGCACCAGGCCGCCGATACGCGGAGCCTTCCACCTGAATCACCGTGGCGAGAGCGCATGGCTGGCCTTTCAGGTTCTTTAGCGCGGCACAAATTTCGATCAGTTCTTTCATGGGATATTAATAGGCTGAGGCTCTCCACATCGAGTTATTTTGGTCGCGGTGATTCGAGGTCGTCGCCCGGCGGTTGGCGGCCTTTGCGCATTTCGGTCACGGCGGCCATGAGCGTCAGCGCGGCGTTCCTAGCTTCCTCCATGAAGGCCGTGTCTCGATCCAGCGCCTCGTGGCTCGTCGCATACGGATCGTAGTAGCCGAGGTAGCGATCAAACACCGCCGTAGCTCCAGCGGACACGAGTTCCATGTCAGTCAGCCAATCATGGAGATTGCGCCGCAAGCTCTCGATGCCACTCGCGTCGCCGTGGGTGATCACCGAAAAAATCCGTCCCTTGAGATGCCTCGGATAATCCCAGCCTTTGAGCTCAATCGCCTTGGCCACGGCCGCTTCCTTGCCGTGCGTGCTCGTCGGATCGGGATTGCCGCCGTCCGCACAGACGAGACGATCCATCATCAGCTTCAACACGCTCGGCGCCTGATACCAATGGACCGGCGTCACGATCATCACACCATGCGCGGCGACCCAACGCGGATACAGTTCATTCATCCAGTCGTGGATCTGGCCCATGTAGTGATTTGGGTAACACGAACACGGCCAGTGGCAGAGCGGCATCGCCGTGGAGACGCACGCTTTGCACGGATGAATCTGGCGTCCGTATTCGGAGTTGATCTGGCTGAGATCGAGAAAATCCACCTCGAAGCCGCTTTGCTTTTCGAGGCACGCGCGCACCTGGGTGGTGATGCGAAAAGTTTTCGCCATCTCGCTCGGGCACGTTTCATCCGTGCGTGGCGAGGCGGAAATCAAGAGGATGCGCGACTTGCCGCCTCGATCCTCGAAGCGCCGTTGAGCTTCTTGAATGGCCGCGCGCGTCTCCAGCCATTCGACCGAGAGTTCGTGCTCTGGATCGGCAAACTCCGGTCCGGCCTTTCGCGTGTGCGCGTTTTTGCGACTGTCGTCATAAGCCTCCCACGCGATGGCCGTCAGCCGCTCGACTTCTGGCTTCGCCGCGTCGAAAGCAGGATCCTCAAACTGCGCCCGGTAGCGGCGCTCGAACTCCGCGCGCGACAGTTTAGTCGAGCCTTGACCGGTGCGGACCTTGGGTGCTTCGGCGCTCATGGCTGACAAGTTAGATTTTCACCGCGCGGCCGGTGCGCGCGGCGTCGGCGATAGCGGTCACGATGCGCATGTCGGCGAGGCCCATTTCTCCAGGGGTGCGCAGCTGTGTGCCGTCACGCACGACCTCGGAGAAGTGATCCATCTCGGCGGCGAAATGATCGACCTGCTCGATGCGCAGTTCTGCGTTCTCCACCTGCTTTGCACCTTTCGCAGCGCCGCGCTGCGTGCGCAGCCGCAGGCCGCGATAACTGAAGGCCGGGGCCATCTCGATCCAGCCATCTGCGCAAATCACCCGATAGCGCTCGCTCCGGCTCGAGCCGAAGGAGCAATTGCAATTGGCAAGGACGCCCGACGGATAGCGCAGGGTGAAAACGACGCTCTCCGGAACTTCGCGAAAGCGCGGATCGTCCGCAGGCTGATGAGCAAACGCGGTGACTTCGACCGGCTCTTCGCCGGTGACGTAACGTGCCGCGTTGATCGAATACACGCCGAGGTCACCGACCGGTCCGCCGCCGAGCGGGCCGCTCAGCCGGATGTTCGGCGGCTTCACGTCCTGGCAATTGCTCGACTCGAACGTCTTGATCTTGCCGAAGGCCTTCGCCGCGCACAGCTCCATGACCTTGCGATTCAGCGGCTCGCTGTGCAGCCGATAAGCGACGCCCAACTGGCGATCTGCTTTCTTCGCCTCCGCGATCATATTCTCACACTCCGCGACATTCACGGCCATCGGCTTTTCGCACAACACATGCTTGCCCGCGCGCAGTCCGCGAATGGTGAAGTCCGCGTGCATGGAATTGGGCAGCACGATGTAGATGACCTCTACGCGCTTGTCCTCCGCGAGGCGGTCGTAGCTTTCGTAATCGAAAATGGCCTCCGGCTTGATGCCGTAAGCCGCTGCCACTTTGCGCGCCTTGTCGGGATGCCCGCTGACCAGCGCGACAGGCTCGGACGAATGACACTCGGCAAAGGCCGGCATAATTTCCTCCAGCGCCAGCTTCCCCAGCCCGACGATGGCCCAGCCTACTTTCCGCGTCGGAGTCTTGGGCAGTTCCAGGTCAGGCGGCTGACGGTCAGGCGGCGCTAGCGGCACCGCTGTATCGCCGGTTTTAGCGGCAGAGGCCTGCACTGCACCTGCCAGCACGCCTCCGCCGAGAGCGGCAGAACGGATGAGAAATTCGCGACGTGATTTGGGATCGTTCATGGGATGCGGCAGCATAATGCTTTTTGATCCTGCCGATCCTAGGGCTCGGATACTGCCGCAGCTATGGGGTGTTCAGCCCAAACAAATCCAAACCTTCAGCCTGGAGTTTTTAATGATCCTTGCGAAAGTGCTCGGTGATCTCAACCAGGATCACACCCGCCTTGGTGACCGTGGCGCGGTTTATCATCGTCACGCCATCTGCTTGGAGATACATCCATTGAGACATGTGTACGCGGCCTAGCGGATTGCCTGGCAGCGCGTCCATGGTGAACTCCAGATGAAAAGCATTGCCACGAGCCTCGCCGCGAGCCGTGCCGACGATGCCCGTGCCCGTCGCAGAGTAATGATGCTCGTCCAAGCGTTGGATCAGCCACGAGCGATGCGTTTCCTTGCCATGCGCAATGATGATGTCCTGCTCGAAGTGAAGAGCGGAGCCATCCCATTTCCCCGTCGTCTCGGTTTGAATGATCTTTGTCGGCTTGCCCGATTTCGTCTCGAAGGTGCCCCAGGAGCGGGTGTGTCCGGAGAAGAATTCCTCGGGTTTAAAAAGCGGTCGCTCCTCTTTGAAGAGTTCCAGCGGTTGGTTCGCGCAACCAATGAAGACAAGGGTCATTGCCATGGCCATCAGGGGGCGAAGACGTGGGCTGCTGTTCATATATGGGTTATTGATCAAAGTGGACTCGGAAGAAGCGCGCAACGTCCGCCACCTGATTCGGATCGAGAGAAAACCAATGACCTTTGTCGGGCACTACGACGAGTCTTGCCTCGACGTGAGCGCGGGCGAGTCGGCGTTGAAGCTCCTGACTCTGCTCCAGCGGCACGAGTTTATCGTCCGCGCCGTGGATGATCAGGAATGGTGGTGACGAAGCGTTCACATGGTTGACGGGACTCGCCTCAGCACCCAGCGCTAGCTTTTGTTCGATGGGTCCGCCCAATAGTTTTTCGATGCTGCTCGGTTTCTTGGGATTCGCGAATATCCGGCCCAGCGTCACGAGATCAGTCGGAGGATACAACGCGCACACCGCACGGATGCGAGGCGAACCTTCGACTGTGCCGACGAGCGCCGCGAGGTGGCCGCCCGCTGATTCACCGCTGATACCGATGCGCTGCGGATCAATTCCGTAGCGGCTGCCGTTGTCGCGCAGCCATTGCACGGCGGTGCGGCAGTCATCCAACTGCGCCGGATACACGGCCGTGCCGCTCAGGCGATACTGGATCGAGGCCACAGCGATGCCTGAGCTGGTAAGGTCTCGGACATTCACATGGAAGCCCTTGCTGCCGAATTTCCAACTGCCACCAAAGATCCAAACCACCACCGGCGCGGGCTTGTCCGTCTGCGGAACATACAAATCCATGCGCAGCTCGTGACCCTGCGGCGAGGCGAAAAGGACGTTGCGATGGATTTTCTCATTCGCATGTGGCGGTGCAAAGGGCGCACAACTGCTCATGGCCGAGAGCGCGGCAGCGAAGCAGATGCGGACGCAAGCGGCGAACAACTTCGGTGAATTGAGTTTCATAGATTGGGCAAAACAAAACTCTCCAACCAGCCTCTTTGCCGAGGCCAGATGGAGAGCATGATTGAATGCGCAGCGCGGAACTTATTTAGCCGGCGGCATGAGCACCTTGTCGATGACATGAATGACGCCATTGCTAGCGGCCACATCGGCTTTTACGACCTTGGCGTCGTTGACCATCACGGTGTCGCCATTGACCTTGATGTCCAATTCCGCGCCATTGGCGGTTTTGGCCATCATTGTCTTCACGTCGGCTGCCATGACCTTGCCTTTGACAACATGGTAGGCGAGGAGCTTGCCGAGCTTCTTTTTGTTTTCTGGTTTGAGCAGGTCATCCACCGTGCCTGCGGGCAGTTTAGCGAAGGCTTCATCACTTGGCGCGAAGACCGTGAAGGGGCCTTCTTCCTGGAGCATCTCAGTTTTGCCCGCCGCATCGAGCGCGGCAGTCAAGGTTTTGAAGGTGCCTGCAGATTTGGCGGTGGCGATGATGTCATCAGCGGCAAAGGCGGCTGATGCGACGAGGCCAAGGAGGCCAGAGAAGAGGATATTTTTGATCATGGGTGTGGTGTGGCTTGTTTTTGTTTGTTTGTTTGTTTTGTTGTGTGGTCACGATCTCGTTTCCACATGGTTGACGCTGGAACACACAACAGTTACAAGCCATGGGGTGTAACCCGAAAGTAGAATAAAATAAGAAGCAGGTTTACACCCCATAGCGAATCAATTGCGCGCCGTCTGATGTCGCGACGGCATTCAACAGCCGATTGTAGGGTTTCACCCCATCGCGCGCGCTTGATTCCGAGGTGACTCTTATCTGGAATTCCCAGTTTGGGGATCATAACCAGCCACCCTTTGGATGACTACAGATTCGTCTTCCCCACCCACCGCCGTCTGGCATCAAGAAGGCGATGTGGGAACTCTGCAAGTATCGGGTGATTGGCGGCGCGATGGTCCTGCTGTGAAGATTGAAGGAACTCCGCTCACGCATTTTCCAACGCACTATCAAATGGAGAAACTGGGCGCCTACGATTCCACGCTCCCAGCCTTTTTGCTCGGTCATTTTCGCAGCGTCAAAGTCACCGATCAAGAAACGCCGGAGAAACCACCCTTGGATGGCCTGCCTGATAACTTGCGCGGTCTGCTGGAACTAGCGCTCGCGGTGCCGGAAGGAGGCGCCGCGAAGCCTTCGGATGAATCGTCTTCCATTCTTGGCAAGCTGGGAAGTTTCTCGCTGGCGGCCTGGGCCAGTCTTAAAGCACTGCTGGATTTCACGGGGCAGACCGTGCTGTCGCTGCTTCGCTTTTTCACCGGGCGGGCACGTTTTCGGGCCTCCGACTTCTGGATGACGCTGCAGCAATGTGGGGTGGAGGCGCTGCCGATTGTCGCGTTGATCAGCTTTTTGATCGGCCTCATCCTGGCTTTCGTCGGGAATGTTCAGCTCAAGACTTATGGAGCTAACATATTCGTCGCAGATCTTGTCGGCATTGCCATGGTGCGTGAAATGGGCGTGGTCATGACGGCCATCATCATGAGTGGCCGCACGGGTGCTGCTTTCGCCGCCCACATCGGCAGCATGAAAGCGAACGAGGAAATCGACGCACTGCGCACCTTTGGCTTCAACCCCTTCGATTTCCTCGTGCTCCCGCGGATGCTGGCGCTGGTGCTGATGATGCCGCTGCTGACCGTGTATGCCAACATCATCGGCATCTTCGGCGGCATGGTGGTGGGATCAATGGTTGGCATCACTCCTGAATTGTATTGGAACCAGACCCTCAACGCGGTGGATATGACGAACGCCTCGCTCGGCGTCATTAAGAGTGTCTTCTTCGGCGTCGCGATCGCCGCCAGCGGCTGCATGATGGGCATGTCGGCGGGAAACTCCTCCGCTGCTGTCGGTCAGGCGACCACTCGCGCCGTCGTTGCAGCCATCACAGCGGTCGTCGTGATCGACTCCGCCTTCGCCGCCATCTTCACCATGCTGGGAATCTGATCATGGCTGCAAAAATCACCGTGCGAGAACTGACCATGGCCTATGGCGATCTGGTGGTCATGCGTGATCTGAATTTCGAGATTCAGGAGAAGGACATCTTCGTCATCATGGGAGGCAGTGGTTGCGGCAAGAGCACGCTGCTGCGCCATCTCATCGGCCTTCAGGAGCCTGCGAAAGGCTCCATTCTTTATGGCGACGAGGATTTCACGGCCACCGATCCTGATGAGCGCGGAGCTTTCATGCGACGTTTCGGTGTCATGTACCAATCTGGTGCGCTTTGGTCTTCGCTCACGTTGGGCGAGAATATCTCAATGCCCTTGGAGGAAGCGGGAAACATTACTGCTACGACTGTGCGCGACTTGGTGGCCTACAAGCTGTCGCTAGTGGGGCTGTCGGGTTACGAGGACTACTATCCGTCCGAGATTAGCGGTGGCATGAAGAAACGCGCAGGCATCGCGCGCGCCCTGGCACTCGACCCTGACATACTTTTTCTGGACGAGCCTGGTGCTGGCCTTGATCCGCTCAGTTCGCGTCGCCTCGATGATCTTATTCTTGGTCTGCGTGACAGTCAGGGGTCAACCGTCGTCATCGTCACCCATGAGCTGGCCAGCATCTTCAGCATCGCCAACACCGCGCTCTTTCTCGATACCGCGACGAAGACGCAGGGAGCAATCGGTAATCCCAATGAGCTGCGCGACCAATCGAACAACCCCGCTGTCCGCCTCTTTCTCAATCGAGGCGACACACCTGCACCACCCCCATGAGCAAAAAAGCCAGTCCTACACTCATCGGGGTCTTCACTCTTCTCGGCCTGCTGCTCGGCGCGGGGGCGCTGCTGCTTTTCGGAGCGGGCAAGTTCTTCGAGAAGTCGAGTTCCATCATCCTCTATTTTGAAAAGAGCGCCTATGGCCTGCTCGTCGGCTCTGAAGTTCGCTTCGGCGGTGTGCGCATCGGTCGCGTGACTTCCATCAAGGTGATCATCGACCAAAAGGAGAACCGCAAGATCATCCCGGTCGTGGTGGAACTATCCCACAAAGACCTGAACGAAACTGGATTGACCAGTGATGGCAGCATCGACCTCATCACGGAGAAAGGAGTGAACAAAGCAATCGCCGATGGCCTGCGCGCGCGCATGAAGCAGCAGAGTCTGGTGACGGGCCAGCTCTACATCGAGTTCGATCTGATTCCCGATTCGCCCATCTTCGACTACAAGCCGGAGGTCGCTTCTCCATATCCCAATGTGCCGACCTTGGGCACCGAGTTGGACGATTTGATCAAAGGCATTGCGGATGGCCTGAAGAAGTTCAACGACCTCGATCTTGCAGGCGTCATGAAGGAGGTGCGCGACGTGCTG
>JANPIW010000447.1:0-1652 GCA_031425215.1 Verrucomicrobiaceae bacterium
GACCGGTCAGGCCACCTACGAAAACGACGGCGACTTCACCCGCGCCCTGGGCACCGGAGTCGGTCAAGTGCAATTCCTCGGGGGTGGCGGCATCGGCGGCGGCAGCACCGGTTTCTCGGCGTTTGGAGCGCCCATCGACATCAACTTCGGCGGTGCGGGTGCCACGGTGGTCTGGGGCAGCGCAACCTTCAATCCCGGCATCTTCACCCTCAACGGCGGCAACGCGACCCACGTGGCCACCCTGGTCAATACCCTCGATCTCGGGGGGGAGCAGCGTTACATCCGCCTCGACGGCAATGCTGCGGCCGGCAACCGCGCGGTCATCGGCGCCATCACGGGCGACATCACCAATGGCTCGATCGTCAAGCGCGGCGGCGGAATCCTGCTCATTGACAACGCCAAGACCTACCAGAACGGCACGATCATCAGTGAGGGTGAAATCTGGCTGACCAAAACGGGCACCCTCGGGGCCAACGTCACCGGCAACGACATCCAGATTGGCTCTGGCGCGCGTCTGCTCATCGAAGCGCCCTCCAATATCGGCTCGCGGCAGTTGATCATCCTGCAAAACAACGACGTCACCACCCCGGCGACGATTAGCTTCGGCGACGGCTACGGCACGGGCAGTGAGATTGTTTTCAACAGCTTCACGGCGACCGGCGGGATTCCGACCGGCGGCGGCAACAATATCCTCATCGCCAACAACCAAAGCGGCCAGGCCCGCCGGGTAGCGGTGACCATCAGTGGGAACAATAACTTCCAGGCCGACGTCATCGGCCAGATCCGGGCCGTGGCGCCGAACGTCGAAGCCTGGTTTGGTGCGGACACGGCAAATGGCACCTTCACCGGCGCCACCCTCTCGCCCTCTGGCGGAGCAGTCACGTCTTATCGTTTGGGTGGTCACATCAACAACAACTCCACGCTGACCATCGCCAATGAAAACGTGTTGACCGGAGCTTTCGGCGTCATCGTCGGCGCGCCTTCGGCCACCGCCGTCAACTACACCGCTGGTACGATTTATCTCCCAAGAGCGCAGAGTTTTACGGGGCAGGTTCTCATTGGGAACGGCGGCATTTTGCAAGCTGGCGTTAATGGGTCTCTGGGCACAGGTGGCCTTCTCAATGACACCATTCTCCTGCAGGCTGGTGAACTCCGGCTCGATGCCGCCAAGGGCACTTACGGCGGACAGGTCGGCACACAGTACGCGGCGCGCAACGTGTCCGTCAGCGGCGGCACGGGCACCATTCGCACGACTTCGCTGCTCGGCGCCGGCTACAACGATCTCCGGATTAACGACCTGACGTTCGACGCCGGCCGCACTCTTCAGGTCCTCACGTTGGGCACCAATTTCACCAATCTGGTGGTCAATAATATCAACTTCGCCAACTCGGCGAACACCATCACCCTGGCCGTCGGCGTGGACAACAGTTTCCAAGCGGGCGCTGGTGTGATGACCGTCAATGGGATCATCGGTGACCAGGCGACCGGCCTGCAATCGCTCACCAAGAGCAATGGCGGTGTGCTCATTCTCAACTCCGACAACACCTACGATGGCACCACCACCATCACCCAGGGCCGTCTGGTTCTGACGAATACCGGGGCGGCCGGCGTCGCGGGGTCGACTGTCTCGCTGACCGCGAATAGCGATCGCC
>JANPIW010000448.1:0-2354 GCA_031425215.1 Verrucomicrobiaceae bacterium
AACCCAGCGGCTTGCCCCACCTTTGGATTCTCGCGCACTTTGATCGGTAAGGCGGACTTGGAGTCCGCCTGTGTGGCGGGGTTCAACCCCGCCTGACTGGCGGACGACACGTCCGCCTTCCGGCTGCTCATGAAGAACGCGCCGATGGCAATCGCGGCGACGGCTGCAATGCCGATGAGAAGCGGGGCTTTGGATTTGCGATCTGCAATTTCAGATTTCAAATTTGGCGCGGCTGTGCGCGCGGCGTCTTTCCTGGGAGCGCGGGCCTGTGGCCCGCCCGGAGCGGGTCGCAGACCCGCGTTCCCAGATTTGAGCGCCTGCTTCGGAATGGCGGCGCTGCTTTTGCCTCCAGCCTGCATGAGCGGCGTGGTGAGGATGACATCGAGATCACGGCGGATTTCCATCGCGCTCTGGTAGCGCTCCTCGCGGTCCATCTGCATGGCCTTCTGCACAATGACATCGAACCGCGGATCGGTGCCGGGCACCTGGACGGATGCGGGCTTGAACGCGCCGCGCGGTACATTGCCGGTGAGCATGTTGTAGAGCATGACGCCGACGGCATAAAGGTCGGCGCGACCATCGACATTCACGCCCATGACCAGCGTCTCGGGCGCGACGAAGTCAGGCGTGCCCATGGCCATGCCGCTCTTCGTAAGCCCGCTCGCGCCGGCTTCCTCGGCCTTGGCCAGCCCGAAGTCGGCCACCTTCACCGCGCCCTCCATGTTGATGAGGATGTTGGCCGGCTTGATGTCGCGGTGAATGACGCCGTGCTCGTGCGCATACTTGAGCGCATCGCAGACGTGCGCGGTGATGGCCAGCGCGTGCTCGGACGGCAGCCTGCCCTGCTCGGACAGCATCTTCTGCACATCGGTGCCATCGACGAACTCCATGACGATGTACAACTGCCCCTCGCTCGTCTCGCCAAAATCAAACACGCCGACGATGGCCGGGTGCATAAACTTCGCCATGACCTTGGCCTCGTTTTTGAAGCGGTCCACATAGCTGAAGTCCTCGTCCTCAAGTCCCGGCGGGAGAATCTTGATGGCCACGGTGCGGTCGAGCGCCTTCTGCTTCCCCTAGTAAACCGCGCCCATGCCGCCGTAGCCGAGGATGCACTCGATGTCATATTGCGGCAGGAGTATGCTCAAATGCTCCGCCGTGGGCGGCTGCCACTTCACCCCACCGCCCTGTGTGCGCTTGTAGCCTGTCGGTGTTGTGCCGGGGATGGGTGCTGGCGTGGCGGGATCGTCGGGCATGACGGCGGCAGTTTTACCAAGCCCCTAATGTAGAGGCAAGCGGGAATCTGTTCACAGCTCACGGGGACTTGACCCATCCTCGCAATGCGAATCAAGAGACCGTGAAACAAGTCATGACACCACCGCAAAAAGTGTGTGGCAGACATTCTTGTCTGCCTTTGGGCGTTTCGTTTCCCTGGGCGCTCGTGCGGACAAGAATGTCTGCATCACTCTCCCGGACTTATTGCGGTGGCGTCAGTCATGGATGAACCGTGAAAACCGAAATAGCCCGCCTGACAACAATCAACTCTGCCCATAAGGCTGCTGGAGGCCCCAGGCAGCGAGGACTGATGTTGGCTTGCCATCTTCCCATCATGCGTTCCATTGCCGCACCATGAAACACACCGCCCTCCTCCTCGCCCTCTCACTCTCCATCGCCCGTGCTGATGACTGGACTCCTGAGTCCGGCTTCACCTCGCTCTTCAATGGCAAAGACCTCACGGGCTGGTGCTTCCGCGCCAAGACGGACAAGACGGCGACGAAGGCGGGCGAGATTCTTGAGAAATTCGACGGCAAGATCGAGTCGAGCGACAAGCGCTACTTTGCGAAGGATGGCGTGCTCACCGTGAGCTTTCCCTCCGAGGCGGACAAGCTCACCGGACAGATGTACACGACAGCGGAGTTCCCGAAGAATTTCATTCTCAAGCTCGAGTTCCGCGCCGCCGTGAATGCGGACAGCGGCGTCTTCATCCGCAAGCCGCAGCTCCAATGCCGAGACTATCTCGTGGCCGGGCCTTACAAGGAACTCAAGAAGTACAAGGCGCAGGACTGGAATGAAATCATCGTCACCGTTAAGGACGGCATCGCGCACTGCGAGTGCAACGGCGAAGTGCTGGAAGACGCGCTCAAGCTCCCCGAGTCCGGCCCCATCGGTCTCGAAGGCGATCGCAGCGTGATGGAGTATCGCCGCATTCAGCTCAAGGAGCTGCCGTGAGCCGCGCTGGCTGGCTGCTTTAGCCTTTCGGCTCGGACATACTTGCCGGCGCGAAAGCAGTAACCCTGAATCGTCCTCGTTCTCCTGCTCGTCCTCGGACCTTTGCATTCGAGGACGAGTAGGAG
>JANPIW010000449.1:0-10028 GCA_031425215.1 Verrucomicrobiaceae bacterium
CATGAAGTCCGTGACGAGCGCCGCCAATCCCACCGACACGGTCGAAATCCTCATCTCCGAGCCGATCCGCGTAAGCGTGAAAGCTGCCGCTCCGACAACGGCGGCAAAGTGAGTCAGGCGGGTTTTAACTCCTGTCGTGCAATGGCTTGTTCGTAGTCGTCACGTTGACGGACGAAGAAGTCACGCATTTCCTCCAAGGAGGGTGCGTGGGGCGCGATGAGCTCGAAGCCTTCATCGCTGAGGGATGGGCGACCAGAGCAAAGCCGCTGCATGGCGAGGTCAAACTGACTTGGAATGCCTGCTTTCACAAACGCGGAGTGGAAGCTCTCCAGCGTGTATCCATGTTGCGTCATCAGGCAGTAGAGATCGAACCAGTCGCGAGATTTCGAGCGGGCGGCGGTGATGAGGCACTTGCTGGCAAACAGCTCGTCCAAGGTGGCGATGCGTGGTCCTGTTTCGAGTTTTGTGCCGGTCAAAATGCGACACAGAGGCTCGTCAGTCGTGAAGAAACTAACTTTGACCTTCCCTGCGACGAGGAAGTCCTGTTGGTAGTCATGCAGGTCCATCCCCGCGATTTCAAACTCGTCCAGTGCGGCTGGATCGTCATCAGGTTGGAGGGTGAATTCTCTTGCGGATGAAAGTCGGCGGAGAACATCCAACTGCGAAAGTGGCAGCTTTGGCCCCGTCCAGGCAAAGTCCAAATCCTCGCTCAGCCGGTGGCTGATATGCAGAGTGATGGCGCTGCCGCCGATGAGGACAAAGCCAGCGAGGGCGACTTGATGTTCTAAGTGATGCCAGACTTGTTCAGTGTCAGCGCGTAGCATGTTGGAGCCCGAGTTCGATGTTTCGCAGCATGCGCGTGATGGCTGGCGCGGCGCGGCGGGCCTCCGGCGTGTCCTCGACTGCCAAGGCCTGCCATTCTGAGCTGACTTGTGCGAGGCCAAAGGTGCGACAGGCGTCGATAATGGTGTGGAAGTGCGGGCGCAGCAACGCGGCACGCAGATAGACCTCTTCGCCAGCCCGTGAGTTTGACCACACGAGCTCGTGGTGCCTGCTGGCGAAGGAGAGGTTACTGCTCATGCGCCCAGAGTAACGCGCATCCCTCGTTTCGCCAAGAACACGTTTGCTTGATCGTGCGGGCATTTAAAGAACGTAGGTTTAAAGATGTCGCTCCGCATTCTTCTAGCTCTACTCATCGGCCTGCCTGCTACGGCCGCCGATCTGGATTATTACAAGGACGTTTATCCCTTCCTGAAGACGAATTGTATCTCGTGTCACAACAAGACCACGACGAAGGCGGATCTGAACATGGAGACGCCCGCGCTGATGATCAAAGGCGGCGAAGCGGGGACCGCTCTCGTTCCCGGAAAGAGCGCCGAGAGCCTCGTGGTGCAGGCCTCGCTGCATCAGCATGACATGGAGATGCCGCCAGGGAACAACAAATCCGGCGCGGTGAATCTCACTCCGACAGAGATCGCTATTTTGAAGCAGTGGATCGACCAGGGCGCGAAAGCGTCCGTGCAGCAGGAGCGTGCGGTGGTGTTGCAGGCGTTCGCGGCCAGCGTCGATCCTATCTACAGTGTGGCGATGACCAAGGACGGACGCTATGTGGCCTGCGGGCGCTCGAATCACATCTTCGTCTATGACTTGGCCACGCGGCAGTTTGTGGCGCAGATCAGTGATCCAGCGGAAAAGAGCGGCGCGGCGCATCGGGCGCTGGTGCAGTCGCTTTCCTTCAGTCCCGACGGCACGAAGCTGGCGAGCGGCAGTTTTCGCGAGGTGAAGATTTGGAAGCTTGAAGCTGGCAAACCGGTGGCGAGTTCCGCGAAGACCGTTTCAACACCTGCGAGTGCCGACTTAATCAAGAAGATCGCCACCGCAGGCAAAGTCGCCGTCGTGAGCGGCGCGATGTCCGCCGATGGCAAACAGGTCGTCACCGGTTGCGCCGATGGTTCGGTGCGTGTGTGGGATGCCGCGACAGCGAAGCAGATCATCGAACTGCGCGGCAGCGTGGCGGCGACGAAGAAGATGGCAGAACTGGACTGGACCATCGCGGCACAGACACTGGAGACGGCTTTTCAAAAGAGCGAGATCGCCCGCATCGAAGCGCAGGACAAGGCGCTCGATGTGTTGCTGGGCAAAGCCAAGGAAGCCATCGTGACGATGAAGAAGGTGCTGCCAGAAAAACAAAAAGCCGTACCGCCCACCACCGAGGCCAAAACCACCGCGCAGAAGGCAGTGGATGAGATTGCGGCCAAACTCGCTACTGCCAAAGACGCAGCCGTTGAGAAGGAACTCAAAACCGCGCAGGACAAGCTCATCACCGCGAAGATGACTGAGGTCTCCGCTCTCGCGGCTGTCTCTGCCGCCGAGAGCAATGTGAAGGACGCTGAAGATGATTTGAAGCGCATCAGCGACTCGAAAGCGAAGAACGCCAAAGCCGTCGCCGCCGCGAATGTGGCCATCACAGCCGCCAAAACCACGCAGGACAAGGCCACGGCCGATCTCGCCGCTTTGAAGCTGGCTTTGACCAAAACTACTGCGAAACCCATCGCCGTGTCCTTCTCCGCCGATGCTCAACGTGTGGTGTCGATGTTTGAGGATGGCACGCTGCGTGAGTGGGCCGCCGCCACGGGAACGCCGATTGAAGAAAGCGGCGGCAATGTCGCTGCGACCACGACGATCACTTCCGCACCCGACGGTTCGTTTGTGGCGACGAAAGCTGTCACGCAGACCGTCGGCAGCACGCCGCGCTGGACTTTAGAGCGCAAGATCGACCAGAAGGGTCTCTTCGCCGACCGCGTGAATGCCGTGCGCTTCAGTCCCGATGGCAAAACGCTCGCCACTGGCGGCGGCGAGCTGTCACGTTCCGGCGACATCATCATCTTCGATGTCGCGACCGGTAAAGCCGCACAGACGTGGAAGGAAAAGCACAGCGACACCGTCCTGTGCCTCGATTTCTCTCCCGACGGCAAACGCCTCGCCTCAGGTGCCGCCGACAAGATCGCCCGTGTCACCGAAATCGCTTCCGGCAAGCAAACGAACCTGTTTGAAGGCCACACACATCACGTCATGGGCATCGCCTTCCGCAGCGATGGCCGCGTGCTCGCCACCGCTGGCGCAGAAGGCACGGTCTCGACCTGGGACATGATCATCGGCGAACGAAAGAAAAAAATCGAAGGCTGGACCAAGGAAGTCACCTCATTGCAGTTCATCGGTGCCACGAATCAAATCGTCACTTCCGCCGGCGACAACAAAGTGCGCATCGTCACAGACGAAGGTACCGAAGTCCGCGCTATGGCGAATCTGCCCGTCTACATGCAAGCCGCCGTCAGCGCCCCCAACGGCAGCGCCATCATCGCCGGCGGCGAAGACAGCCTGCTGCGCGTGTGGGACAGCGCGGGGAAGGAACTCGTGGCGTTCGGGACGAAGTAGTGGTTCATCGGATCGCAATGCTCCCATCCTCTCGCGTGGAGAGAACTCGCTTGTCCCGGCGTGCGTTTCTGTGCATCATTCAGGCATGGGAATGTTCGACACCATCCATGTCAAGAAGCCGCTGATCTGCCCCGCCTGCGGCTCCGAGGAGTCCTCGCTGCAGACGAAGCACTTCGACAGTTGCATGGCGAATTTCAAGATCGGCTCCGTCTTGTCTGGGTGCCCTGTGCTAACCGGCATCATGAAAGAAACCATGTGGTGCAACGCATGCCACAAGGCAAGCAGGCAACCGGCGGAATCACCTGTGTATCTCATTGTCTGGCATTCGCTGCTCGCCGGTGTCGAGCAGGACCTCGCAAAAGCCGAAGCCTGCCTCGCCGCTGTGGACCGTCTTGATCTCATCGCCTGGCTAGATGAAGCCCAGCGAGAAGCCGCGCGCTGGTCCCGGAGCTACCACAAACTCTTCAGCGATGTCTCACGCTGGCACGAGCACCTCACGCGCCCGCCGGAACCTGAACGCATCGGAGTGGATGCCGAACGCCATCGCGCCTTCCGCCGCCTTTTTTCATTGCCTGATGAAATCCTCACTGCTCCCGATCCGCTTGCCGCCATTCTGTTGGCGAACAAACAGGCAAGCGATGACGTGGAGGATTGAGGGAGCGCCCTCATAGCTGGCGGCGAGGACAGCTTGCTGCGCGTGTGGGATAGCGCGGGCAAGGAACTCGTAGCGTTTGGGGCGAAGTAAAGTCTGCCATATCAGACGTTAGTTGCCTTTTTGTCAGATATGGCAGACACTAAGCCATGCCTGCCAGATCCCCATCCCTGCCTCTGCCGGTCAGTCGTGCGCTTCGCACCCTGGGCCGTGATCTTGCCGTGGCACGCAAGAAGCGCCGTATTTCCGCCGCTGAAATGGCCGAGCGTTTGTTCATCAGCCGGGACACGCTCTGGCGCATGGAGAGCGGCGATCCCACCGTCGCCATCGGCACTCTCGCGACCGCCTTGTTCGTGCTTCAGCTCCATGAGCGGCTCGCTACTCTCGCAGCAGCAGGCGGTGACACGCTTGGCTTGGAAAAGGAAGCTGAGCTGCTGCCGAAACGCATCCACCGCGCGAAATCAGCTCCCAAATCATGACCACCGAGGTTCACATCGACTGGCAGGGCGCGACGCATCTCGTGGGACGGCTGCACACGCCGGAGCGCGGTGCTTCGGCGTCGTTCGAGTACGCGGCGGAGTGGTTGTCGCGGGCGGATGCCTTCGCGCTTGATCCCACCGCGCTGCCATTGCAGCGCCCGGCTCATCATGCGCCGGTGCTGCACGGAGCGTTTCAGGATGCGGGGCCGGATCGCTGGGGCCGACTGCTCATCGAGCGTGCGGTGCGGAATAAGGTGCTCGCGCAGAAGCCCTGGCGTGATCTCGACTATGTGCTGGCGCTGGATGACGTCTCGCGCATCGGCGCACTGCGATTCCGTGATTCGGACGGTGATGCTTTCCTTGCCCCCACCACCGGCAAACTGCCGCCGCTCGTGCGTCTCGGCACCTTGATTCAGGCGGCTGACGCCATCCATCATGAAAGCGAGACCGCAGCGGACCTGCGCTTCCTTTTGGCGGAAGGATCGCCGCTGGGCGGTGCACGGCCCAAGTCCGCCGTGCTGTTGAAGGATGGCAGCCTCGGCATCGCCAAGTTCCCCAAGCCCGACGACACGCGCGACATCGCCGCCGGCGAAATCCTGGCGCTCACACTCGCCCGACAGGCCGGGATGACGGTGGCAGACCACCAGCTCGTGACCGTCGCAGGCCGCAGCGTTTCTGTGATCACACGCTTTGATCGCGCAGGTTCACAGCGCGTGCATTTCATCTCAGCCGCCACGCTCCTCGGTTTGCCGCAGGATCAAAGCGCCGCCTACACGATGATCGCCGACGCCATCCGCCAGTTCGGCGACAGCGTGACCCGCGATCTTCACGAACTCTGGCGGCGCATGGTCTTTGGCCTGCTCGCCAGCAATTGCGACGACCACGCACGCAACCACGGCTTCCTCATGCATCGTCCCGGCCACTGGTCACTCTCGCCCGCCTACGACCTGAATCCCGTGCCCGAGATGGAACGAGCCCACGTCAACAAAACCGCCATCTCCGAGGACAACGTCGAGCCGAGCATCGACGCTGCGCTGAATGCCGCCGCCCGCTTCGCCTTGAAGCCCGCCCAGGCCCGGCAAATCCTCCGCGAAGTTTTTCAGGCCGTTCATTCATGGCGCGAAGCCGGCCGGAAACTGCGACTCAAGGCGGGCACCATGGCCGCTTATGCCAGCGCGTTTGACCATGGGCTCATGGAGGAGGCAAGGCAGCTCGTGGGGTGATGGAGGCTCTACAAAAAATGCCCTCTTGCGAATCAGCCATAATCGGCTATAATCGGCCAAGAAATCAGCCAAGCCGCCATGTTCCCTCCCGTTTTTCCCATCACGCCAGAGATGCTCCGGCTCATTGCCGAGCTGGAGGATTTCAAAGGTCAGTGGCGCATGATTCGCAGCCTCTCACCGGAGAAACTGACCTCGCTGCGGAAGGTCGCCACCATCGAGAGCGTCGGCTCCTCCACACGCATCGAGGGATCAAAGCTCACGGATCGTCAGGTCGAGGACTTGCTCGGACGCCTGCACATCACCGAGTTCAAGACCCGCGACGAGCAGGAGGTCGCCGGTTACGCCTATGTCATGGATCAGGTGTTCGATGCCTTCGAGCAGATCCCCGTCACTGAGAACATGATCGGCCAGCTTCATCAGGATCTCCTGCGTCACAGCACGAAGGACGAGCGCCATCGCGGCCACTACAAGAAACTCCCCAACCATGTCGCCGCCTTCGATGCCGATGGCAAAGAGATCGGCATCGTCTTCCAGACCACCTCGCCCTTCGACACACCGCGCGAGATGGAGGCTCTCGTCGCTTGGTTCACGAAAGCCGACCGCGAGCACTCCCTGCATCCGCTGCTGCTCATCGGCAGCTTTATCGTCGTCTTCCTCGCCATCCATCCCTTCCAGGATGGCAATGGTCGCCTTTCCCGCGTCCTCACCACACTCATGCTGCTGCGCGCAGGCTACGCCCACGTTCCGTTCAGCTCGCTGGAAAGCATCATCGAGGCTACGAAGGAAGGGTACTACCGCGCCCTCCGCCGCACCCAGACCACGCTCCAGTCTGAAAAGCCCGATTGGGAAGCCTGGCTCCTGTTTTTCCTCCGCTCTCTCGTGAAGCAAAAGGACGCCCTCTCCAAAAAGATCGCCCTCGAAGAAACCCGCGCCGAAGACCTCCACCCCCTCGCGAAGAAGATCGTCGCCCTCCTCCCCGATCACGAAACCCTCACGCTCAGCCAGATCGTGAAGCTCACGAAGGGCAAGCCAAGCACCGTGAAGCTGCGCCTCAAGGAACTCGTCGAGAAAGGCTACCTCGTGCCCAAGGGACAGGGGCGCGGGGCGCACTACACCATCAAGCGATAACTGTATGCTCAACGATCAACCGACCAAAACCGACCTGCTCGGTCGGCGACCATTTGCTGAATCTATTGCAAGAGTGATCGTCACTCAAACTGACCCAGCACCGCAGGTTATCGCCATTGATGGAGCTTCCTGCACCTAAATCGACAGTGCTGATCAAGTCCCCGGGGGGTTGTTGCTCTGCGCCTACAGGCAAGATGCCGCTGCTCCTGCGCGTAGGTTTCACACATGTCATCCATCATTCAGCCCCCTTCTCTCGTTCGTTGCGCCGGTCCTTTGTCGCGGCGTGGGTTCATGCAATTTGGTTTGGCCGGGATGGCGACGCTGAGCTGGCCGGGATTGCTGAAACTACGTGCGGAGAACGCGGCGAAGCCGAAGAGCGAGCGGAAGTCGATCATCATGGTGTGGTTGCCGGGCGGGCAGTCGCACATCGACACCTATGATCCGAAGCCGGACGCGAGCAGCGAGTATCGTGGGCCGTTCAAGACGATCATCACGAAGGTGCCGGGCACGCATTTCACCGAGCTGCTGCCGATGAACGCGAAGATCGCGGATAAGTTCACCGTGCTGCGCTCGATGCATCAGACGGCGGGCGGACATCCGGCGGGGACGATGCAGATGTTCTCTGGCGACACGGACACGCGCGACAAGCCAAAGCCGCGGCTGCCAGACTGGATGTCGGTGGCGCATTATCTCCGTGGGAAAGAAGACGGACGCGCCAATCCGCTGCCGAATTACATCGGCGTGCCACCACCTTCGCCAGAGTATTCGAGTCCTGCTTATCTCGGCGATGCGTATGCGCCATTTGGTGTGAGTGACGATCCGAATCGTCCGACGTTCCAGGTGCCGAATATCGGGCTCGCTGATGAATCGGAGACTCGTCGGCTCAATGACCGCATCGCACTGCGCCGCAGTCTGGACAAGATGGAGCGTGCGTTTGATCGCGAGGGCGAACTCGGCGCGCTGGATGAATTCGAAGCGCAGGCGGCCACGCTGCTCACGAATCCGCAGACGCGCGATGCCTTTGACCTCAGCAAGGAAGACCCGGCCACGCGTGATCGCTACGGGCGCAATCGCTGGGGTCAGCAGTTGCTGCTCGCGCGTCGTCTCGTCGAGTCGGGTGTGGAAATCGTCACCAGCAACCTCAGCGGCGCGCTTTGCGGTCGTGTGAGCAACTGGGATGACCACGCGGTGAACCAGCATCAGTTTGAAGCGCTGCGTTTCCGCATGCCGACCTATGACCGCTGTGTGTCAGCGCTCATCGAGGACATTTATGCGCGTGGACTCGACAAGAAGGTGCTCGTCGTCGTCACGGGCGAGTTCGGCCGCACGCCGAAGATCAGTTTTGATCGCAGCACTGGCGCGGGTGATGCCAGCGGCCCCACAGGCACGCTGCAACCCGGACGGGACCACTGGCCGCGTGCCTTCACGAACATCTGGGCTGGTGGCGGCATCCAGACTGGCGGGGTCATCGGCGCGAGCGACAAACGCGGCGAAGACGTGGTCGAGCGCCCTTGCAATGCGAGCGACTTCCTCGCCACCATTTACCACCATCTCGGCATCGACTACTCGAAGGTCACGATCAATGACCTGAACGGTCGCCCGACTCACATCGTGGAGAATGGCCGCGCGATTCCTGAGCTGATCGCGTGATCAATCAATGAGTTCGAGCGTGCCGAACGACGCAGGGACATGGAAGTCCGGGAGTTCCGTCTGAGGGTTCACCCACGGCATCCAGCCGCAATGCACAGCGCCATCTGCCTTGTGATGAAACTCGGCGCGATATATCCCAGCGTGAATCTCGCTTGATCTGAGAATGTTCAGCGTGCGCAAAGTCTCCAGCGGGATGCTGCCGCTGACAGTGTAATGCCCGCCCTCGATGCGCGCTTCGATTTGCAGTTCCGCACAGGTCCAGTCCCAGTCGATCTCACGATAAAAGTTTCCTTTGTAAGCCAGCACATCACCGCGCGGAGACATCTCCAGCCCGTAGTAAGGCCGCAGGCTCAAGTCAGGTGCGAAGAAAATCTCCACGCGATCCGAGCCGAGCACTCGATCCTTGATGGTGGCTCTGTCGGGCAGCACGAGATCAGTGTCGTTGCAGTTGAAACGGAAATGAAAATTTACGTCGTCGTGCAATGCGCGAAATCCGGTCTGTGGCGCGTCGCGATCTTCCCAGGCGAATGCGAAATCCGTCAGCGAATCGGCTTCTGACCATTGGGGTGCGGCATGGTTGGTTCGTCGGACGAGGTATCGCTTCACGCCGCAGCGATGGCATGAATCGCACAGAGCGACAAGCGTCTGTTCATTGCTCACAGCTCGGCAAGAGAAGTGTTCAAACGCTGAGGGGGCACAGCGACCCGCCACTTCATTCCGGCGAGGCACTCAATCGGCACTCTCCTTGCAGAACGAGGATTGAGTTTCCGCCGTTAAATCCGCGCACTCCGAGGCGTTTGGTTTCGCGCCATGCACCTCCGACTTATCACCGCGCTATCCCTCCTGCTCATCTCCTCCGGCCACGCTCAATCCAAGCTGCAAAAAGCTGATGTCTCTCTTGCGCCGCCGAAGAATCTGAAGACCAAGCTCGCGCCGGGTTACACGATTCCCATCGTTGATATCAGCGCGGAGACGCAGCGGCAGGTGATCGTGGACCGCGAGGCGGGGCAGTATCTCGGGCATCCGACGACAGTGCTGCTGGAGGACAACAAGACGATGCTCTGCGTGTATCCGAAGGGCCACGGGCGCGGTGCGATTGTCTATAAGCGCAGCAACGACGCGGGCCTGACCTGGAGCGAGCGGCTGCCGACGCCGAAGTCCTGGGAGACGTCCCTTGAAGTGCCGACGCTGCACCGCGTGGTGGATGCGGCGGGGAAGAAGCGTCTCATCATGTTCAGCGGGCTGTATCCCATCCGCATGGCGGTGTCGGAAGATGATGGCGGAACTTGGAGCGAGCTGAAGGCCATCGGCGACTTTGGCGGGGTGGTGACGATGTCCACGGTCATCAGCCTGAACACGCCAGGGCATTACATGGCCTTCTTCCATGACGACGGCCGTTTCATCCGCGGAGGGGACGTGCAAAAGTACTTTGTGAAGAGTCCGCATGCTCCGGACTACATG
>JANPIW010000450.1:0-21596 GCA_031425215.1 Verrucomicrobiaceae bacterium
AAAGCGGCAGCAGGGCTGCCGCAGTACAAGGGCTTCGCCGCTTTGGATTGCGGCTCTCTTTTGCCTTGGTCTCGCGTCGTGTGAAAAGAACTCCAGCGAGTCTGGGGGATCGAAACACGCGCGCATCATTTTGACCTGCGATGTGAGCGGTCGCATCGAGCCTTGCGGTTGTTTTACCGGCCAGCTCGGCGGGCTGACGCGATTGAAAACGGTGCTCGACGCGCAGCAGCATCCATCGCTGCGTGTCGATGCGGGCGATGCCATCGCGGGCACGGCGGATTACGAGGTGATCCAGTATCGCCATGTGCTGCGGAGTTTTGGGCAGCTCGGTTTTCATGCTGTGAATGTGGGTCGTCGCGAGGCGATGCTCGACGCGACGACGCTCACTTCATTGGCAAAGGAAAGTCCTGTGCCGCTGTTGAGTGCGAACGTGATGGATGCGGCGACGGGCAATCCTTTGCTCAAACCGTGGCTCGTCACGGAGGTGAACGGCGTTCGCTACGGCGTGATCGGCATCGTCGATCCCGCGAGCATAGGCGAGGGCAGAGCTGGCAAGGGATTGAGCGTGGGTGATCCGGCATCGGCGATCAGCGCGCTGCTGCCGGAGGTGAGGAAGGCGGCGGATGTGATCGTTCTTCTCGCCTTTGCGAAGGAGGAACGAATGCAGGAGCTGGCCGCGCGGTTTTTTGAGCTGCAGGTCATTCTCGGCGGAGATGTGGAGCAACCGTCGCAGGAGCTGGGCAAAGCGAACCGTTCCCTGCTCCTCGCGACTACGAACGAGGGCCGCGCCATTGGTTTTCTGGAGTCGCCGCTCGTGGATGGCAGGCTCACGGAGCCGAAGCATGAGATCGTGATGCTGCACGAGATGATCCCGCAGGACGAGTCGATCATCGCGCAGGTGAAGGCGTATCGCGACGAGGTGCGCGCCACGAAGCTCACCATCGACGATCCCGGCAAGACTGGCGCGAGTGATGTGCCCGGCGTGAAGGAGCTGGCGCATTTCGTCGGCAGCGCATCATGCGCGGCGTGTCACGCGGAGGATTTTTCCATTTGGCAGAAGAGCGGCCACTCGCGCGCATGGGACACGCTGAAGCGACGCGAGTCCGACGCCGATCCGAGCTGCATCGGCTGCCACAGCATCGGCTTCGGCAGCGCGAGCGGCTACCGGCGCGAATTCAAAGGCAGCAAGTTCACTGAAGTCGGCTGCGAATCCTGCCACGGCCCCGGCAGCCGCCATGTGGCCGAGCGCACGAGCGGCCAGCCACCGCAATTCAAATTCCGCCCGCTCGGCGCGGGCGACTGCACGACGTGCCATCACGGCGAGTTCAGCCGACCGTTTGAGTATGATGAGTTTTGGAAACTGATCTCACACGGGAAGAAACAGCAGCCGGCCGTCAAGTGACATGCACACGATCAAAGACACGAGCCGTCGCCGGGCAGTCGTTTGCGGAGGAAATTCATCCGCTTCTCGATGGGCAGCGCGAGTCTGCGACGGATCAGCTCAGTGAGCTGTCGATCGCTTTCCGCCTTGAGTGCGGCGAGCGTTTCCGCGCGAGTCGGACGGTTGCGCCTTTTCGCGCTGGTCTTGGGTGCTGGCTTTGGTTTGCTCATGGAGGGTGCGTTCAAGAACGTCCATCACGGCGTGATCGCGATTCTGCATTGCCTGGAGTATCCGTCGAAGCAGCGGGGTTGCGCTCATGCCTGCTCGCGGAAATATGGAGCCAGCTCATCGTTGAAATGCGCGAGCGCGTTCTTGATCGGCAATGGTACACCGCCGCCCAGGGCACACAAAGACGTGAGTTCCATGGTGTCGAGCAGGTCGTTGATGAGTGTGCGGTCGATCTTGTAGCTGCTGTCAGCGCGGGCTTTGGCGATGAGTTCTTTGCCGCGCGTGCTGCCGAGGCGGCAGGGGAAACATTTGCCGCAGCTTTCGTCGGATGTGAACTGGAAGAGGTGCTGGATGTACTCGATCATCGGCATCGACTCGGGGATGCTGACGACTCCTGCGTGGCCGAGGAGGAAGCCGGCTTTTTTGAAGCTCTCGAAATCGACGGTGAGCTGCGCGATGTGCGTGAGCGGCACGATGCCGCCGAGCGGGCCGCCGATCTGCACGGCTTTGATTTTGGTTTTGAATCCACCCGCGAGGTCGATCACAGTTTGCAGATGCGTGCCCATGGCGACTTCGTAGATGCCGGGCTTCACGAAATGGGAGTCGAGCGAGAGGAGCTTCGGGCCGGTGCTCTGCGGCGTGCCGATCTTGGCGTAGCCTTTGCCACCGAGGGTGAGGATGGCTTGGAGGTTGGAGAAGGTCTCGACGTTGTTGACGATGGTGGGCTTGCGGAAGAGGCCTTCTAAGGTGGGAAACGGCGGACGCACGCGCACCTCGGGCCGCTGGCCTTCGAGACTGGCGAGCAGCGCGGTTTCCTCGCCGCAAATGTATGCGCCCGCGCCTTTGATGGTCTTGAGCGCGAAGTTGAAGCCGCTGCCCTGGATGTCTTTGCCGAGCAGCCCGGCTTTGTGCAGATCGGCGATGGCGGCGTCGATGATGCGCACGGAGTCGGGATACTCCGCTCTTATATAGAGCACGCCTGTCTCTGCACCGGCGAACCAGCCGGCGACCATCATGCCGAGCAGCACGCTGTGCGGTTGCAGCTCCATGAGATACTTGTCGATGTAGGCGCCGGGATCGCCTTCGTCGGCGTTGCAAACGATGTACTTAACCGCGCCCTCCGCCGCGCGGCAGGACGACCATTTGAAATGCAACGGGAAGCCAGCGCCTCCTCGGCCGCGCAGGCCGCTGTCCTTCAACTCGACGCTAAGCGCGTCACGATCGTTCGTTTTGATCAGCGCGACAAAAGGCGCGTAGTATTTATCGATGCCGGGAAAATCCGCGGTGAGCATCGCAGGCTGGAGATGTGACACGACAGCGTAGCGGTCCGCATCGTCGCCCTGTCCCGTTTTGAAAAGTTCGCCGAGCGCCGCCTCGCTTTGCCCTGAGTAATTGTGCCCCTGAAACTGAAACGCATCGCCTTGATGGCAGCGACCGAGGCAGCAGATGTGGCCGATCTCATCTTTGGGGAAATGCTTCTCCAAATCGTGATGCAGTTTTTCCTGCGTGCCAGCGCATAGGCAGGCCGAGCCGTTGCAGACGAAGATTTTTTTTTCTTCGTTTTCCTTTTTCAGAAAGTCATAGAACGAAACCGCGCCGAGCGTGATCGCATCACCGAAGAGCGAGTCGGTGCCGAGACCACGGACGAATTCATTCTTCTCCGCAGTGCCAGCTTTGTCAGCGGCATCGACCATGCGCTCGAAGACATTTTTTTCGACGCCTTTGCGGAACGAGAGTGAGCTGAGGTTTCTGGACATGCGGTTGGAAAAGTGGGGATATGTAATCGGATGTGGATGCCGATGGCAAGCGCTCTTCCGCTAAACGCGCCGCGCCTCGGTCTGCGCAACGCGATGAGAGTCTGCGTTCTGAAAATGGGCGATGGCGACGGCCAGCGCATCGGCTGCATCAGGCGGAGGTGTTTCACGAAGTCGCAAGAGCGAGCGGATCATGAATGCAACCTGGTCTTTGTGCGCCGCGCCACGTCCGACGGCTGCTTGTTTCACCTCGCGGGGGGCGTACTCATAAATGGGCAGGCCGGCCTCAGCGGCGGCGAGGAGACACGCGCCACGGGCGGTGCCGAGGACGATGGCGGTGCGGAAGCTCTGCACGAAGATGGTGGACTCGATGCCGCAGACGGTGGGCGAGTGTGTCTTGATCACATCGGCGAGTTGTTCGCGGATGCGCACGAGGCAGCCGGAGGGGAGGAGCTTGGGCGGGTTTTGAATCACGCCGTAAGTGATGGCGCGGAGGTCGGCGCCGTTCTTCTCGACAATGGCGAAACCCGTTTTTCGCAGCGCTGGATCAATGGCGAGCACACGTTCGGTTGCTGGTGCTGTGGCGGGCATGAGCGTGCTACCAGCGGTCTGGTGTTTCTTTTTTGGTGCGGCCGCCGAGCTTGAACAGACCATCGAGTGAGAGGTTTCCGGAGCCAAAGAGCATCAGGGTGACGGCGATGATGATGTAGAGCCAGCAGGTTTCGACTTGGGCAGAATCGAGCCGCTGTGCGACGACCAGCGCGCCAATGCCGACCGGGATGGCTGCGAAGGCGAAGAGGCGGGTGAGGAAACCTGTGATCCAGCTCAAAGCGATGGCGGCGATGACGGCAGCGGCGGCGGGAGCGAGCAGGTGAGGGTAGGGCGCGTGGGCTTCTGTGAGCGCAGTGACCCAGTCCCAGGGTTTCTCGTGCCAAAGGAATTCATAACCTCCCAGCGCGCCTCTCCAGGCGTGGAAGGATGCGAGGGCGAGTCCGGCACCGATGCGGAGGATGAATCCAGTTTTAAAAAGATGCTCGATGCTTTCTCCATCGGATGGATTCTGTTTCTTGTTCGAGGGTGAGCCGGATGTGAGAAGCATGTGCGATGAGAGATCAGAGGTCGGGACTGAGGAGCAGGATGTCTCCTGGTTGCGGGGTCTGCTCTTCATCGAGCGCTCCGATCCAGCGGAAGAATTTCTTTCCTCCGGCGCGCACGAGATAGACGGCGCGGGCTTGTGAACCGGGGGTGCGGCCACCGGCGACGTTCACCATGTCGGAGAATTTCATCGCGTCCCAAGTCGGCATGTATCGCGGAGAGCGCACGTCGCCTTCGACAGCGACGAGCTTCACATTTTCGATGGAGATAATGTGCGCGCGGACTTGCGATGAGGCCCGCCCTCCGACCCGGAACACGCTTTCGATCATGCGCGCTGCCTCGGGCAGCGTGTGCCCGGCGAGCTTTGCGGAGCCTGTTTTGCCAAACTGAGTCACGCCATTTTCATCAATGACCACCAGTCCGCTGAAAAGCTCCGAGCCTTCGCGAGCACCCTGATAGACACGCATCCTCAGCGTGTGACCGGCTGCAAGTTTGCTGCGCGCATCAAAGGGCATGGAGGGATCTTCGTCGGAGACTTTATCCTCGCTGTTGGGGAGGAGCTTGCCCACATCGGGCATCTTTGGCAGATTGATGTCCGGCATCGTGATGTCGGGCACTATTTTTTTCATCGTGGCGCAGGAGGCCATCAACAGGGAGACGGAGAGAGCGGCGGCTGTGAGGAGGGGTCGGGATTGAATCATCAGCATGGCAGAATGGGCCAGCATGATGAACGTTAACGGCGCAATGACAAGCGCCGCGGACATTTTGAATATGCAGAGCGCGCTAGCGATCTGCTACGCGGCGAGGAGCCTGGAGCGACCAGCGCGCGCAAGCTTCGTCGCGAGGGCTGGCATGTAGGTGGTGATCTCCCATGCGAGCACGGCGAGCTGCGTGTCTGAAACGCAGGGGCCGCAATCTTCGGGTGCGAGACTCACGTCCACCAAAGTGGTGAAGAGAGCGGTGTCGGGATCGGCATCGAGTTCGAGGGTCATCGGGAGTGTGGGTGTTGGTTTTTTGCTGGGTTGCTAGGCGGGGATGATTTGGCCGTCATCGACTTTGAACTGGCGGCGCGTGAGGCTATTCTTGTCGAGCATTTCATCGATGGCTTTGCTCAACACCATTCTAGCCGCCTCCGCAGGGCTGCACCCGTATGTGCCTTTCAGGGTGAGATCCTCGAGGTACACCTTGATTTGCGGTGTGATCGCAATCGTCAGGGTCAGGGAGTCGAAGGTGTTGGAGGGGCGAGCCACTAATTAAAATGGGATTATAACCCTATTATTATCAGTCGTGACTCGCAGGGTCAAGATTTCATTGAGTTTTAATGGCATTTTTTCCGGGTTAAAACCCGGTAGTTTGCAGTGGGAGGGATTTTTCTAGTGATTTTGGAACAAGGTTGAACAAGAGTGAGCGACGAGTGGCGTGAGGCAGATAGACTCGGATTTGGCGAACGAAGCGCGCGAGGATTACCGTTTTGTTGAGCCTATGAAACACACTTCCCTCTTCGCTTTGATGCTCGCCTTTGCCACTGCCACGTTGAACGCTGCGGACGATGGCTGGCAGCACTGGTTTAAGGACGGACTCGGAGACGCAAAAATTGTTAGCGGCACGGCCAGCTACAAGGTCGAGGACGGTGTACTGGTGGGCACGACGACGGAGGGCAGTCCGAACAGCTTCCTTATTAATGGGCCGTTCAAGGATTTTGAACTGGAGTTTGAGGTGAAGGTGGATGACGCGCTGAACTCTGGCGTGCAGGTGCGCAGTCATCTGGCGAAAGAGGGTGATCCAGTGCCGGAAGGATCAAAAGGTGGGAAGCCCCTGCCCGCAGGGAGGCTGTATGGACCGCAGTGTGAGATCGCGGTGAATGGCACGGCTGGAAATTTTTATGACGAGGCACGCCGCGGCACTTGGTGGAGTTTGCTCACGAACACAGACGCGCTGCGCACGGATGCCGCGAAGGCCGCATTCAAAAAGGGCGAGTGGAACAAGTACCGCATCGTGGTGAAGGGCGATCATTATCAGAGCTGGGTCAACGGTGTTGTGGCCGCTGACTTCACGCAGCCGGGCGATCCCGAGGGCTACATCGGATTTCAAGTCCACGGAATCAAAGCTGGCACCGGACCGTTCAGCGTGCGGTGGCGGAGTGTGAAGTTCAAAGAGACGAAGTGTGGCACTGGCGCGCTGCTGGTGGTTTGATCCGTCCATGACCAGCAGCGGCCAGCCTGACCTCATCTTCCTCGCCAAGCACGCGGCGGCTAAGGCTTATGCGCCGCATTCGACTTTCCAGGTCGGCTGCGCGCTCATCACGGAGCACGGCGGAATATTCTCCGGCTGCAATGTTGAGAACGCCAGCTACGGCCTCACCATCTGTGCCGAGCGCAACGCCATCTTCCACGCCGTGGCCGAGGAAGGCCCCGCGATGAAAATAGCCACGCTCGCCGTCGTGTGCCTCGGCCACGAGTTTCCTCCGTGCGGCGCGTGCCGGCAGGTGATCGCGGAGTTTGCTACGGAGAAAACGGAAGTCTGGTTCCTGCAAAGCGGCCGCTCCGTCGCGATGTCGATGGCAGAGCTGCTGCCCGCGTCCTTCGGCGCCAAATGAAAAGGACGGCAGCCCGCCGTCCTTTCCACAACACAAACGATTGCCTTTTACGTTGAAATTTAGCCTGCGACCGCCACTGCGGTGCCCTTGTGACCGAGCTGCTTCACCGCGCGGTTGAGTTGCTCGTACTCGATGGGCTTTTTGATCACGGTCACCGCGCCGTGGGACAGGATGCGGCTGAGCACCTCGCTGTCCGGGTAGCCGGTGATGATGACGATGGGGAGGTCAGGATGCATGGCCTTGAGCTGCGCATACACTTCGTCTCCGGGAATGTCGGGAAGCTTGAGATCGAGAAAGACGAAATCGAATTTTTGTTTCTTAGCCAAGGCGATTGCTTCGGAGCCGGTGCCCACAACGAGGCGACCAAAACCAGCCTTCTTGAGGAACTGTTTGAAGAGCGCCTGTAGTGCCGTGTCGTCATCCACAACCAAAACAGTCGGCTGACCAGATTCCTCGTCTTTGCGCAGCACATCGCGGTCGAGCAGACTGCGTTTGATGCGCCAGCGGCCCCCGATTTGCACGGCTGGCAGTTGCCCCCGCTGGACGAGATAATAAACAGTGGGGAGCGGAATTCGGAGGTACTCCGAGGTTTCCTTGACTGTCATAAGTTCGGGTGGTGCTGGGTCAGCCATGGTCTTGGGTAGTGAACGGTTAGGGAGAGGATGATCTGGATCAGTTAGATGATTCTATAGTTTTCCATAAAGGAATCAGAACTGCAACACAAATTTCACATGATGTGAGAAAAACGTCCCACTTTCTTCATTTTTGATAATCAACCTTGATAGAGTTCTCATAGCAGACCGATCAGTTGTCGGGCTTTGCTCCGAGAATTTGTTCTTTGCACCCGTTGCCATCCGTTTCATTGTCGCCACATGAAAACCTTCGTTCTGCTTTTACTCGCTCTTTTAGTCCTCAGCAAAGCTGGATCCGCAGAGGCCTTAAACCAGATTGTGCTCTTTGACGGCAAAACTCTCGACGACTGGCAGATCGTCGATATCGGCGGAAGCGGCGAAGTGCTGCTGGAAGACAAGAGCATGATCATCCGCATGGGCGACAGCATCAGCGGCGCGGTATATAAGAAGGCCAAAGACCTGCCGCTCACCAATTACGAGATCACACTCGAAGCCCGCCGCACCCAGGGCGTGGATTTCTTCTGCGGCCTGACCTTCCCCGTCGGCGATCTAAAAACCTGCGCCACGCTCGTGCTCGGCGGATGGGGAGGCAGCGTCACAGGCATATCCAACATCGATGGGATGGATGCCGCCGAGAACTCCACCGGCACCTACCAGCGCTATGAGGATGATAAATGGTACAAAGTGAAACTGCGCGTCACGCCCAAGAACATCAGCGCGTGGGTTGGCGACAAAAAGGTCGTGGACTTGGACACCGAGGGCAAAAAAATCTCCGTCCGCCCCGGCCCCATCGAGAGCTACCTGCCGCTCTCCATCACCACCTTTGCGACTGAGGCCGAGATCAAGGACGTGAAACTCAAGCCGCTCCCGGCAGAGAAGACCGCACCCCGCAAATGACCGTCGCCGAAAACCTCGAAGCCATCCGAGCCCGCATCGCCGCCGCCGCCGCGCGCACGGGGCGCAAGCCATCCGATGTGGAGCTACTCGCCGTGTCGAAAACCTTCCCCGTCGAAACCATCCGCGAAGCCGTCGATGCCGGGCAGACGCTCTTCGGCGAGAACAAAGTGCAGGAAGCTCTGGCAAAGATCCCGCAACTCCCCTCGCGCCTGCGCTGGCATTTGATCGGCCACCTCCAGTCGAACAAAGTCCGCAAAATCCTCCCGCACATCGAATGCATCCACAGCATCGGCTCCCTCGATCTCGCGCGCGACATCGACCGCATCGCCGCCGAGCTGGGCCTGCATCCGAAAATCTTCCTCGAAGTAAACCTCGCCGCCGAAGCCAGCAAACACGGCTTCAGCCCACGCGCCCTCCGCGAGCAGCTCGACGCCCTCTACACCCTCGACCGCCTCTTCATCCAGGGACTCATGTGCATCCCGCCCTTCGCGCCCGACGCGGAAACGAGCCGCCCCTTCTTCATCACCCTGCGCACCCTGCGCGATGAGCTGGAAAAAACCGGCGGCGCTCCGTTGCCGAAACTCTCCATGGGCATGAGCCACGATTTCGAGGTCGCCATTGAAGAAGGCTCCACCATCGTCCGCGTCGGCAGCGCGATTTTTGGCGGCAGAAAACCAGCCGCACCAACCGAGCCTCTCGTCGAGGAATAAGTCACGCCCATGCCACCCGCCGACACCGCCCAACGCACCGGCCGCTTCCGCTGGATCATCTGTGGCCTGCTGTTCCTTGCCACCGTCATCAATTACCTCGACCGCAGCGTCCTCGGCGTTCTCGCCAAAACATTGCAAACCGAGATCGGCTGGACCGATACCGAATACGGCGACATCAATGCCGCGTTCCAGCTCGCCTACGCCCTCGGATTCGTCGTCCTCGGCTGGTTCATGGATCGCGCCGGCACGCGCATCGGTTACGCCGTCTCGCTCATTTTCTGGAGCTTCGCTGCCGCCGCGCACGCCCTCGCACACGGCGCGCTCGGCTTCGGCATCGCACGCTTCTTCCTCGGCCTCGGCGAAGCCGGAAACTTTCCCGCCGTCGTCAAAGCCATCGCCGAATGGTTCCCGCGTCGCGAGCGCGCCCTCGCCACCGGCATCGTCATCAGCGGCACCACCATCGGCGCCGTGCTCGCCCCGCTCGTCGTGCCGCCCCTCACGCTGCACTTCGGATGGCAGGCCGCCTTTGCCATCACCGGCCTCGTCGGTCTCGCCTGGGTCGCGCTATGGTTGCCTATCTATAAGCTGCCTCACGAGCACCCGCGCGTCGGTGCAGCCGAGCTGGCGCACATCGAGTCCGACCGCGAGCCGCCCGGCGCAAAAATAAGCTGGGCCTCTCTCATCCCACATCGCCAGACGTGGGCCATTGCCGTTGTCAAATTCCTCACCGACCCCATTTGGTGGTTCTATCTCTTTTGGAACGGCAAATTTCTCCAGGAGAAATTCGACATCGAGCTGCGCGGCCTCGCCCTCCCGCTCATGTGCATCTACATCCTCGCCGATCTCGGCAGCATCGCTGGCGGATGGTTCTCATCCGCGCTCATGAAACGCGGCTGGACCACCAATGCCGCGCGCAAGACCGCCATGCTCGTCTGCGCCATCTGCGTCGTCCCAGTCATCTATGTCCCCTTCGCGCAAAGCCAATGGACCGCCGTCCTCCTCCTCGGCCTCGCAGCCGCGTGCCATCAGGGATACGCAGCCAATGTCTTCACCCTCGCCTCCGACATGTTCCCCCGCCGCGCCGTCGGCTCCGTCACCGGCCTCGCCGGCATGATGGGCGCCCTCGGCGGGTTCCTCTTCCAAATGGCCGCTGGTCGCATCATCGACCTCACTGGCACCTACATCAGCCTCTTCATCCTCGCCGGCACCATCTATCTCATCGCCACCGCGCTCATGCATCTCATCACTCCGCGTAGCGAAGTAGCTCACGTCGGAGGATAGCCTGCTCATCCGCGACAACGTCCGCGCGTTTGCCCGCAGGCACCGCTTTTCGAAAGCGGCGTCCGCCAAACTGCCTCGTTGCATCCTGGCTCCAGCCGTCAAACATCATGGCCTGATGAAAACCCACCTCACTTCCCTGCTCTTGGTTTCTTGGTTCGTCACGCTCACTGCTCGTGCGGAAAAAATCATCCTCGTCGCCGGCGGCAAAGAGGATGCGGTGAACATTCTCGCCGAGCGCGCGGTGTTAAAGGAACCGTTCGGCACGGAGTTTGATGCAAGCGGGAACACCTGGATCGTGGAGATGGCGTCGGGGAATCGTCTGCTGAAGATCGACGCGGGCGGCGTGCTCACGCATGTGGCGGGACAGTTGAAACCGGGATTCGGCGGCGATGACGGACCGGCGCTTCAAGCGCAATTCAACGGACCGCACAACCTGGCAGTTCTCCCCAACGGAAATGTGCTCATCGGCGACACGTGGAACGGTCGCGTCCGCGAGGTGGACGTGAACTCGGGAAAGGTCAGCACGGTGAAAGGCTGGGCTGCGCCCGCTGAGAAGGCGCGCGGTTCAGGCCCGTATTGCATCACGCTGGGTTTTGACGGCAAGACTCTCTACATCGCCGATCTCACGCGCATCCACGCGCTTGATCTCGCAAGCGGTGAGAGCAAAGTGGTCGCAGGCAACGGCAAGAAAGGCAGGCCGAATGATGGCGACCTCGCAGTGGACGCGCCACTGTCCGATCCACGCGCGGTCGCACCCGACCGGCATGGCAATGTGTACATCCTGGAGCGCGGCGGCAATGCGCTGCGTGTGGTGGACAAAAGCGGGCGCATCAAGACGGTGGTGAACGCGAGCGGCAAAAAAGGCGGCGAGGGCGACGGCGGCCCTGCGCTGGACGCGACCATGAACGGGCCGAAACATCTTTGCGTGGACCGCGATGACACCGTCATCATCGCAGACGCGGAGAGCCATCTCGTGCGCCGCTACATTCCGGCCACCGGAAAGATCGAACGCATTGCCGGCACGGGGAAGAATGGCGCCGCGGGAGTTGGCGGTGATCCGCAGCAATGTCAACTCGCGCGACCTCACGGCGTAACGGTGCATCCGGTGACAGGCGAGCTTTTCATCACCGACAGCTACAACAACCGGGTGCTGAAGATTGTGAAGTAAATGACCACGCCCTTGCGGGCGCAACTACTTGAACAACATCATGAGCCAGCAACGTCCCCTTCCCCACTCCGATCTACTCCGCCTCAAGCGCTGGAACACGCCGACGATTTACAACGGCTGGGAGCAGATCACGAAACACAACTCCGGCACGGACGCATTCAACATCGAGGACTGCCGCGATTTCATGCCGCAGATGGGACCGATGGTCGGCTACGCGGTCACGCTCGTGATCGAGCCGTCAAACGCCGCGCATCGCGCGGCGAATCCGAAAGCTGGCGAGGAATACCGCCGCTACATCGCGAGCGTGCCCGGTCCGAAGATCGTCGTCGTGCAGGACCTCGACAAACCGCGCACCCTCGGCAGCGCGTGGGGCGAGGTGGGCGCGAACATGCACCGCGCTCTGGGCTGCATCGGCACGATCACCGATGGCGCGATCCGTGATCTCGATGAGATGACCAATGCGGGATTCAAAGCCATCGCGCGCCGTTTGTGCGTCGGCCACGCTTTCGCGCATCCGGTGCGCTGGGACTGCGAGGTGGAAGTCTTCGGCCGCAAGATCACGCCCGGCCAGCTCATTCACGCCGACAAGCACGGTTTCCTCGCCATCCCGCCCGGCGATGAGCACGGCCTTCTCGAAGCCGTCAGCTTCATGGACGGCAACGAATGCGAGACGGTGATCGCAGCCGCGCGCGATTCATCCGGCCTCAGCTCCGATTCATTGCTGGAAAGCCTCGAAGCCTCGATCAAGCAATTCAGCGTGAACGTGCGGAAGAAGTTCAAACGCGAGGGCGAGTGGTGAGCGATCCCTCAGTGCTTCGCCGATGACAAAAACGCCAGCAGGTCGCGCAGTTCCTCGTCGGTGAGCTTGCTCACGAGTCCCTCGGGCATGATGGAGGTGGTGAGGCGCTCGCGGTTGACGATGTCGTCGATCTTCACATCGAAGGTCTGTCCCGTGAGATCCGCGTACACGTGATTGCCGCCGCGCTCAGCGATCTGGAAGGCGGTGCGCGACTGGCCGTCGGTGGTGGTGATTTGAAATGTCTCCCACTGCGGCGCGAGGTTGCGATTGGGCTTTAAGATTGACTCCAGAATGTAGGAGCGATCTGTCTGCGCTGCGATCTGAGTAAGATCGGGACCGGCGCTGCTGCCGATGCCATCAGCGCGGTGACAGGTGGAGCACATGCCGAGCTTGGGCGATGCAAAAACGCGGCGGCCGTTCTCAATGCTGGCCTCGCCAGGCAGCTTGTGCAGATAGGCCTGCCAGCCCTTGATGTCATCAAATGACGAGGGCCGACGCGCGCCGGTGAAGGGTTTGCCGATGATGCGCGATGCGAGCGAGCGCAGCTCGGGCTGATCGGATATTCTCACGGCATCGCGCTGCGCGTCGGTGAGCTTCACTCCTTGCAGCGCCTGGAGGCTGGCGCGTTGCAGGTCGGCGTTGTCGCTGGCGGTCATATTCACCAGCGGGTCGTGATCGGCCTCGGTGATCTCGAGATGCGCGGTGGCGGCGGCGCGCACGCGCGGCTCCTGCGTCTCGTCGAATGCGAGCTTGCGGAGCTGCATATTCTTGTTGCGGTCGCGCATCGTTCCGAGGAGATGCACGAGCCAGAGTCGCGTGTCCGCGTCCGTGGTGGCGGCGATGACTGGCTCCAGCTCTCCGGCACCGAGATTGCGATCACGATCCGGCAGAATCTCCAGCGCGAGGCGGCGGTGCGCGGGCAGCGTGCCGGGGCTGGTGATGTCTTTTTTCAAACGCCGCACCAGCTCCGGCTCGGTGGGGTTCTCGCTTTCAAATCGGGCCAGCGCGGTGAGTGCGGCGTAATATACGTCGGGCTTGAGGTTGCGGTCTTTGAGCAGGATCTCGATGGGGCCGCGAAACATGGCCATGCGCTCGTCGGAGATCCAGTGCAGCGCGGCGAGGATGACCTCAGCATCGGCATCGACGAGGCCGCGCTCGATGAGCACGCGGATTTCATTGGGCATGCGCGTGGGGCTGACCTCCTCGCGCTCCGTGCCGCGCCGTGTGGCGAGGATGAGTCCGGCGCGCTGACGTGCATCCTGCAGATAGATGTCGTAAAGCTGGCGTGTGAGCACCGGCTCCCGTGAGAGGCGGTCGATGGCAGCGGAGAAAAGATACGGCTCCTTGAGCGCCAGCCACGCCACGGCCTCCTCCGCAGTGGGCGGTGCGCCGTGGAGGACGCGCTCGCGCAGCTTTGCCGCGTCGTCCTGGACGAAAGGCACCACCGGTGATGCATCGAGCACACGCGGTGCTTTCGCGCTGATCTTCCACACGCGTCCCTGGCCGTGCAGCTCGTATTCACGCCGCACCCAGTCGGTGACATAGATGCTGCCATCCGCCGCCACGGCGAACGCGACCGGGCGAAAGTCCACACCACCTTGCACAAGGATCTTTCTCTCCGCCTTGAATGTGCCCGCGCTCGGCGTCAGGCGGTAGCTCTCGATGCGGTGATCCACCCACGATGCGACGAGGAGCGTGCCGTGCCACGAATCACTCAGCCCGCGAAACTCCGCGCTCTGCCTCGGCGCATAAAAGATCACATCGCACGGAGACTCGCCCGTGCCCGCGAGCATCGGCAGCGTGCCGGCGCGCTGTCCATTCCATGAGATGAAGGGATGCAAGCCGCTGCGCCCGTAGCGGAACTGGTATCCATAATCCCCCGCCTCCACGACGTGATGCAGGCGGCACGGCGGGCTGCTGTCCGGATCATTGTCTGTGGCGAAGACATTGTCCTGCGGATCGACGCACACACCGAACGCATTCCAGAATCCCGTCGCCATGCGCTTGAGACCCTTGCCGTATTTGCTGAAGCGCCAAATGTTCCCGCCCTCGCCTTGATCCTTGATCTCCGTGCCGTCGCTGCCGCGGATGATGTAGCCCGCGCCGAGATTCTCGCCCATGCCCAGCCACACCTGGCCACGGCTGTCGAAGGCCAGGCCGGAGAGGCCGTTGTGCGGATAATTGCCCTCGCTCTCCAGCCACACGATCTTGCGCTCCACCGCGTCAGCCGCTCCATCATCATTCTCATCCCTCATGCGCAGCACCTCGTCGCGCGTGCTCGCATAGATCGAGCCATCAGGATGCGCGGCGATGTCCATCGTCATGTCCGTCTCGCCAAAATAAACCTGCCGCGCATCCGCCTTGCCATCGCCATCCGTGTCACGCAACCACACGATCTGATCATGCGCCGGCCCCTTCCAATCCTTCGGCCGAAAGTGCGTGTGACTCTCGATGACCAGCAGCCGCCCCGCGCCATCAATCGTCGCCCCGATCGGCGTCTGGATCATCGGCTCGCTCGCGAACAACTCCATCTGCATCCCCGGATCAGCAATCTGCGGCGGCACGACTGATTGCGCGAACGCGGCTGCGGCAAGAAGATGAGAGATGATGAAAAAGAAAGCGTGACGCATGACGCGGCATTTTGTCCGGGGCAGCGCAACACTCAACACGCTTCTCCGCGTCTCCCTTCTTCTCATCGTCCGCTTCACATCCAGGGAGAAAGAGGATGAGCAGGAGGAAGAGAAGGATTTTTTCGCGGCCCTGTGTTTACTCCGCGCGTCATCCGCCATGCCCTCCGATCTCTTCATCTCCTACTCGCGCAAAGACGACGTGCTCGGCTTCGTCTCGGCGCTGCACGATGAGTTGGAGGCGGACTACGAGACGCTCACGGGCCGTCCCATCAGCGTCTTCTTTGACCGCGCCGACATCCGCCTCTTCGACGATTGGAAAAACAAAATCCTCGAGAGCCTCCAATCCTCCCGCCTCTTCCTCGCCTGCCTCTCCCCGGATTATTTCCGCTCCGAGCCGTGCCGCTGGGAGTGGGCGGAGTGGATCAAGCACGAGCTGGCGCGCGGGCAATACGGCGCGGGCATCGCCACCATCTACTTCATCGAGCCGCGCGATCTCACCATGCCTGAAAAGGCCGAGGCCGTGCGCTGGATGGAGGACCTCCAGCGGCGGCACGGCATCAGCTTCGCACCGTGGCAGCCCGAGGGGCGCGATGCGCTCCAGCGCGCTGAGGCACGCGCGCGGCTCCGCGAGATCAGCGAGCATTTGAAAAACAAAATCGAACAGCTCGACCTCGCCCGCGACGTGCCGGGGAATCTCGATGCGGCGAATCCCGGCTTCGTCGGTCGTCTCACCGAGCTGGCCGCGCTGCACAAGAAAGTGCGCCTCGGCCCCGTCGGCGTCACCACCGCCGTGCAGGGACTCGGCGGCATGGGCAAGACCGCGCTCGCGCTCCACTACGCCCACGCTTACGGGCGCGAGTATCCCGGCGGCCGCTGGCAGCTCCGCTGCGAAAAGCAGCACGACCTCGCCACCGTCATCACGCAAATAAATGAGACCCTCCAGTTCACCTGGACCGAGGCCGAGAGCAAAGACACCCGCGCGCAGGCCATGCGATTGCTCTCTCATTGCAAAGCGCGCGGCCACACCCTGCTCATCCTCGACAACATCGATGTCCCCGCCCTCCTCGCCGCCGCGCAGACCTCCTCCTTATTAAAGGGCGACTGGCTGCACACCCTGTTCACCACCCGCCTCGCGCGCGCCGACTTCCCCGGCCTCCCCTCCGGCAGCGAGTTCCTGACTATTGACCAGCTTGACCCGCTCGACGCCCTCCACCTCATCCGCCAGCACCAGCCACAGCAGCGCTTCGCCAATGACGCGGAGGAAAAGGCCGCTGCATCTATAATAGAGGCGCTTGGCGGCATCACCCTCGCCATCGAGACCGCCGCGATTTACCTCGGGCAGCATAACGCGCAGATCACCCCCAGCGCCTACCTCGCCCGCCTGCGCACCGACCTCCTCGCCTATCACGACAAAGCCGCGCGCACTGTCGAGGGCGCGGTGCGCCATGGCAACGCCGAGGTAGCCGTCACCCTCCGGCCCACCCTCGACACCCTCGATCCCCCCGCCCGCACCATCCTTGCCCTCGCCGCCCTCAGCGCGCCGGATGCCGTCATGCTGCCGTGGCTAAAGGAGATCGCCGGGAAACACCATCCCGAGCTGGCCGCCCCGCCGCAAATCGGCGAGCTGGATGCGTGGACGGAAACCCTCACCCGCCTCATCGCCCTCCGCCTCCTGCGCCCCACCGAGGAGCCGCGCGTGCTCGCCGTGCATCGCGTGATTCAGGAAGTGGTGCGCGTGTGTCATGTGGGGCCGCTGGAGGAGTTGGAGAAGCAGCTTCACGATCACGCATACACACGCGCGCTATTCTTGTGGGAAGGCTGGGTGCAGCACGCGAACCGCTGGGAGATCCTGCCCCTGGCCGCCACCGCCGAGTTCTGGATGCCGCAGGCCGACGGCATTGGGCGCAGGCTGGCCGGAGCAATAATGGGTCCGCTCATGGAACTCATGCACCTGGGCAAAGCAGAGAGTTTGCTTGTCTCCGCCCTCCACACCCTTCTTTCGGAGCGTCCGGGCCGTGCGCTGGACAGCACCGCCGTCGTCCGCCGCTTGGCCGAGTTCGCCACTCATCAAGATACCGCACCGCTCCTCAACAACTTGGCAACGTTGCTCCAGGCCACCCACCGGCTGGCGGAGGCCGAGCCGCTGATGCGCCGCGCCCTGACCATCACTGAGCAATCCTATGGCAGCGAGCATCCCAGGGTCGCCCCCGACCTCAACAACTTGGCGAAGTTGCTCCAGGACACTAACCGGCTGGAGGAGGCCGAGCCGCTGCTGCGCCGCGCCCTGGCCATCACTGAGCAATCCTATGGCAGCGAGCACCCCGAGGTCGCCATATTCCTCAACAACTTGGCGACGTTGCTCCAGGCCACCAACCGGCTGGCGGAGGCCGAACCGCTGTTGCGCCGCGCGCTGACCATCGACGAGGCCAGCTACGGCAAGGAGCATCCCCATGTCGCCAGAGACCTCAACAACCTCGCGCTATTGCTCCAGGCCACCAACCGGCTGGCGGAGGCCGAGCCGCTGACGCGCCGTGCGCTGGCCATTGACGAGCATTCCTATGGCCTCGAGCACCCGAGGGTCGCCATCGACCTCAACAACTTAGCGCAGTTGCTCCAGGCCACCCACCGGCTGGCGGAGGCCGAGCCGCTGATGCGCCGCGCCCTGACCATCACTGAGCAATCCTACGGCAGCGATCACCCCGAGGCCGCCAGAGGCCTCAACAATTTGGCGACGTTGCTCCAGGCCACCCACCGGCTGGCGGAGGCCGAGCCGCTAATGCGCCGCACCCTGACCATCGGTGAGCAATCCTATGGCAGCGATCACCCCGAGGTCGCCATATTCCTCAGCAACTTGGCGCAATTGCTCCAGGCCACCAACCGGCTGGCGGAGGCCGAGCCGCTGCTGCGCCGCGCCCTGGTCATCGACGAAACTAGTTATGGCCCAGAGCACCCCAGTGTCGCGGTCAAGCTATGCAGCCTCGCTGTATTGCTCGCGGCCACCCACCGGCTGGCGGAGTCTGAGCCGCTGATGCGCCGGCATGTGATCATCTTCCTTCGCTTCACCGTGGCGACAGGGCATCCGCATCCGCATTTGCTCGCGGCGCTGAACAACTACGCCAGCCTCCTCCAAGCCTGGAAAGGCGAGGAGGCCGTGTTGCCTGCCGTCCTCTCCCTCGCCTCCGAGGCCGGGATGCCGGAGGCGCAGTTCCAGGGGATATTGGCGCAGGCGTTTGGCGAGTGAGTGGCGCGGAGGATGAGCGGTCGTAGGACGGGCTTGTCCGGCGCGGGGGATGAGCTTTTCGTGATCGGTGCCGCCCGCCGGATTGCCCGTCTGGTGCGGTCGCGTTCACGTTTCCGGCGCCCCTTCTGACGCGTCCGATGAGGCGGGCAGTTCCGCGAGGGAGTCGGTGGCGAAACAACGCGAGTGGTGCGGAACATGCCCGCCCTACGAGGGGCGGCTGAGGCCTTCAGGCCCGACATCGGCCCCCTCGGCCCGGCGGCGGGGATGTGGGAGGGGCGGTCAGGCCTCGTATGGCGGCTGGTGTGGTGTGCCGAATGCTACAAAACCACGGGATTGTTCATCTTGCACCGCGAGAGATTGGAGAGACGCAGAGGATATGCCTTCTGAAGCGGATCTCTTGCGTCTCTCCAGTCTCTCGCGGTGTCGAATCACTCAGTATTTCCCCAAATCAGCCGCGTATTGCGGCGGCGGATGCTTGTGGGGTGGATTTTCGATCAGGTAGTGCGATGCTTGGTGTCCGTAGAGTCTGACCAAGTGCTCTTATTTTAAAGGAACTTGATTGTATTTTTGCACCACAACCACGTCTTATGACATCACAGCTAAGTCGAGCTGCCAAAAGATGATCTTGTACTGCCGAAATACCAGCTTGCGTTTTTGTCCTACAATCTTGGTCCATTCAAAGATTAGCTTGTTACGCTTAAATAGGTGCTTGCTCTGCCGGAATACGCGCTTGTTCCGCTCAAATACAAGCCTTTGGCCCTGAACTAGACGCCTTGAAATGCGGCAGATGTGCTCATGATGCCAGCCCACGAGCTGGGTTCTCCAGCTTTTTCAATGGGTCATCCGCCCTTTTTCCTGGTCGCGCGCTCAATTCCAACGGGAGGAAGAGGAGGAGTAGGAGGAAGAGTAGGATTGGCGTGTGCGCTTGGCTGCTCAGTCCTGCGCATGGGCTAGGAGCAGGTGCCCGAGGCGGCGGGCCTCGGCGGCGGTGAGATCGGCGGGGATTTGGAGCGTGGCCTCGCCCTCGGGGCGCAGGGGGAAGCTGATGTGCCGCCAGCCTGCGGGGATGGCGGGGGCGCTGTGGGGCTGGGGCGGTGGCTCGGGCCGGGCGGCGGGGTTGACGAAATCGCGCGGGGCGAGGGCGATGGAGGCATCGAAGGCGGCGGCGCTGACGGCGCGGGGATCGACGTGCCAGTGGAAGGTGGCGCGGTGGCGGCGGTTGGGATGGAGCAACTGGCCGAAGCCGAGGCCGTCGAGCGCGCGCAGGGCGATGAGGAGAGTGTCGTGCGAGAGCTGGTGTCCGTCGGGCTGCTTGGAAAAGCGATGGAGGGTGATGAGCGCGGTGTGGTTCTCACGCACCTTCATGCGGGACGCGGCACGCAACACGCCGGCCACGCCGAGGTTGGCTTTGGCGAGCTTGCGCAGCGCAGTGAGGTCGGCGGGCATGATGGTGGATGATGCGCGATACGAGGCGGGTGTTCAAGGGTGGATCACACCCAGTTCGCTGCCGCGCTCATTCTCCGACTCTTCCTCCTGCTCTTGCTCCTCCTATCTTTGCCTTTCCTTCCGTTTCAAATGCAGTGAGGAAGAAGCGGAGCAGGAGGAAGAGAAGGATTGGCGCTCCTTGACGCGGCCCTTCTTGTCCCGCATCATGCGCGGCTTCTTCATGATGACTCAGCGCCACCTCCTCCGCGTGTTTTTACCACGCGCTCTCGCCAGTCTCCTCGCCGCCTTTCCGCTCGCGGATGCGGGCGCGCAGGTCGCGCTCAAGGCGCAGCCGGTGGAGGAGGTGCCGGAGGCTGCGATGATCAACCCGCCGAAGAAGGAAGAGAAGAAAGATCTGATGGCCTCTTGGAAAACACAGAGCCAGGCGCGCACCCTGACCATGAGCATCCCGGCGCCGCGCGGGCAGATCGTGGATCGCAATGGCGTGCCGCTGGCGCAGAACCGCGTGGTGCAGGCCCTCGCGCTGAATTTTCCGCACTTTGATCCCGCCACGCCGGAGAAGATCCTGACTTTCGCGCGCGCGAAGATGGATCTGGCGAACAAGCTGCTCGGGAAAAACTGGGGCTTGCCCGATGACAAGCTGCTCCAGCACTACGAGCACCGCCGCTGGCTGCCGCTGGTCTTTTCCATCGAGGAAGGTCTCACCATGGAGCTGAGCGCGGAGCAGCAGGACAAGCTCAAGACCGTGCTCGGTGACGGCCTCTACCTCCAGCCATCCTACATCCGCCATTACCCAAAGGAAGGCACGGCCTGTCATGTGATCGGCTACACCGGCAAGACGCGCCCTCTTCCGCTCGGCCCCATCGTCGATGGCGATCCGATGTTTGAGGAGATGCAGGGACGCGAAGGGCTGGAGGACACCTTCGACAAAGACCTGCGCGGCGCGCCCGGTCTGGTGAACATCATCTTTAGCACCGATGGCAAACAGCTCTCCGAGGAAGTGCTGCGCCGGCCCACTCCGGGAAACAACGTGGTCACGAGCATCGACTACAACTATCAAAACTACGCCGAGCAATCTCTCGCGGAGAACGCGCCCAACGGCGGCGCCATGGTCATCATGGACGTGCGCAGCGGGGACATCCTGGTGATGGCGTCTAATCCCGGCTTTAACCTCAACCAATTCGTGCCCGGCATCCGCAAGGCGGATTTTGCCAAGCTCAGCGAAAACAAAAAGCTCCCGCTCTTTCCCCGCGCCTTCCGCGGCGGCTATCCTCCGGCATCGACCTTCAAACTCTCCGTCGCCATGGCCGCACTGGAGAGCGGCGCAGTGTCGTCGCGCACCTCGTATGATTGCGCATCAGCGATCGAGATCGGCAATACCGTTTTTCACAACCACATGAAAGAAGGCGAAGGGCCGATGAATGTGATCACGGCCATCAAGCGCTCGTGTAACACGTGGTTCTACCGCGCCGGCCTCGCCACGGGCGGCGATGCCATCGCCTCGATGGCCATGCGCCTGGGTTATGGCGAGCCGACGGGCATCCCGCTCAAGGCTGAGACGGGCGGCTTCATCCAGACCACCGCGTGGACGCAGCAGCGCCTCGGGCATAAATTCCTCCCTGGTGATGTGGCGAACATGTCCATCGGCCAGGGCCGTCTGCTGGCCTCACCTCTCCAAGTCTGCCAGTCCATGGCCGCCATCGCCGATGGCATGAACCTGCCGCGCGCGCGCCTGGTG
>JANPIW010000451.1:0-10189 GCA_031425215.1 Verrucomicrobiaceae bacterium
GAACATCGCCACCGGGGCCACCTTGAAGTTCGACATCGGGAACGTGAGCTTTCCCAACACGCACAACCTAAATGCCGGCACGGACATTGTCGGGGCAGCGGGAAGCACCGTGCAGTTCGCCGGTGCCACCACGAACTTCAATGCTGGCACCTACAACGTGGCAGGAACCACCCAGGTCACCGGCGGCACCGTCAACTTCAACGCGGCGGCGGCCACCAGCGTGCTGACGATGAGTGGCGGCACTCTGGGTGGATCAGGGACAATGAATGTCAGCGGCGCAACCACCTTCTCCGGCGGCACGATGAACGGCACGGGGACCATCAATGCCAATGGCGGAGCCACGCTGAGCGGCGGCAGCAGGACCATTGCGGACGGACGGGTCTTGAGCCTCGGCGGAAACTCCACCTGGACCGGAGGGTCGATCTTCATCGGCAACAACGGCCAGCTCGTCGTCGCAAGCGGCGCGACGCTGGACACCAGCGCCGCGCTCACGATCACCAACAACTTTAGTTCCACCGACGGTTACTTCAAAATCCAGGGCACCTTCAACAAGAATGGCGCTACCACCGTTGCGCTGGGTGCGGCAAGCGGTTCCTTTGCCACGGAAAATACCGGCGTGGTCAATGTGAATGACGGCACATTGGCCGTGCAGCACCGCAGCACCAACACCGGAGACTGGAACATCGCCACCGGAGCCACCCTGAAGTTTGACATCGGGCACGGGAGCTTTCCCAACACGCACAACCTAAATGCTGGCACGGACATTGTCGGGGCAGCGGGAAGCACCGTGCAGTTCGCTGGTGCCACCTCCAACTTTAACGCGGGCACTTACAACGTGGCAGGAACCACCCAGGTCACCGGCGGCACCGTCAACTTCAACGCAGCGGCAGCCACCAGCGCGCTGACGATGAGTGGCGGCACTCTGGGTGGTTCGGCAACGGTCAATGTCAGCGGCACAACCAACTTCTCCGGCGGCACGATGAGCGGAAGCGGCAACGTCAACGTTAATGGTGGAGCGACGTTCAGCGGCGGCACCAAGAACATCGATGGACGAGTTCTGAACCTCGCGGGCAGTTCTACCTGGACTGGAGGGCAGATCAACGTCGGCAACAACGGCCAGCTTGTGGTGCTCAGCGGCGCAACGCTCGACACCAGCATCGCCGCGAACATCACCAACGGGTTCAGTCCCACGAATGGCACCTTCACGGTTCAGGGCACGTTCAACAAAACCGGTGCCACGACGACCGGTCTCGGAACTGGCAGCGGATCCTTCACCTTCAGTAACACGGGGGTCGTCAATGTTAGCGGAGGCACACTCAGCATTGATGCCGCTTTCACCCAGCACAGCGGCAGCACGCTGACCGCCGGCACCTGGAACGTCAGCAACGGTGCCTCGATCAACCGCACCGTCGGCAGCAACATCACCACCATCGGCAGCGGCGGCACCGTCATGCTCGACGGCGCGGGTTCCTCCTTCGCCAAGGTCACCAATACGCTCAGTAACAACCAGGGCAGCTTCACCCTCAAAAACAACCGTGACTTCACCACCACAGGCGCGTATGCCAACAGCGGCACCACCCGCGTGGAGGACAGCACCACGGTGATGACCATCGGCACCGGCGGCGCATCGGCCTACACGCAGACGGGCGCGAGCAGCTTCACCATCCTCGCCGGTGGCGCGATGATCGACACCTCCGCCTTCAACCTCAACGGCGGTGCCTTGCGCGGCACTGGCACCATTGACGGCCCGCTTTTCGCCACCAGCGGCAATGCCACCACCATCGCCCCCGGTGCCTCGCCCGGCACCATCACCATCAACGGCTCGACCGTGCTCGGGAACAACAACACGCTGGCGATGGAGGTCGGCGGTCTCGCGGCAGGCATTGATCACGATTTGCTCGATGTGAACGGCATCCTCACGCTCGCGGGTTTTCTGGACGTGAGCTTCGTGAATGGTTTCCAGTCCGCGCTTCAAATGGGCGATCTGTTCGACATCGTGACCACGAATGGAGCCATCCTGGGCGCATTCTCCAATGTGGCCAACGGCGGCACACTCGCCGCCACAGGCAGCAGCCACCTTTTCTCCGTCCACTACGGCGCGAGCAGTCTGTACAATCCCAACAACGTGACCCTGCTGGCGCTCACACCGGAACCTTCACGCGCGCTCTTCCTCCTGATGGGCCTGATGGCGGTGCTGATGCGCCGTCGCCGCTCGTAGCGGGGCGTGCCCGCGTTCCGACGAGGCTCACCGGCATTCCCTCGCGCAGGGCCATCGCCCTGGAATGCCTGTGATCAGCGCTGCGAGCGACGGAAGCGCGCCGCGAGCAGTGTGCGCATCAATGCGCGCGGCATCAGGCGGAAAAGGCGCGCGGCCAGGGACACGCCCGCGCCGGGGAAGACGCAGGCTTTGCTGTGTCGCAGCGCGTCGAGTCCCGCGCGCACCACACGCTGCGGCGGGATGCGCAGCAAGCCCTGGCCGCCACGGTCCGTGTCCGTGCCGTCGGGGCGGCGCGCGGTTTTCCCAAAATTCGTCGGCGTGGGCCCCGGGCACACGCACGACACGATGATGTGGTCGCGCTCCAGCTCCACCCGCAACGCCTCGGAAAAACTGATCACAAAACTCTTCGTCGCCGCATACACGGCCATGTCGGGCATCGGCAACGCCCCCGCGAGCGAGCCGACATTTAAGATCGCGGCCGGTGCATCAGCGCTTTTTTGAAAACGCGGGATCATGGCATGGGCCAGCAGCACGAGAGCAGTGATGTTCAGATCAATCTGCCCCTGCAACCGCGCGGGATCAGCGCTGGAGACGAGGCCGTAATCACCCACGCCGGCGTTGTTGATGAGAAGATTTGGCCGCACATCGCGCGTGTCGATGCACTCGATCAGTCTCGCGCGTCCCTCATCCGTGGAAACATCGCACGGGCAGACGATCACCGTCAGCGCAGGCGCAATGCCCAGCAATTCCCGCCGCACCTCCTCCAGCGCCTCCGCGCGCCGCGCTGCGAGCAGCAGCGTCCGCGCGTGTGGCGCGAGCTGACGTGCAAACTCCGCGCCCAAGCCGGATGACGCGCCGGTGATGACGGCGCTGCATTGGTCATACTGAAATCCTCGCGGCATGGTGGAGGAGTTCAGCGCCGGAGATCAGAGTTCAAGCGATCATTATCGTTTTAGCTGCATGGTCAGCAGTTTCAGCTTTCAGCTTTCGCGTTTCAGCTTTTCATCCCCGCATGACCATCAACCCGCTCAACGCGCAAACGCCCTTCACGACCAAAGACGGCAGCACCATCCGCAGCATCCTCGATCGCACCAACGCGCCGGTGGAAAAACAATCGCTAGCTGAAGCGACAGTGCCCGTCGGCAAGCCCACGGCGCGCCACTATCACAAGCTCAGCGAGGAGTTCTACTTCATCCTCGAAGGCGCCGGCAAGATGGAGATCGACGGCGAGACTCGCGAGGTCGGCCCCGGCGATGCCATCCTCATCCCGCGCCACGCCTGGCATCAAATCACCGCCACGCAAACGCTGCGCTTTCTCTGCTGCTGCGCGCCGCCGTATTCACACGACGATACTTACTTCGACTGACGACTTTGATGAATCGCGTCACTAGACTTCGTCGTGCATCGCCATTTGTCTTGTCTTCTGCCCGCAGATTTGGTTAGCATGATCACCATGCGCCTTTTCCGTTTAATGAAGTCTGCGATTGTGAGTTTTTTGATCCTCTCATGCTGCCATCAAGTGCTGGCGCAAACGACGCGCGATTTTGCCATTGATTTGAAGGCTGATGTGGCGGCATCACCGCCGTACATCACGCTGAGCTGGACGTTGCGCCAGGCGGCGAGCATCACGGCGCAGCAGATGCACCGGCGCCTGAAGGGCGCGACGACGTGGGTTTCGCAGGCGACGCTGACGATCACCGACACGAGCTGGGCTGACGCCACGGCGGTGCCAGGGGTCGAGTACGAGTACTGGATGCAGCGGACGTACACGGGCCTTTCGCCCAACACCGCGCTGGGCTACATCACGGCGGGATACAATCTGCCGATGGTGGAAAATCGCGGGAAGCTGCTGCTGGTGGTGGATGCGACGATGGAGGCGCCGTTGGGACCGGAGATCGAGCAGCTCAGACGTGATCTCGCGGCGGATGGCTGGACGGTGCAGACGATCTCTGCGGCGCGGCGTGACACTTTGACGGATGTGACGGCGGCGGCGGACACGAAGGCGCTGATCCAGGCGGCGTATGATGCTGATCCGGTGAATGTGCGGCAGGTCTATATTCTCGGTCATGTGCCCGTGCCGTATGCCGGGAACTCCGCGTGGGATGGTCACAGCAATCACAGCGGCGCGTGGTCGGCGGACGGTTTTTATGGCGACATGAACGGTGCGTGGACGGATTCGACGGTGAACAATTCCACGACGACGAATGTGCGGCTGACGAATATTCCGGGCGATGGCAGGCTGGATCAAAGCACCATCCCCAGCGCGCTGGAACTGATGGTGGGGCGCGTGGATCTGGTGAACATGCAGCGCGCGCCGGCTGCGACGGTGTCGGAGACGACACTTCTGCGCCGTTATTTGCGCAAGGCGCACGACTTCAAACACAAGCAGGGCGCGTATGCCACGACGCAGCGGCGGGTGCTGATCCGCGACGGCTTTGGCACCTTCAGCAGCGAGGGATTCATGCGCTCGGGCTGGGCCTGGGGCTTCACGGGTGTGGGCAGGCCGCCGGAAGTCACTTTCGATGAGGCGCCCTCGGGCAATTGGTGGACGCTCGCGGCGGCGAACAATTACCTGATGGCCAACGGCAATGGCGGCGGCAGCTACGAGACCTGCGGCTCGGTCGGCGCGACGGCTGATTTCGGGCGCAGGCCGTTTCGCGCGGCGTTTGTCTCGCTCTTCGGCAGTTATTTTGGCGACTGGGATGTGACAAACAATTTCATGCGCGCGCCGCTGGCTGGGAATGCGACGGGCGATGGCCTTGGGCTGTGTTGTTTCTGGGCGGGTCGGCCCACTTTTGTGATGCACCACATGGCCACGGGCGAGACGCTGGGGTATTCCGTGCGCAATTCGATCAATGCGAGTTTCTCGGGTCCGTATCAGCCGCTCAATTTTGGCATCGGCGGCACGCATCTGGGCCTGCTGGGTGATCCATCGCTGCGCATGCACGTCGTGGAGCCACCGCGCAATCTGATCGCGACGAGCTCAGTCGGCGCGGTGAATCTGGCTTGGAGCGCGTCGGCAGAAACACCGCTGCTCGGCTATTATGTTTATCGCGCGGCGACGACGGCTGGGCCGTTCGCACGGCTGACATCGAGTCCGCTTGCTGCGCCGTCGTATGCGGATGCGTCGGGCGCGGCGGGGAGCAGCTACTCTTATATAGTGCGCACCTTGAAGATGGAAAGCGCGCCCGGCGGGACTTATGAAAACCTCAGTTTAGGTGCCATGGCGACGATCACGGTGAATGGCGGGGCATCAGGTGTGCCACTGAATCCGACGAGCCTCGCCATCGTGCAAACGAGCGGAGTGAATGCGCAGCTCACCTGGAATGACAATGCGACGGACGAGACTGGCTACCGCGTCGAACGCAAAGTGAGCGCCGTGGGGTCGTTTGCACCGCTCATAACGCTTGCTGCGGGGACAACAACACACGGGGACACGGGGCCGTTCACGCAGGGCAGTGTCTATTTCTACCGCGTGATCGCCACTGGCACGGCGGGTGATTCGATCCCGTCGGAGGAGGTTTCGTTTGAGGCAATCGCCGGTTATTTTGAGTTCCCTGACACGATTGCCAAGGTGAGCAAAACCGTGGGCATCGCGCAGCTTGAGGTGAGGCGTTTTGGCGGGGTCACGGGCGCGGTGAGTGTGAACTACGCCACGAGCAATACCTCTGCCATCGCGGGCACTCATTACACCGCGAGCAATGGCACGCTGAATTGGGCGGATGGTGACACCGCGTCGAAATTCGTGCCGGTGCCGATCACAAACACGGGCAGTCCGCAGCAGGCGAAGCAGTTTCGCATTACGCTGAGCAGCCCGTCGGCGGGCACGGGCATCGGGACCTACAACGCGGTGTCGGTGCTTATTGAAGATCCGACCGCGACGCTTTCTGTGCCATGGGCGCAGGCGGTCATCGGCACGATCACGGATTCGTCACCCTCGGCGGATGCGGAAGGCGGGATCGGCTCCACGACCATTGGTGGCGCGGGTCTGTCCACAGCCGGCACGTCCGAGAGCGGGCAGTTTGTTTATCAAACCCGCAGCGGCGACGGAGTGATGACGGCTTTCCTCCCCGCGGCATCGCCCGCAGCCAGCGGCGCGCGCTTTGCAGTGATGATCCGTGAGAATGCGACGGCTGGAGGTGCGCTCATGGCGGGCACGGCGGTGAGCAGCTCGACGACCACATTCGCGGCGCGTTCGGTGTCGCGCTCCACGGTCAGTGGAACGGCGGTTTTTGTGACGCCGGGCACGACCATCGCCGCGCCGTGCTGGCTCCGGATCACGCGCGCCGGGACCAGCTTCACCTCGGAGGCTTCGACCGATGGCACGACGTGGATCAATGTGGGCGCGGCCACCTCGCCAATGTCTGCCACGGCGCAGTGGGGTTTCTTTCACACCTCGGATGATCGCAGCGGCACGACGTATTCGGCGAATTACCAGGCCGTGAAGTTTCAAAACATTTCCTTCGGCGCGATCAGCGTGCCGGGCACGCCTGGTAGTTTTGCCTTCACACAGCCGACACCATCGCGGGTGACGCTGACGTGGACGGCCGGCACCTCTGCGGCTGGTTACCGCCTGGAGCGGCGCGCGGAGAACGGCGGCTTTGCGCAAATCATCGACCTGCCTGCGGCGACGCTCGCTTTCAACGACGATACGGTCGGCCCGAACGGCGCTTATGAGTACCGCATTTACGCCTACAATTCCTCGGGCAACAGTCCGCTCTCGAATGTGCTGCGTGTGACGATGACCGCCCCGGATGTGATCGCGAGCTTTACCACGGATGGCGGCGCGCAGGCCGGTGATGCGATGGCGCGAGGCGGCGCGACCGCGTCGAATTTTGGTGCTGACGCTGTGATGACGCTCGCGGGACTTTCCACCACAGGCGCGCTGACACCCACCTCCAAGCTTTATCTGCGCTTTGATCTCACTGGCGCGGGCACGCTGAAGACCGCGACGCTGCGTCTCGGCGTGGCGGCCACGCGTCATCTGGCGCGAGCGGGTTATTCATTCTCAGGAAACCTGCGCATGCTGCCCGATGCGAACGATGGCTGGACGGAGGGCGCGCTGACATGGGACAATGCGCCGCTGAACAATACGGCAACGAACGCCTTTCTCGCCGGCACGCTCGCTGCGGGCACTTTCTCGATCACTGACCCGCTCACCGCCCCTTCGTCCGGCACCGTGGTGGGAATTCCTGTGACTGTGAGCACGGTGAACGGCAACATCGGCGGAAACGGCATCGTCTCGCTGGCGCTGAACACGACGAGCACGGCGGAGCTGGATTTTGCGGCGCACGAGCACGCCACGCTGCCGCCGCCGACGCTGGAGGTGACCTACGCGTCCACGCAGCCGACGCGTCCTTCGTTTCTCGCGGTTGTTCCGGGCGCGGGCGCGGTGCTGGATCTGACGTGGACGGACAACAGCGCGACGGAGACGGGTTTTCAGATTGAGCGCCGTCCATCGGGCGGGCCGTTTGCTTTGATCCACACCACGAGCGCGGATGCCGTCGCGTACTCCGACACGACCACGGCGCTGGGCACGACTTATGAGTATCGGGTGCGCGCCACGAGCGCGGCGGGAGATTCCGCGTGGTCGCTCGTCGTTTCAGAAACGGCTGGCGGCAGCACGGGGCTGCCCGGCGCCGGGCCTTATGATTTTACCTCGTGGATGAGCTGGAACGGCTTTGGTGACGAGGCGCAGCCCGCAGGGGATGACGACCGTGACGGTCTGGCCAACATCATCGAATACACGCTCGGCCTGCCGGTGAACATCGCGAGCGCGACGGGCGCGCCCACGGTGGGCGAGGCGGTCTTTGACGGTAAAAAATATCTCACGCTCAGCTTCGCGCGCCGGATGGATGTGCGCGATGTGATCATGACCGTGGAGGTCGGCGATTCGCTCGCAGGTCCGTGGACCACGCTCGATCCTCTGCAGCCGGAAAATCAGATCAGCGCGCGAGCAGATTTGCCTCTTACGGGCTGGCAATCACTGATAATTAAAGACAACAGACCGATGTCGGAAACAACTCGGCGCTTCATGCGTTTGAGCGTTTCGCCGAAATAAGAATCAAAGTCCGTCACGTCCGCCGCCAACCCGACCAAACCTATGAATTTGTACACACGAGCCGCTCGCCCATCGTCAGGAAGTCCGATTCTCACTTGGTATCGACGGCACGCGAAAAAACCGGTGGCGCTCATCATGCTGGCGGGGCTTTCGCTTTTCTCCACGCCGTCGCGTGCCGTCACTGGATTCTGGACGCTGGATGGTAGCTCAAACTGGATCAACCCGGCGAACTGGCAGGGCGGCGTCGTGCCGAACAACGTGGGCGACATCGCGAACTTCAATTTCAATATCACCGGCGCGCGCACCGTCACGCTCGACGCGCCGATCACCCTGGGCGGGCTGATCATCGGTGACACGCTGGGGGCAAGCGCTTATACCTTCGCCGGACCGAACGCGCTGACGTTTGATGCCGCGGCCGGGAACGCCTTCATCAACAAGTACAACTCCGTGACCGATGTGTGGCAGGCGCCCATCACGCTGAATGACAACCTGGATGCAAACATCTACGCCGGCACACTCGATGTGACCGGTGCGGGCAACGCGCAGGTGGTGCTCACCAGCGCCGCGTCGGGCATCATCAAGAACGGTGCGGGCACGCTGCGCTTGAACGTCGATTCCACTGCTTACACCGGCGACTGGACGATGAACCTCGGCACACTGAACATCGGCGGCGCGAACTCAGCCACGCCTGGTTCGCTGGGCAATGGCACGGGCGGTATCACGCTCAATGGCAGCGGCATCGCCAGCCTCACGGTTTTCAGCCTGAACAACAACGGCATCATCAGCAACGGTACGATCAATTACACGGGGAACAACAACGTGAACCTGCGCGGCGCGGCCACGATTAACGTGGATCGCAACTACATCGGCGGTGCGAACACGGGCAACACGATGATCCTGGGCAATCTGAACTTTGGCGGCGGCACGCTTTCGGTGACGAGCGCCAACAGCTACGCGCTACGCTTCGACGGAACCACGACGCTGGCAGGTGAGACCAACATTTTCTCCGTCGGTGCGAACACAACGGCAAACCTGCCGAACCTGACGCTCGGCGGCGTGATCACCGACGGGGCAGGCAGCCGCGCGCTGATCAAAGAAGGAGCCGGGCGCATGGTGGTCGTCAGCGGCGCGAACACCTATGACGGTGGCACGGTGGTGAAGGATGGTTTCCTGCAACTTGGCGCGGGCGCGAACCTGGGCACGGGCAAGGTCTTCGTAAACGGCGGCGTCCTCAGCCTAGCGGACGCCGCGCAGGCGACGACTGCTGCGCCTGGCGGGATCGAGCTGATCTCACAGATCGGCACCTCGCGCGCCGCGCTCGCCGTGGTGGGAAACACAGGCTACTCCATTGACGCCGCCACGCCGCTGAATGTGACCGTGCCGATCTATGGCATGGTGCTCGGCATCGACGGCAATTTCGCGAACAACATCGACATCAGCCAGATCGGTGGCGCGGGGAACACACGAGTCTCCATCGCCAACGTCGGCGGCGCGGACCGCACTTACACAGGCACGATCACACCCGCGACAGACAACGTGATCCGGATGAACTCAGCGGCGAACACGCTGATCCTCACCACGGCCAACACGCTGGGTGGCGCAGGCTCCACGGCGGGCCTTGTGTTTGGTCTCGACTACGCGAACCCGCTGGTTTTCTCCGGCGTGAACATCACGCAAGGCAACACCGGCACGGTCTCCGTGCGAGCTAATAATGACGTGACGCTCGGCGCGGTGACGTTGAACCGCGGCATCACCGTGAACATCAACGGCGCGATCACCACACCACTCGGCAACGGCGTGGTCACGGCCCTCGGCGGCACGATCAGCACGGACAACGCGAGCGCGGCGCAGTTTGCCAACACGGACTTCCGTCTCTTCGGCGGCAGCACACTGCTGCTCGACAACGGCGC
>JANPIW010000452.1:0-13957 GCA_031425215.1 Verrucomicrobiaceae bacterium
TCTGGGTTCACAACCGCTGGAAAACGCCGCAGCCGGATTTCCTCCTCGCCAACTACAAGCGCGGCATCAAGCTCCCGCGGCACTACGAAGCGCGCGCGCTGCAACCTTTCGACCTCCTCGTGCGTTCGCCCAACTGGCTCGGCGACGCCTGCATGACCTTCCCCGCCGTGCGCGCCCTCAAAGCCGGCCGCCCCGACCTGCGCCTCACCATTCTCGCGCCCGCCAAGCTGCGCGATCTCTGGACCTCTCTGCCGGAAGTGGATCACATCATCGGCAAAGAATACGATGACAAGCTCACCGACGTCGCCCGCCGCATCCGCGAGACCGGCACGCGCTTCGATGCCGCTATCCTTTTCACCAACTCCACGCGCTCCACGATCGAGATATGGCTCGCGCGCATCCCGCGACTCATCGGTTACCGCGGCTCCTTGCGCGCAAAGCTGCTGCATCAAATCACAACCGAGCCGCCCGCCGGGAGCAAGCCCCGGCACCATGCGAAGCGCTACCTCCATCTCGCCGCCCATTGCGGCGCAAAGACCGCTGACCCCGCGCTCTTTGTCACCGGCGGCCCTGCGGAGACCGACGACGGCATCACCCGCATCGGCATCTGCGCAGGCGCGGAGTACGGCCCCGCCAAGCGCTGGCCGCTCGAGCGCTTCGCCGAGACGGCCAACTCCATCTCCATCACGCGCCCTGACATCGAGTGGCAGCTCCTCGGCGCGCCCGGCGAGAAAGAGATGGGAGAAAAACTTTCCGCGCTGCTGCCATGCCGTCACACCAATCTCGTCGGCAAAACCAATCTCACCGAACTCATCGCCACCCTGCGCCGCTGCCGCGCCCTGCTCACGAATGACACCGGCACCATGCACCTCGCCGCCGCTCTCGGCATCCCCACCGTGTCCATCTTCGGCAGCACCGAGCCGATCCTCACCGGCCCCGTCGGAGCCAGGCACATCGTCATCCGCCACCACGTCGCGTGCAGCCCTTGCTTCAAAAGAGAATGCCCCTTCGAGCACTACGATTGCATGACCGGCGTGATGCCCGAGCAGGTGGCGCGCGCGGTGCTTACCGTGGTGTGAGCGAGTGGGTAATCTGAATTCAGCATGACAACATAACTCGACAGCATGAGAACAAACTTCCTCGCCCTCACCCTGCTCTCAACGTTGCTGTTTGCTCAATCAGCAGACAAGAAACCCGATCCCGTCGACGAACTCGCTGTAACACTCACGCCGTCGCGCATGGTCGTTTACAAAACCACGCCGATGCGACCGCTGAATCTGCACATCTTCGAGCCGGAGGGATTCAGGGCGACGGACAAGCGGGCGGTGTTTGTGGCGATTCATGGCGGCGGGTGGACGGGGATGGGGCCGCAGAGGTTTTATCCGTTTGCGGCGCACTTTGCGAAGCTGGGAATGCTGGGCATCAGCATCGAGTACCGGCTGGCTTCGCGGAAGCCGGGTGAGGGCACGACGCCATTCGAGTGTGTGATGGACGCGCGCTCAGCGATCCGATACATCCGCAGTCATGCGGCTGAGCTGGGCGTTGATCCCGACCGCATCGTGGCCTGCGGTGGATCGGCGGGCGGGCATCTCGCCGTGGCTACCGCGCTTTTTGAAAAGGTGAATGAGCCTGGAGAGGACATCGCTGTCTCGTGTGTGCCGAACGCGCTGGTGCCGCTCTTTCCCGTGATCGACACCTCGAAGGAGGGCTACGGCAACGCGCTGCTGGGCGAGCGCTGGCAGGAGCTGGATCCGCTGCATCATGTCCGCAAAGGATTGCCGCCGACGATCATCTTCCACGGCACGGCTGATCCGACTACGCCGTTCAAGGGCGCGAAGGCTTTTCACGAAGCGATGCTCGCGGCGGGCAACGACTGCGAGCTGATCGTGAACGAGGGCGGAAAGCACGGTTACCTCATGTTTGACCGGAAGCTCTTCGATGAGACGCTGGCACGCATCGAGCAGTTCTTGCGGGCGAAAAAGGTGCTGTGACGGCTCTCCACTCCGCGTTCTACTTCTTCACAATGACGAGCGCCTTCAATGGGCTGGGGGCGGCGGCGTGGTGGTTTCGACAAGGCGCTTTTTCAAAGCTGTGATCGTTTCGGCGTGACGCGCATCGGTGGCGAGATTCGTGAATTCGCCCGGATCAGCATCGTGATCATAAAGCTCCACGCCGTCACGACCGCCGTTCCATTCCGTGTAACGCCAGCGCGCGGTGCGAGCGCTGCGGCCCCAAAATTCGGCGCTTGGTCCGCGTCGCGCCTCGGTGAAAGCCGCGTCGTGCAACGTGGCGCGCGGATCATCGAGCAAGGGCCGCAGACTTTTTCCCTCCAATCCTGCGGGCGCCGGGATGCTGGTGAGATCGCAGAGTGTGGGAAACATATCGACCAACTCGACAAGGCTCGCACTGCGTTGACCGTTTCCTTTTGCTCCGGGCGCGAAGACCATGAAGGGCACGCGCGCGCTTTCCTCGAAGAGACTGCGTTTGTGCCACAGCCCGTGCTCGCCGAGATGCCAGCCGTGATCGCCTGTGAAGACGACAATGGTGTTGTCCGCCAGACCGAGCCGCTTCAGCGCGTCGAGAACACGGCCCGCCTGCGCGTCCATGTAGCTCACCGTGGCGAGGTAGCCGCGGAGGGCCGCGCGCCGCTGCTCCGGCGTGGTGGTGAGCGCGTAGCCGGGCACCGCGCCGTTGCGCGCGGGCAGGGGAATGTCCGCCTCATCGTCCGCAGGTTCCGCCGGGAGCTTGATCGAGTCGAGCGGATAGAGATCAAAGTACTTCGCCGGCGCAACGAGCGGGAGATGCGGCCGATGAAAACCAACGGCGAGGAGGAAAGGCTTCGTCGTGTCGCGCCGCTCCAGCCAGTCGATGGCGGTCTTCGCAAAATTTCCGTCCACCAGATCGTCATCGCCACCGGTGGCCTCGATCCAGGAGATGCCCTGCTTCTTGCCGGTGCTCACTTTCACCGCGCTCTCGCGCTTGGGCGGATAAGGCCGCTCATCCTTGAACGGTGTGCCGAAATCCCACGCCTGAGGATCATCCATGCTCTCGTCACCTGCCGGAACGCCGAGATGGAATATCTTTCCGCAGCGCGCCGTGGCGTAGCCGTGTGTGCGAAACCATCGCGGCAGGGTGATCACGCCGGGGATGTTCTTGTACAAGTTGTCCTCGTTGTTCGTAACTCGTGTCGTGCGCGGGCGCAGGCCGGTGAGGAATGATGAACGCGACGGATTGCAGTGCGGAAACTGGCAGTAAGCGCGCTCGAAGAGAATGCCACGCTGCGCGAGCGCGTCGAGGTTTGGAGTCTTCGCGACGGCATCGCCGTAACAGGCAAGACGGTTGTTGAGGTCGTCGGAAACGAGCAGCAAGACGTTTGGTTTCGTCGCGGCACCAGCATGGACGAACTGCGCCGCGCAAAACAGAAACCCGACGAGGAAGCGGTGAGTCATAGGTGTGTGGAAACGCACACGCCCTCCCGTTCTTCCCGCCACATCGCAGCAAGGTGCATGAGGTGAATTACAGCCCCAAATCCGTCACCGCCCCCTGGCTTGCGTCACTTGTGAGCTTCGCATACTTCGCCAGCACACCGCGCGTGTAGCGGGGCTTCGGTTGCTTCCAGGCTTTGAGTCGCTTTGCGAGATCAGCGGCGGGAATGCCAAGTGTGATCTGGCGCCTCTCGGCGTCGATGGTGATGGTGTCGCCGTTCTTGATGACGGCGATGGGGCCGCCGACAAATGCCTCCGGCGTGACGTGACCGACGACAAAGCCGTGGCTGCCGCCGCTGAAACGTCCGTCGGTGATGAAGGCAACGTCTTTGCCGAGGCCCTTGCCCATGATGGCGCTGGTCGGTGAGAGCATCTCGCGCATTCCGGGGCCGCCTTTCGGACCTTCCATGCGCACGATGATGACGTGGCCTTTTTTGACCTTGTCATTCAGGATGGCTTGCAGCGCGGTTTCCTCGCTCTCGAACACGATGGCTTTGCCCTCGAACTTCAGCCCTTCCTTGCCGCTGATCTTGCCGACGGCGCCGCCGGGGCAGAGGTTGCCTTTGAAGATGACGAGGTGGCTGTCCTTCTTGAGCGGATTGCTCAGCGGTCGCACGATCTGCTGATCCTTCGGCCAGACGATTCCGCTGTTCTTCATGTTCTCCTTCATCGTCTTGCCGGTGACGGTGAGGCAGCCACCGTGCATCAGTCCTTCTGCGACGAGAGTGCGGATGAGCGGCACGGTGCCGCCGATCTTTACGAGGTCGTTCATGAAATATTTGCCGCTCGGTTTCACGTCCGCGAGCACCGGTGTTTTCTTGCCGATGCGCACGAAGTCCTCGATGCCGAGCTTCACTCCCGCGCTGTGCGCCATTGCGATCAAATGCAGCACGGCATTCGTCGAGCCACCGAGCGTGATGATCAGCGTGATCGCGTTTTCAAAAGCTTCCTTCGTCAAAATGTCGCGTGGTGTGATGCCACGCTTGATCATGTTCATCACGGCAGCGCCGGCGTCGAAGCAGTCCATGAGTTTCTCATTGGAAACGGCGGCCTGCGCGCCGGAGTTTGGCAAGGACAAGCCAAGAGCTTCGATGGCGCTGGCCATTGTGTTCGCGGTGTACATGCCGCCGCAGCTTCCTTCGCCGGGGATGGCGTGTTCTTCGATGTCAGCAAGTTCCTTGTCTGAGATGAGGCTGTTCGCATGTTTGCCCACGGCCTCGAAAACCGTGACGATGTCCGCATCGCGCTTGTCCACGCCGACGCAGCCCGGCAGGATGGTGCCGCCATAAACAAAAACGCTCGGGCGATTCAGACGCGCCATTGCCATCACGCAGCCGGGCATGTTTTTGTCACAGCCACCGATGGCCACAAAGCCGTCCATGCCTTCGCATCCGACCACGGTTTCGATGGAGTCGGCGATCACCTCGCGCGAGACGAGCGAGTACTTCATGCCCTCGGTGCCCATCGAGATGCCATCCGAGATGGTGATGGTGTTGAAGATGATGCTCTTTCCGCCTGCGGCATCCACGCCTTTACCCGCTTCCCTGGCGAGACGGTCGATGTGCATGTTGCATGGCGTGACCATGCTCCATGTGGATGCGATGCCGATCTGTGATTTCTTGAAATCCTCGCGCTTGAAGCCCACGGCATGAAGCATCGCGCGGCTCGCGGCGCGCTCCGCGCCATCGACGACGATGGCGCTGTGTTTGCGATGCAGTTCGGACTTGGCGACGGGCTTTTGGGACATGGTGTTTCTGGCTTGGAGCGCTCAAAGTGCCAGAGTGCATCCGGCTGGCAAGCCTGCATTCATTTCATGCGTCGCCGACAATTTGCTCTTTCCTGTCATACAACCGCGCCGCTCATGTCACTCAGCGGGTAATGAATGGAACACGAACTGGCCGCCAACCTCGAATCACTGCACCCGGACGCCTTCGGCTGGGCGCTGCATTGCTGCGGCGGAGATGCGTCGCGCGCGGAGGATGTGCTGCAAACGGCTTATCTCAAACTGGCACAGGAGCGCGCGCGCTTCGATGGCCGCTCCACCTTCAAGACATGGTGGTTCGGCGTGATCCGGCTCACGGCGCACGAGGAGCATCGGCGCGCGCGCTTTCGCGAATCGCTTCTGGGAAAACTGTTCGCATCATTCACGGAGGAACATCATCCTTCTCCTGCGCGACAGATCGAGATGGACGAGCGTGCGGCGAGATTGCGCGCTGTCCTGCGGCAGCTTCCCGAGCGGCAGGCGGAGGTGCTGCATCTGGTTTTTTATCAAGACCTCACGCTGGCCGAGGCGGCGGCGGTCATGCGTGTCTCCATCGGCAGCACACGCCAGCATTACGAGCGCGGCAAGGCACGGTTGCGCGAGCTTTTGAAAAATGATTCCAGCCATGAATGACGACCACGACCAAGAACTGCGCGCCCTCTTCTCGGCGCAACGCGAGATCGAGCGTGAGTCAGCGCCGCTGTGGAATGCGCGTCGGCTAGACGCGCCGCGAGCGCATCGCGCGCCGGTTCTGCGGTGGGTGTTCGCGCTCGCCCTCGTGCTCTGCGCGGCCGCATGGCTGCTGCGCTCTCCTGCGCCTTCCAATAGTCTTGTGAGCGAGTTTTCGACGCTGATCGACTCGCCGCCAGGCGAGCTTTTCGCCAGCCTAGCGTCGCCGCCCACGACTGATTTTCTTCTTCCTACACACCTAACCATCCGCATCCCATGAAACACACCATCGCCACATCCATCCTCACCCTCACACTGGCCCTCAGCGCTCACGCCGGGCCGGAAGCCTGGCTGCAATCCGGCCTGATCAAACCGGAGATCATCGAGCAGATCAAACCAGAGCTGCAGCTCACCGCCGACCAAGAAACCAAGATGACCGCCATCATCGCCGAGGCGCGCACGAAGAGCGAGCCCATTGAGCGCGCGCTCAAGGAATTGCAGCAAACCATGCAGGACATGCTGCGCCAGCTCGCGACCACAGCCGATGCCGCCAGCGCGCATCTCACCAAGGTGCTGGAGTCCGAGGCCGCCATCAAGCAACTGCAACTGCGCACACTCATCGCCCTGCGCGACGTGCTCACACCCGAGCAGCAAAAGAAGGCGCAGACGCTCAGCGCGCCAAAAGTGGCGGCACACAGCGATCTCGAATCCCAGGTCAAAGCGAAGGCCGACAAGCTCAAGGCCGCCGTCGATGCGCTCGGCGAAAAACCCACCGAGGCCATGCTCTATCGCGGCGGCGAGATTGAAAAGCTCATCAAGAGCGGCGACATGAAAGCCGCTGAAGCGGCGCTCGACGCGCTCATCGTCGAGAGCGGCGTGAATGATCCCGAGGACAACAGCCCCGCGCCGGATTTCGCGAAACTCGAACCCGGCAACACCGATCTCGACGCGCTCCGCGAGCGCTTTGAGTCGGTCAAAGAACGCGCGCAGGAAATCATCAACATCCCGCTCATGCGCCGGATGCTGAAGGCGAAGGAAGCCTTTGAAACCGCCAAGGCCGCCGAGGACGCCACCGCAGTGGGCCGCATTCTCACCTACGCAGAGCAACAGGTTCCCAAGCCCTGAAGTAGAGCATCATGCACCGCATCCTCACGCTCATCCTCGCCGTCACCAGCGCCGCCGCGCAGACTCAGACTGACGATCTCACAGCACGCGTCCGCATGGCGATGCAGATTGCGCGCGAGCGCAACGACCGGGCGCTCGTGCGCTCGGTCGAGGCGCTCACTGATGACTTCAAAACCAAACTGCCAGCCGATGCCGAGGCACGGCTCCTCAAGGTCGAGCAATCCGTCGGCATTGATCCTGGCGGCTGGTCGATGGCGGGGCAGCCGCTGTTTCGTCCCACGCCGGAAATGCTGGCCGCCATGAAACCGCTCGGCGCGAAACTCTCCGCCGCGATGCTGACCAACGATGCGAGCGCCGTGCGCGCCGTCACGTCGGAGATGCAAAAGATTCTCGGGGATCAAGCCGGCGTGCCCGATGGCCGACGCGCAGGACGCAAGCCAGAGACCTCATCGAATACCGGAGCCGAGGCGACCAAACTTTTCCTCGACGCCATGGACACACAGGGTCGCGTCACGAGCCAGCTCATCGCGGGCAAATCGCTGCCGGATCAGATGGCGCGTGTCTATGCCTATGTGCTCGACGCGACCACCGCCATTCATCCCTTTGTGCAAAAACACGCGCCGCAAAAACTCGCCGATCTCGAAAAGCTCGCGCGCGGCACCGCCGCGATTTTGCTCGCGCTGCAACAGCCGTCCGGCCTTTTCCCTTTCCCCGATCTGCGCGGCAAGAACATCCGCTTTGGCGACATGACGGAGAAACATCTCCGGCGCGGTGCCGTCGAGGTGAATGATGGCTGGCTCATCAGCGCCGATCCCGACGGCGGCAGCCAGTTCGACACAGGCCTCTGCGGTGCCGCGCTCCTGCGCGCGGGCGGGCTGCACGGCGAGGATGATTGGAAGCAAGCCGGCATCCGCGCCGCCGATTGGGCGCTCGCACAAAAATGCTGCGCCAATTTCAACTACAACGCCTTCTCCGTTTCTCTGCTGGCGCAAGCCGCCCGCATCACGGGCGAGGCAAAGTATCGCGAGGCAGCGATGCAGAAACTCCGCGTGGGCGTCGCGCCGGGACAAGCACCCAATGGCCGCTGGCTCGATCCGCACAACGCGCGCACGGTTTACCACGTCATCATTCTCCGCGCGCTCGGTGATCTCGCCGGCATCGCCGCCAGTGATGCGCGCGTCGAGGTCGATGCCATCGCCAGGCCCGCGATCAAAGCCTTGCTTGATGAGTTTGATGCGATGGGCATCACCGTCGAGGCGCTGCCCGAGTTGCAAATGCTCGCGCAGCTTTATCCTGACGACTCGCGGCTCAAAAGCGCCGTGCAGCACATGTCCGCCAGCCTCATCAACAAATGCACTGACGGCAGGCAGGTGAAAATGGGCGCGCAGCCGCATCAACTCGCTGCGGTTGCTGCAAGCAGCGCGAAATAGAGGAAGCTAAGGGCGCTTCGCTTTATGAAGCGCGATTGTGGCGAAGACCACTGGCCTCCGATTTGGGCCGGCGCCCATCCGCGTCCGTCGGAAGTCTGGCTGCATCTATTCGCGCTCCGCTTCTGGATGCGCTTCAGCTTTACAACAGCGTGCTGTCATCCGCGCGCTCCAGCCTGCCGATCTTCTTCTTGATGATCTCGAGCTGCACCGTCGCCTCGTGCAGCGCCTTGATGCAATCACCGCGCGTCGCGTCATCGCCCAGATGTGGCAGCGCGGGGCTGATCTTCATGAATTGCAGCGCCACGCCCGTGCAGGCGTCGCGGATTTGCTTGATGGCAGCGGCTCGTTCCATGCGCGGATGCTAGTGCGTAGTACTTGAGGTGCAACCTCGGCAAAGGTGCCGGGGCATCCGGTATGGTTAAAAAAATAAGATGAGTGCAAAAATATCTTGAGCCGGGCGGCTGAATTTGATAATAATAAATTAATTCCGATGAATGCCGCTGACTCAGCCGTGCTCGTGGTTCTTCCTTACCGGTTCCCGGAGGGCAGAGGGCAGAGGGCAGAGGGCAGAGGGCAGAGGGCAGAGGGCAGACACGAAAAAGTCGGCTGCGAAGGTCAAGGCTTATTCCTCCCTTCCACTGATTTCGTCTTCACCGGCGACGCAAGCGCAAGTTCCGGCGGCAAAATTGCCTGGGATTTTCCAAACCATGAAGGTTCCGGTGCGGCTTCCGCACGCGATCCTGGCAATTTCGCCTTCATTTTCGCCAGCCGGAACGGTTCCGGCCTCACTTCCACAGGTTCCGGCGGCACTTTCGCACACGATTCTGGCGGTTTCGCCTTCATTTCCGCCAGCCGGGATGGTTCCGGCCTCAGTTTCGCAGGTTCCGGCGGCATTTCCGCAGGTTCCGGCCCCAGCGGGGAAGTTCCGGCCCCAGCGGGGAAGTTCCGGCCCCAGCGGGGAAGTTCCGGCTCCAGCGGGGAAGTTCCGGCCCCAGCGGGGAAGTTCCGGCTCCAGCGGGGAAGTTCCGGCCCCAGCGGGGAAGTTCCGGCCTCAGCGGGACACGGAAATTGCAATCGAAGGCGGGACGCCTCGGTCCGCTGACGGCCTGGAAGGCCATCCTCCGCGCATGAATCCCCCAGCCATCGTCAACCACTGTTCAACAACCGTTCAGCCATTGTTCAACTGCCACATCAACCACTAACCACTCACCATTATGCCTCGTAAAGACTTCATGCCTGACAGCGCCCAAGGCCTCCGCGACTGGGCCGCCAATTATCTCCTTGAGATCGATGCAATCGCCACCCGCATCGACTGGCCGTCGGCCAGCGTCATCGCCCTCAAGGCACGCCTCACCAACATCAAAAACGCCGCTCAGGAGGTCATCGACAAGCAGAACGATCTCGATGTCGCCACGGGCCTGCTGGAGCAGGCCAAGGATACCGAGCTGAGCGAAATCCGCCGCGACACCAATAACCTCAAATCCACCCGCGGCTTCACCAGCGGTGACGCCAACACCCTCGACGTGGCCTCCGGCAGCGATGACTTCGACCCCGATGAATACAAGCCTCCGCTCAGCGCCAAGAGCCTGCCCGGCCGCATTGAGATCACCGGCAAGAAAGTGGGCGCTGACAGCCTCAATCTTTACTGGCGCATCAAAGGCCAGGCGAACTGGAACCTCCTCGCCGCCAAACGCGCCCGTTTTCCCTACTACGACACCAACCCGCCCGCCATCCCCGGCCAGCCCGAGGAGCGCGAGTACCGCGCCATCGGTGTGCTCGGCGATGACGAGATCGGCCAGCCCTCCGACATCGTAAGCGCTATTTTTCGCCCCTGATGCTGTTCCCCTGGCCCGGCCCCTCAGCAAGAAACGCCGCCAAAAAAAGAAATCCCAGCGCCTCGCCCCTCTCCCCGATGTCCCCGACGACTCATCGTCCTCCTCCGCGTCCAGCGAAGATTCCTCTTCGAGCGATGAGTCGTCGTCGAGCGCTCCGTCGTCCTCGTTCTCGTCGTCGTCCTCGAGCGTTGAATCCTCCTCTTCCTCCGACTCGTCCTCTTCCTCCCTTTCATCGGACAGCGAGTCATCCTCCAGCGAGGATTCCACTTCCAGCGCTGAATCCTCCTCCATCTCCGAGGAAAGCAGCAGCGAATCCTCCGAGGACAGCAGTGCCAGCAGCAGCCAGTCAGACGCCTCCAGCGCCAGCAGTTCCGAGTAGCCGCGCCTGCAAAGGCGCGGTCATACATCTCCCGAGCCTCCTCATGGATTACTTCAATCCGGCTGCTATCACCGATGAAAACGGCGTGGTGGAGGAACGCTACGCATTCAGCGCCTTCGGGGTGCGCAGCGTCATGTTCCCCGACTGGTCCGCCAAAAGCACGAGCGATTTCGCTTTCGAGTTCGGCTTCCAAGGCCAGTTACTCGACACGGAAAGCGGCCTCTACAACTACGGCTACCGCTACTACTCGACTTATCTGGGAAGGTGGCCGTCGAAGGACCCAATTGAAGAGCGAGGAGGGATAAATTTATATAGTATGTGCGAGAACGATGCATCTAATCTAATTGACAAACTAGGCACCCAAACCGCCTATCCGATCCCTTCCGCCGCCGCTCCAAGCGGCGCGATCCAATGTTGTAATATGTCCAGCGCCATGAGGGCTAATACAAGTTACGGAAACGCTATTACAAAAGGATTAGCCGACTGTACTTCTCAAGGGGCAAAAGACGGCGCAAGCTGCTGCGTAATCTCTTATACATACCTCGCTAAACTTTGCATTATTTATCCTGGTGGCGGACGACTTTATCGAGGGCAGTCATGCGCTTCGGTCAAAGCTCGAGGTAATATTTCCGCGCCCAATTCAAATCTTTCATTCGAGTATCGGAATTGGTAAAGTATGAAAATAAAACTAATTATTTTCTTGGGCTTGATTGGTATTGTGATGATCTGCTATTTCGGCCGGCAGGGCAAAACAAGTAATGCTCCAATCAATCATGCTGAAACTAGCAGGAATGTCAAATTCAAGCTAACTGATAATGATCTGAATCTATTAGTCACTAAGGGAGCGACCTTGGAGCAGCTAACAAAGTTGTACGGACCTCCCATTGATATCTCGGATGTTAGTTATAACGGCGTGACGAAAAATGCTATGTTTGACCTGACGCTAAAGTACCCGGAATTCCTGCCAAATACCCCAGGAAGAATAGGATTTACTGCGGATTTCATAAATGATCGAATGGTTAAATGGTATGAAATTTGGCGTGAAGTGCCGTAACGCCTAATTAGATAAACTGCAGTTGGGTCAAGCATGGAACGGGTGAGCAAGAAGTGTCAGGCAAATGATCGACAAAATTAGCCCTTTGAAAACCGCTGACGCTCATAAGCGTCTAAAGCTTAACCAGTGATAAAATTCTCATGAGCATCGCCCGGAGCCTCGCCAAAGACCGTCCTGACACGACGGCCTTGCATTCGCCGAAGTGGCGGGAGGAGCTGGATGCGCCGGCGAAGGCGCTGGGGGAGCAGGTGCCATTCTTTTACACCCGCGCCGGTGCGGTGCTGCCGCTGGAGGGGATGTACCGGGGCGGGCATGCTTTTCTGATGGCGAACGGTCCGTCGGTGGCGGCGCTTGATCTCGCGCGGCTGCATCGGCGCTGGGTGATGACGCTGAACAACGGGGCGCGGACCTTCCGGGGGAACGCGAACTGCACGGTGGACGAGCCGTCGCGCTTCAGCCTCTCGATGTGGCTGGACCCGACGATCTTGAAGTTCGCTCCGATGTCGCACTTTGAGAAGCCGCTATGGGACAATCGGCTGCTACACATGGAATCGGGCTGGGTGCAGAGGTGGGAGGCATCGAAGCTGCGGCTGGGGGATTGTCCGAACGTGGTGGGCTACCGGCGGAATGAGAAGTATCACGCGCCGCGCTGGCTGAATGAGGAGACGATCAACTGGGGCAACCACGGGAAACACGGCGGAGGGCGGAGCGTGCTGCTGGCGGCGCTGCGCATCCTGCATGTGCTGGGCTTCCGCAAGGTGTATCTGCTGGGGGTAGATTTCGACATGAGCGCGACGAAGCGCTATCACTTCGACGAGGGCCGGACGGTGAACGCGATCAAGGGGAACCTGAGCACCTATGCGAAGCTGCAAGCGTGGCTCACGGAGCTACAGCCGCTCTTCCTGAAAGCGGGCTATGTGGTGAGGAACTGCAACCCGGAGAGCCATCTGACGGCGTTTCCTTTCATCCCCTACGAGGAGGCGTTGGCGGAGAGCGGCGCGCAGATGGGTGATGTGACGCAGGAGCGGACGGAGGGGATGTACTCGCGGGTGGCGGATGAGAAGGCCAGGGCAGGGAAGGAAGGGCAAAAGATGGAGGAGAGCAGAGAGAAGGAGGCGATGGCGAGCGAGGGGACGGCGGAAGCAAGGAGCACGGAGCCAGGAGCAGGGAGCAAGGCGGAGGAAGGAGCGGCCCACGAAAAGCACGAAGGGCACGAAACTTGCAAGATTGAGACTGCTTCACCCGAAGCTCTGCTGATGCGGGAGAAGCTCAAAGGTGAGGAAGCTTCGGAGGCGGCGGTGTGGGAGGGGTGGAAGGAGGAGGGGAACCTGGCTTTGCTGTCGGAGAAAGAAGCGCCGGAAACTACGCCCTTGCGGACGCAGCTACAATGAAACAGGTGCTGCTAACAGCTCCCGAAAGCCGTGGGAATGTGAGACCGTCGTGGTTGGTTGTTTGCCGTCACTCTGCTCAGTTCAATCTTCGGCAGGCTGAAGTCGTGCGGCAGCAATTCAGGCGCTGGGCACCGCCACACTGGGATTTCAAGTGCTACACGGACCGTCCTTCGGAGGACTGGCATGTCCCGCTGCAAACAGACTGGCCCGGATGGTGGGCGATCATGGAGACATTCCGATCCTCAGGCCCCCATGTGCTCACCGGCCTTGACACGGTGCTCGTGGGGGACGTCCGCCCCATCCTCGCCCTGGCCGAGCGTTGCCCTGCGGACGAGCTGTGGGGCATCCGTGATTTCTTCCGCCCGAAAAAGTGGGCCTCCGGCGTTACGATCTGGAACGGAGACTGGAGCAAGCTGTCCGATCTGACACCGGAGTTCATGTCCAGCCACCGCGGCAATCAGGAATTGACCCGCTGGCTGGTGAAGTCCGGCAAGGTCCCTGGCAAGCTGCGCTACCTTCAAGACCACATGGACGGCATCGTCTCCTACAAGCGTGACATCCGGGGCAAACTCCCCGCGCCGCCCGAGGGAACGCGGATCTGCTGCTTTCACGGCAGGCCCCGCCCGTGGGATGTGATGGACCAGGAGACATGGCTCCGCGAGCATGGGTTCGACAAACATCTCAGACCCACGCCGGTACCTTTGTGGCAAAAGGCGTTGATAACAGTGAGTGTGCTGGGAGCATCAGCAGCTTTGTTTTGGTGGATGTACTAAAAAAAGAAAGTGAACAAAACAAAAGTTGGAATTTTCCGCTGAATGTTGTGCAAC
>JANPIW010000453.1:0-2012 GCA_031425215.1 Verrucomicrobiaceae bacterium
ACTCGGACCTGAAGCTCACGGAAGCGCACTTCAACGCCATCGCAGAGAATCTCGTGGCCACGTTGAAGGATCTGAAGATCAGCCAGGAACTGATTGATCAAGTCATCGCCGTGGTGGCGACGACGAAGGATGATGTGCTCAATGCGCCGAAGAAGGCGCAGTAGCGCACGAAAATACCGTTTCGTGCGACAAGGCGTGTAGCGGGTGTGCCACGGCGCGGTTAAACCGTGCGCACACTTTAAACACGCAACATCATGGGCAAAGAATTCAGCATCACACCGCAGACCGTCGCGCCGGTTCAAACCAAGTACCGCCATATCACCACGCAGCTCCCGCATCCCGACTCGATCGCGACCCTGGAGACGCTGCGCAAGATCGAGCCGATCTCCATGCGCGGCATGCCACCCATTGTGTGGGATCGCGCGGAGGACATCCAGGTTTATGACAAGCACGGCAACATGTGGCTGGACTGGAGCAGCGGCGTGCTAGTCACCAACGCGGGCCACGGCCCAAAGGAAATCCGCGACGCGATCATCGCCCAGGTACAGAGCGGGCTGATTCATAATTACGTCTTCCCGAGCGAGGAACGCGCCGCGCTGGTCGAGCTTCTTGCCTCGCTCGCGCCTGACGGACTCGACAAAGTTTTTCTCCTTTCCACCGGCTCCGAGGCGACCGAGTGCGCGATCAAGCTGGCGCGCACACACGGGATCAAGGTGGGAGGGAAGGGGAAGATCGGCATCGTCGGCTATGAGCGCGGGTTTCACGGACGCACGCTCGCCTCGCAGCAGGCGGGCGGGATGGCGGGGCAGAAGGCATGGATCGTCAATGAAGACCCTGCGATCATCAACGCGCCGTTCCCCGACGGATACTGGCAGCCGGATGTGAGCTTCGATTGTTTTCTCAAAGCCATCGCGGATCGCGGCATGAAGCCGGAAAACATCGCGGGTGTGATCATGGAGACGTATCAAGGCGTCGGCCCCGATTTTGCCCCGCGCGAGTACGTCGCGAAGCTCGCCGCGTGGTGCAAGGAGCACGATGTCGTGCTGATCTTCGACGAGGTGCAGGCTGGCTTTGGGCGCACCGGAAAATTCTGGGCCTTCGAGCACTACGGCGTCACGCCCGACATCATCTGCTGCGGCAAGGGCATCAGCAGCAGCCTGCCGCTCTCCGCTGTACTGGGGCGCGAGGAAATCATGGACGCATATCCGCCCGGCTCGATGACGAGCACGCACACGGGAAATCCCGTGTGCTGCGCTGCGGCGATGGCGAGCATCAACAAAATCCTGCGCGAGAAGCTGACCGAGAATGCGGCGGCGCTCGAGCCTGTGTTGCTTGCGGGATTGAAGGCGATTCAAAAACGCCATCCCGAGGTGATCGGCAACGTCACCGCATCCGGTCTCGTGGCCGGGATGCAAACCGTGAAGCGTGGCGAAAAGAAACCCGATCACCATCTCGCGCACCGGATAATCGAGCTGTGCTACCAGCGCGGACTTCTGCTTTTCGCGCCCGTCGGCGCCTGGGGCCAGACGGTGAAAATCTCCCCACCGCTCACCATTCCACGTGACGCGCTGGAGGAGGGGCTGGCGGTGCTGGGGGAATGCACGGACTTGGCGGTGAAAGAGCTTTCGTGAGGCGCGCTTGCATCCGTGCCCGGCGCTGGCACCTTTCAAGCCGCAGTTCCTTTGAAGATCAGCGATTCCAATTCCCAGCGCAAAGCACCCGACATCCGCGATCACGACACGATCCGCATGATCGGTCGCGGCGCGTATGGCGAGGTGTGGATGGCGCGCAGTGTCACTGGCGCGCTGCGCGCGGTGAAGGTGGTGTGGCGCGAGGATTACGATCACCCGGAGTCGTTCGAGCGTGAGTTCGAGGCGATCAAAAAGTACGAGCCGGTGTCGCGCAGGCACGAAGGACTGGTGCCGGTTTTGCAGGTGGGGCGCAGCGACAAGGAGGGCTTCTATTACTATGTGATGGAGCTGGCCGATGATCTGGAGAGCGGCCCAAACTTT
>JANPIW010000454.1:0-8705 GCA_031425215.1 Verrucomicrobiaceae bacterium
CAGCGCTTCATGCGCAACGCTTACTTTCGGAACCAATACATGCAGATTCCTGTGACCGAGGCTTATTTCACCCCTAACCGCATGATTTCATCACCAGGAATGTTTGGCTCTCTTTCCACCGGCATCTGGGGCGGCCAATCCAAGCTGAGGGATGGCACCGTGCATGGCGAGCCTTGGCGGACCTTACTCTTCCGCCCGAACGTGGGGTCCACCGCTGCCAACAGGCATCCCGGTGCTCCAGGTTCAGATGGAGGTGCTGATCCAGCCGACCATTACATCATGGATCTTTTCTGGATGCCCATAGTTGAGCCTTATGCGATCAGCGACAGCTATGCGACAGCTGGCAAGATCAACATGAACTTCCAGATCGTTCCCTTCACCTACATCACCCGTGCCACCGCCATGTACGCGGCGATGAAAGGTGAGTTGATCACATGTGTGCCCCGCACTGATGTGAAGATTCGTGACGTGAAACAACGCACTGGCGGCAACCAGACCAAGTCCTACAAGCAGATCAAAGACGAGAGCCAGTGGCCGCCTATCTTTTTCAACGATGACAAAAATGGAGGCGACAGAAAATACTGGCAGCGATACATCGACCTTAAAGTCACTACCGCCCTCATGAAGAACAAAATGGATGGAGAGGCGGGCATCTTCCGCACTGCCAGCCAGATATGCGAAGTCCATCTGGTTCCACAGTCGATAGCAGAGGCGCCATTCAATCCTGTTGGAATGAACGAGGACACCATTCCTAGCGTGGCCAAATCCAACATGGCGAAGTTTTGGAGCGATCACGCACTTACGGGAGACAATTCCCGTGAGCGCCCTTACGCGAACCTCTACCAAAAGCTAACGACTCGTTCGAACACCTACCGCGTTTACTTCCGCGCTCAGGCTCTGAAGAAGGCCAGGTCACTCGATCCAGGTCAGGTCAGCACCGTCTCCGTCAGCGGTTCCAGCACTGACACTGTCATCGCCGAGTACCGCGGGTCGGCCTTGATTGAGCGTTACTTGGACTTGAGCAGCGACCTTCCAAATTATGCGGTGGATCCTTTCAGCAAGCAACCTCTTGATGCCTTCTACCGCTACCGCGTGCTGGAAGCAAAACAGTTCGCCCCTTGATCTCGTTTATGATTACCCTCTCTCACTCTAAGTTTCCGAGTGCGCCCCTCTCTGTCAGGGCCTTCTCCCTCGTTGAGACGGTGCTGGCCCTGGCGGTCATGGGATTGGCCGTGACCGTGCTCCTTGGCTTGCTCCCGCAAGGCATGGAAATGTCGCGTAAAGCAGGTGTTGCTTCAGGTGAGGCGCGCGTGACCACCAACATCCTTGCTGAGCTTTCGCAGTCCGACTGGGCTGATCTCGCAGCAAAGGACGAGTCGATCATGTATTTCGATGATCAAGGTGTCAGGCTCAAAGACGGAACCGACACGGAGTCCAGTCTGCTTGCCTATGTCGCAAGGATCAACATCCCTGCTGTGACCTCGGTTCCGGGATCGAACGACGGGTCCACTAATCTAAAACGCGTTCACATCGACATCGCCTCCACTGGCAACAAGGATTTTGACTTTGATCGTGAGGGCGCGTCGTTTTCCACCCAGACTAGCCTGCTGGCCAACATGAAATGAAAAACATGTTTCGGCAAACCTTCCCTGGACTCTTCTAATCTGCCTGCGGTGTCAAAACCTGCAAATCCTTCAACCTCATGAATAGTAACTTCCAGTCGGCCAGAAAATCCCCGGCGCATCCGCAACCACTCCGTCCCGCAGCTTTGGGTGGATTGGGGGCCTTCACGCTCATTGAAGTCATGGTCTCCATGGTTGTGCTCTCGATCATGCTGCTCCTGATCGCCCAAATCATCGGCACCACCCAGCGCAGTTGGTCTGCCGCCGCCGCAAGGCTTTCCCAGTTCCGGGAGGCGAGGATCGCCTTTGACACTATCACGCGAAATCTAAAACAGGCGACGCTGAACACCTACCGCGACTATTACTACCTGAGCACGCAAAGCAATGCTCCAAAAGAAAACGAGCCAACCGAGTCACCTGATTCCTACCGCCGCTATTCCGACCTCGGGTTCAAGTGCGGACCTGCCGCCACTCTGGTTGACAGTACGGGCGGGGAAGGAACGGTTGCGGGCGGGCACGCCATTTTCTTTCAAGCGCCACTGGGTGTGACGCAAACAGCTAAATACGAAAACCTCAAAAACCTCCTGTGTGTTCGTGGGTACTTTCTTCTCTTTGGTTCCGACGCCAGCTACCAGCCGAAGGGCTTGGCAGACCGCTTAAAGCCTCGCAACCGAATCCGATTCATCGAGTATCAGCCGCCTGCGGAGATGAACACTGCTTACAAGGATGGCGCCAAGGTCAAAGATACCGAAACCAAGGATACATCCTGGATTGAAATCAAGAAGCCTGAATCCAGCGGCACGTCAGGAGGTTCCGGCACCACCGATGCCCCGCCCGAGTCTTTTCTCCGTCCCGTGTCGGAGAATATCGTCGCCCTCATCATATCACCCAGGCTCAGCGCAGGCGAAGAGGATGTCACATCTGGAGGTTCCAAGGTGGACCCTAAGTCCATCGCGCCCAACTATGAATATGATTCTACCCTCGTCAAGAATGTCACCACTAACAATCCAGAAGGCACCAAGCACCTTCTGCCTCCGGTGGTGATGGTGACGATGGTGGCCGTCGATGACGCTTCGATGGACAAGCTCGTGGAAACGCTGGGAAGTTCCGGGGAGACTGTGGATGTTCTGAAATCTGCAAACGCCAGCTTCACCAGTGCCACTGACTACAACAAGGATCTGGACATGGTGAAGGAATTCCTCAATGGCAAAGGATCATCCCCCGTGAAATACAACTACCGCATCTTTGAGGCCGCTGTTACCATTCCCGCGGCTAGGTGGGTCAACTGAACCGCACGCCCATGTCAACGCATACACTCAAGCCCGTTCGCTCTCTCCCCGCCCGGACTCATCTAATGGCGGGAGGTCGCTTCCGTTCCCGTGCAGCTTTCTCGCTTGTCGAAATGCTTGCCGTGATCGCCGTCATCGCACTCATCGTGTCGGCCACTGCTCCGACACTTTTCTCCGCGATGAAGGCGAATCGTCTCTCCGGTGCTGGCATGGAATTGATCGCGCGCATTTCGCTCGCCCAGCAGATGGCCGTGTCTCGTAACCACGAGGTTGAATTGCGCTTCTACAATTTCTCCGAGGCGGATGACCCTGGTTCCGAACCACACTATCGCTCCATGCTGATCGTCAAACCAGCCACCGCGGCAGGAGGCTCGCCCGAAATTCTCAGCGACATGAGTTTCATGCGCGACGGAATCGTCATTGGCGCCACGAAGGAACTCTGCCCGATTCTGGAGGACAGCGACCGCAAGTCCGAAAACGACAGCGAAGAGCGCATTCCCAGCGCCACTGCCACTTACAAGAGCATCCGCTTCCGGCCCGATGGCACCTGTGACATCGGCCTCGTGCCCAATGAGGCCTACTTTACCGTCGTCGAACAGAACGACATCCGGGGTTCCAGCACCGACATACCGAAGAACTTCTTCGCGGTGCAAATCGACCCCTATACCTCGCGCTGCGTGACTTATCGTCCTGAGTGAGCGCGTTTGCTTCGGCCACGGCTTCTCATTGGCCCGGCGCAAACTTTCCGCGTGACAGCGCGGGTCGTCGCGCTCTAATGGCACATGGGCGATATACCTGAACTGGCTCTTAGCTTTGACGACGTGCTGGTCCTTCCCGGACTCAGCCGTGTGCTCCCCGGAGAGGTCGATGTGAGCACAAAACTCACCTCCTCCCTTCCCATCCACATCCCGATTCTGTCTTCGGCGATGGACACGGTGACGGAGGCCGAGCTGGCCATCGCGCTCGCACGCGAGGGCGGCCTCGGCGTCATCCACCGCAACATGCGCATCGACCTCCAGGCCGACCACGTCGCGAAGGTGAAGCGCTCCGAGAACACCATCATCCTCGACCCGCTGACCGTCCGAGCCGACATGGCCGTCGGAGAATTGAAACGCTTCATGGCCGAGAAAGGCGTCAGCGGCTTTCCCGTCGTGGACGCGCAGAACAATCTGCTCGGCATGGTCACCAGCCGCGACATGTGGCACGTCGAAAACGATGCAAAACTCGTCAGCGAGATCATGACCCCGCGCGCGCGCCTCGGCACGGGCACGCCGGCCACCACACTCGACGAGGCGCGTCAGCTCCTCTATGAGCGCCGCATCGAGAAGCTTCCGCTCGTCGATTCCTCCGGCAAACTCGCCGGCCTCATCACCAAGCAGGACATCGAAAAGCGCCAGATGTTTCTCTCCGCCTGCAAGGACCAAAACGGCCAGCTCCGCGTCGGTGCCGCCGTTGGCGTGGGTGACGACTGCGTCGAGCGCGCCGTCGCCATGCAGGCTGCGGGCGCCGATGCCATCTTCATCGACGCCGCCACCGGCCACACCACCCGTGTCGTCTCCGTCATCGAAAGACTCCGCGCCAAACTCGGCGACCGCATCCCCATCGTCGCCGGCAACATCGTCACCGCCGACGGCGCGCGCGATCTCGTCAAAGCCGGCGCATCCGCGCTGAAGGTCGGCGTCGGTCCCGGCTCCATCTGCACCACGCGCATCATCTCCGGCGTGGGCATGCCACAGCTCAGCGCCATCCGGGAAGCCGCCTCCGTCTGCCGCGACGCAGGCGTCGCCGTCATCGCCGACGGCGGCATCCGTTACTCTGGCGACATCGTCAAGGCTCTGGCAGCAGGCGCGGACTTTGTCATGCTCGGGTCCCTCCTCGCCGGCACCGCCGAAAGCCCCGGCAACATGGTCCGCTGGCAAGGCCGCACCTTCAAAGAGTACCGCGGCATGGGCAGCCTCAAAGCCATGCGCAAAGGCGCGGGCGACCGCTACGGCCAGAACAGCTCCGGCAAACTCGTTCCCGAAGGCGTCGAGGCGCGCGTCCCATTCAAAGGCCCGCTCGCCGACGTCGTCTTCCAGCTCATCGGCGGCTTGCGCTCCGGAATGGGTTACGTCGGCGCGGCGAATCTCACCGAGCTGCGCGAGAAAGCCCGCTTCGTCCGCATCACCGCCGGCGGCCTCAAAGAAAGCCACCCGCACGACGTCGTCATCACCGAGGAACCGGTGAACTACGAGCCATCCTAAATCCACCGCATTTCTCCCGATGACCCCGAACGAAGTCGCCGTGCTCGATTACGGCTCCCAATACAGCCAGCTCATCGTCCGCCGTGTGCGCGAGCTTGGCTTCGCGTCGCATCTTTATCCGCCCGCAAAACTCAGCGAGCTGCAGAACCCAGGCGCGATCATTCTCTCCGGCGGCCCGCGCAGCACATCAGAGGCTGACGCGCCTGATGTGGATTTCGCGAAGCTCATGTCATTCGGCGTCCCCGTGCTCGGCGTGTGCTATGGGATGCAGCTCCTCAACATCAAACATGGCGGCACCGTGAAGCCCGGTGTCACGCGCGAGTATGGCCCGGCCAAGCTCATCGTCAGCACCGACTGCGCGCTCTTCAAAGGCATCTCGCACGAGTCGCAGGTGTGGATGAGCCACAGCGACACCTGCCGCGACCTGTCAGCGCAGACCAAGGTCATCGCCACCAATGAGGATGCCGTCCCCGTCGCGCTGCAATGGAGCGACCGCTGCTTTGGCATCCAGTTTCATCCCGAGGTCACGCACTCGCACGAGGGCACGGCGATCCTGAAGAACTTCCTCACGCAAACCGGTGCGCGGCTCGCGAAGTTCGACATCATCGCCTTCAAAGACCAGATGCTCGCCAGCATCAAGGCCGAGGTCGGCGGACGTGAGGTCATCTGCGGCGTGTCCGGCGGCGTGGACAGCACCGTGCTCGCTGTTTTGCTCCAGCGCGCGGGCGTGAAGCTGCGCGCGCTTTTCATCGACACCGGCCTCATGCGCCTCAATGAGAGCTCCGAGGTGAAGACGCAGTTTGAGCAGGTCGGCGTGCCCATTGAGATGATCGACGCCAGCGCGCAATTCCTCGGCGCGCTCAAAGGCGTGACCGATCCCGAGCAAAAGCGCCGCATCATCGGCAACCTCTTCATCGATGTGTTCTGGGCCGCAGCGGAGAACGTCGAGCTGCTCGCGCAGGGCACGCTCTATCCCGACGTGATCGAGAGCGCCACCAGCGGCTCCATCGCATCGAAGATCAAGACGCATCACAACCGCGTGGATCGCATCCTCGAACTCAAGGAGCAGGGCAAGGTGCTCGAACCACTCGCCGAGCTTTTCAAAGACGAAGTCCGTGCGCTCGGCGCCACTCTCGGCATCCCGCATCACGCGCTCTGGCGCCATCCATTCCCCGGCCCCGGCCTCGCCGTGCGCATTCCCGGCGAGATCACACCTGAGCGCATCGCCATCACGCAGCAGGCGGATGCCATCTTCATCGGCGAACTGAAACGCACCGGCTGGTACGAGCGCACCTGGCAGGCCTACGCGGCGTTGCTCCCCGTGAAAACCGTCGGCGTCAAAGGCGACGAGCGCAGCTACGAGCAGGCCATCTCCCTCCGCGCCGTCATCAGCGAGGACGCGATGACTGCCGACTGGGTCGAGCTGCCGTATGAAGTGCTGCGCGCCACGTCGAACCGAATCCTCAATAGCGTCAAAGGCGTGAACCGCGTGCTCTACGACATCAGCACGAAGCCACCAGCGAGCATCGAGTGGGAGTAAACATCCCGGAAATCTCTGCTCGCCAAAAGTGCGCAAAGCTGCTGTCATGCGGGCCGACACGTCCGCATGTACCAGCGCTTCGACATCCATAGCCGCATCATCAAGCGATCCGGAATCGTCTTCTACGGCGCGCGTGACAAATTGCTGGGCAAGGAAATCTGGATGTGGCGGCTCTTTGAATATGAGGACGGAGCGCCGCCGTCTGCCGATTTGCTTATGCAGGAGAAGGCGCCGATCCGCGCTCTGAAGCATCCGGCCATCGTCACGCTTTTTGATGTGGATGCTGATCCCGATGGCGTCGTCGCGCTGCTCGAGCCGGCGGAGGGCGAGTCGCTCGACGAGATCATGCTCAAGGGGCCTGCGGATCTCGCGCTTTTCACCATCGTGGCCGCATCCTGTCTCGAGGCCGTCAGTGCCGCTGCGCATGGAGGCGTGGCGCATGGCACGCTGGAGCCGGGATATGTTTTTCTCAACACCACCTCGGATGGCACGGTAAAAATCAAAGTGCTCGGCTTCGGTCTGTCGCGCATGATGTCGCATTTGCATGGCGCGGAGTTTGATGGCGGCGAGGCGGAGGATTTGCACACGCTGGGGAAAATGTTTCACGCCATGCTCACTGGTGGCACCACGGACGATGTGAGTCGGTCACTCGCCGCCGCGCGGCCCGATTTGCCACCGCAGCTCATTATGTGGGTCGGCACGCTTATCGCAGCCGAAGCCGCCGCGCGTCCCGCGAGTGCTGCTGATGCGCTCGCTGGATTGCATGCCGCGCTCGCTCCACCACCACAACCGCAGCAATACGCGCCGATGCCGGGGCCGATGAGCGGCCCGATGTATTATCATCCTGGCATGGCGCCTCCGGCTTGGCCGATGCCGATGGGCTACGATCCGAACATGCAGCCAATGCAATGGCCGCAACCTTATCAGGTCGATCCCGCGCTGATGCCGCAGCAAATGCCGATGTGGCAGCAGCCTCAACCGATGATGTGGCAGCCGCCCGTCCAGATGATGCCGGCGCAGACCGCTCCCATCGCACAAGCAGCACCCGCCGCGACGACCGCGCCCGCTGGCTCGACGACTTCACAATTTTCCAAAGCACCCAAGGCACCCACACTGCCACCACCGCGAAATCCATCAGGCCCGCTCACAGGCAAGCAAACGGGGCCATTGAAAAAGGATGACGTCGCGCCCCCATCCGCAAAGCCGAAGGTGAATTACAAGCGCTTCATCGGTCCGCTCATCGCGCTGAGCATGACGTGCATCGTGCTGTGGGTGATTCGAGACATGATTCCCTTCTTCCGCGCCGAGTGGTGGAAGGAAATGATGGGCAACTACACTTTCCACGTCGGTGGAAAGGACGCGGTGATCAAGGAGCTGGAGGAGAAGAAAAAAGCGGAGGAGGAGGCGCGGAAAAAAGAAGCTGCCGCAGAAACCGCGGCAGCCACAGCGACGCCCGCACCCGCGCCTGCTGTGGCAAAGCCCGTCGCAAAAGCGCCCGCGAAACCCAAGACTTTCATCGGCACCGGTCCCATCCTCGCGCGTCAGTTTGATGAACCGGTGAAGCGCGGCAAGACAACGGCCTTCGCAGCGCGCGGAGGCAAGCACGAGATCAAAGACGCGCCATCCACATGGTCGGACGGCGGCAAGGTGGGCACGTTCACCGTCACCACCAAATTCGCCTCCGTGTTCGCAGCGCTTCCGCAGGACACACGCCTCACGCTCAAGCCCGACATGGGCGTGCGGCTCAAGCTCACCGTGCATCCGACGGGCAAGATCATGACGACCGGCAACGCTTTTCGCTTCGGTATTTTCGATGGAAAAAACAAAGGCTTCGGCTGCGTCATCCCCGTCGGCGCGCCGGGTGAGGTGCGCGTCTTTGCCGATGAGGGAAAGGACGCCAACTTTGGCGGCGGCACTGACACCAAGAACCTTCCCGAGCAGGGCACGCCTGTGACGCACCCTGGTGTACTCGGCGACAAGCCTGTGAGCTGCGAGCTGAGCGTGCAGCCGC
>JANPIW010000455.1:0-3195 GCA_031425215.1 Verrucomicrobiaceae bacterium
TGACGAATCTGCACCGCGAGGAGATCGTCGCATTGGACAAGCTGCCCATCAAGTATGCGGCCTACACGCCGTGCTTTCGCAGCGAGGCGGGCGCGGCGGGGCTGGGCACGCGCGGTTTGATACGAATGCATCAATTCGACAAAGTGGAGTTGGTGAAAATTACCACGCCCGAGTCGTCGATGGCGGAGCTGGAACTACTGACGGCGGATGCGGAGAAGGTGCTGCAACTGCTGGGGCTGCACTACCGCGTGATCGAGCTTTGCACAGGCGACTTGGGTTTCGGCAGCGCGAAGACGTACGACATCGAGGTGTGGGCGCCGGGGCAGGACAGTTACTTGGAGGTTTCCAGTTGCAGCAACTTCGGCGACTATCAGGCGCGGCGCATGAACCTGCGCTTCAAAGACGAGAATGGGAAAAACCGCCACTGCCACACGCTCAACGGATCGGGCACCGCGCTCGCACGGCTCTTCGTCGCGCTCGTCGAAACGTACCAGCAAGCCGATGGCAGCATCCGAATCCCCGAGGCGCTCAGGGGGCACTTTGGGACGGAGCGGATTGGTGGATGAGCTGCTGTCTGTGTCGCTCGCGCAATTACAGCACGAGCACCCTGCCCTGATCCCTTCGAGATGCGCGCTGATCGCCGTGTCGGGCGGGCGTGACTCGATGGCGCTGCTGCATCTGCTCGCGACGCGCGGGTGGAACAAGCTGGTGGTTTGTCATTTGAATCACGCGCTGCGAGGACGTGCCTCGACGGCGGATGCGGCGCTGGTTTTGCGGACGGCGAAGAAACTGGGGCTGCGCTGCGAGACGGAGAAGGTGGATGTGGCGGCGGCGAGCAAGCGCGACGGCATCTCGGTTGAGCTGGCCGGCCGGAGAGCGCGCGATGATTTCTTTTCGCGCATGGCGCGGCGGCATCGGACGCGGTTTGTTTTTCTCGCGCATCACGCGGACGATCAGGCGGAGACCGTGCTGGGAAATTTATTTCGCGGCGGCGGCCTCGCGGGTCTCGCGGGGATGCTGCAGAGCGCGGAAAGCGATGACGGAAAGCTCATCAAGCTGCGCCCGCTGCTCGATGCGCGGCGCGGTGAGATCACGAAGTTTGTGAATGAGCAGCGGATTGCGTTTCATGAGGACGCTAGCAATGAAAGCGCAGAGCATCGGCGCAACCGCATCCGCCATGAGGTGCTGCCGCTGCTCTGCGATGTCTTTGGCCGCGATGTGTGCCCGATCGTGCTGCGCGTGGCGGAGACGGCGGCTCGCGATCACGCGGCGATGGAAGTGATCGCGCATGATTCCGCAAAGGTGCTGGACCTTTTCACGCCTGACCGCGCGCTGCGTGTGACGGACGAGTTTCGCCGCGCGCACGCTGCGATCCAGTCGCGCATCTTGCGGCACTTCCTTTGGGAAGTTCACCACTGCCCCGGCATCCACCACGCGGTGATCGAGGCGGCGATGGCGATGCTCCAGCCCGGCGGCCCGGCGCGGATCAATCTGCCAGGAGGTCGCTGGCTGCGTCGGACATCCGGGAGGTTGTGGGTTCAGGCCGAGGGGTATCACTGAATTCCAACTGGAAAGAGAACAAAGTTGTGGAGAAATCACTTTATGGGTTGCCCTCCCGCCGCGTTTATGGTAATTATATAACAAGTCGCGAAAAAGGCGTCCCTTCCCGTGTTTAACTTTTGGTCCATCACTGTCTCCCTCGTTCTCGGCCTGATCGGTATCAGTCAGCTCCACGAATATATGGTGAGCGGCAACATCCCGGCGAATTTCAACCGCGCCCCCCGGGCTTTGCGCGAGATCGTCCAGTCACATGACGCGGCCAATGCGCGCCAGCTCGTGCTCACGGCCTCCTATGTGGATGCGGCGGGCGAGCGCATGGTGGTCCCCGGCAATCTCAAGCTCACCATCGAGCGCCTCACCGGGCGAGTGGACTTCGAGCGCTCAGACAAAGCACAGGCAAACATCCAGATGCTCAGCCTCACCGATGTCGAAATTCTCCGCGCCATGCGCTTCCTCACCTTCAAAGGCGACACCCTCGTGCTGCGCGACGAGCCGGACATGACCACGACGTCCTATGGCCGCCTCGCCACCACCGGCCCGGCCTCGGAGCAGTCCCCGACTATTTCGTCTCCTTCCCAAAAGACCTCGCGCGTGACCCGCAGCCGCGCGCTGACGCTCCGCACGAGCATCTGATCAGAACCCCTGCTCGATGAGCACGCGGTCCAGCTCCGTCTGGAAAATGGGAATGTCCGCAGGCGGCGGTTGGTAACCCGGCTCGGCGGCTTTCAGTCCGAGACGACCTGATTGATCCACAAACCACGCCGCCGTTTTGCCATCACTGAACGTCGCCCGCCCGCTCACCATCGCACCCTCGATGGCGAGTTCGTCCACCGTCACGCTCACCCTGCCCGCTCCTGCGGCAGGAAAATCAGCGCCCACATCGCGCTCTGCGGCAAACTGCTCGGGCGCCGCAGCGGCTGGCGGGGCTTCCTTTGGCACCTCCTTGGGTTTCTCCACCAGCTTGATGCCCAGCTCCACGAGCATCATGCGCGCGTCGAGATAAGTCACCGACAGACCCATGTCCGCCTTCATCCGTTGCTGGATGTCATTGAGGCTCGCTCCATCAGCGGCCCATTGTTCGATCTGCGTTTTCTGTTCGGGGGAAAGTTTGGCCATGAGAATGTTGTCGAAATGCTGCGCGCTTCACTGAATGCGGACTACTTGCCCTTCGGCCCGGTGATCACGCGCGCGAGTTTGGCCGCGACGTGAGCCAGCTCCTTGGTTTCATCGAGCGAGAGCAGCTTTCCCTCGGGCACATCGACGAGCGGCATCAGCTCACCCAGACCTTCGAGCAGCTTCTTGATGTGCGGCGTGCCCTGCACAGCGGGATGCAGGGATTCCAGGCTCATCGTGTAGTACTCCACGATGTCGCGGCGCGCGAGCTGGCGGGTTTTCTCCGGTTGATACGACTCGCTCACCGCTTGCGTTGAGATTTGAAAAGCGCGCAGCCATCCGCCGAGGCTCACGAGATGCGCGATGTCCACATCGCGGAGCTGCACCATCTCCGCCTCCACGTCCGCCTGGGTGCGGCTCAATTCCACGCGCAGGTTTTTCCAGTCGCCCTTCACGCTGTGCTCGAAGAGGCTCTGCGTGTGCTTGCCCATCCGCGTGCCCGCGCCCAGCGCCTTCGCGTGC
>JANPIW010000456.1:0-1912 GCA_031425215.1 Verrucomicrobiaceae bacterium
AGATTCCGTTCACGGTGGCGCGCATCGTGTTGCAGGACTTCACGGGCGTGCCGCTGCTGGTCGATCTGGCGGCGATGCGCTCGAAGGTGAAGGAGCTGGGCGGGAATCCGAAGATGATCGAGCCTCTGGTGCCTGTCGATCTCGTGGTGGATCACAGCGTGCAGGTGGATTTCGCTGGTACGCAGGACGCGCTGAATCAAAACCTCGCGCTCGAGTTTCAGCGAAACCGCGAGCGTTACGAGTTTCTGAAATGGGGCGAGCAGGCGTTTGAGACCTTCAAGGTCGTGCCGCCCGGCATCGGCATCGTGCATCAGGTGAATTTGGAATTCCTGGCGAAGTGCGTTTTGGAAAAAGGCGGTGTGTTTTATCCCGACTCTCTCGTCGGCACGGACTCGCACACGACGATGATCAACGGCCTCGGCGTGGTGGGCTGGGGCGTGGGCGGCATTGAGGCGGAGGCCGGTATGCTGGGCCAGCCGGTGACGTTCCTTGTGCCCGAGGTGGTGGGCGTGAATGTCACGGGCGAATTGCAGCCCGGTGTGACGGCGACCGATCTGGTGCTGCGCGTGACGGAGCTGCTGCGCAAAACGAAGGTCGTGGGCAAGTTCGTCGAGTTCTTCGGCCCTGGCGCGCGCGCGTTGAACGTGCCGGACCGCGCGACGATCGCGAACATGGCGCCGGAGTACGGCGCGACGATGGGCTTCTTCGGCATCGACGAGCAAACCATCGCCTACCTGCGCGGCACGGGCCGCACGGAGGAGCTTTGCAAGACGGTGGAGAACTACTACAAAGCGCAAGGCATGTGGGGCATCCCGGATTCTGACGCGATTGATTTCACGCAAGTCGTCGAGCTGGATCTCGGCAGCATCAAACCGTGTGTGGCCGGACCGAAGCGCCCGCAGGATCGCATCGAGGTGGATGCGCTGAAATCGAAGTGGAGCGAGCTGCTCACCAAGCCTGCGCCCGACGGCTACGGCAAAACGCCCGTCGCATCCGAAGGCGAGGCGCCCGTGCTTTCTCCGCCGCTTGATGAAAAGCCAGACGCCCTTGATGTCACCAGCGCCTTCGGCGCGCAGAAAGGAGTGGTCACGGAGTCGACCGATGAGCTGACCTATCCGCTTTATGAAGTGAGCGTGGACAGCAAAGGCGGCGAGAAAGATGCGATCTCGCACGGCAGCGTGCTCATCGCCGCGATCACGAGCTGCACGAACACAAGCAACCCCAGCGTGATGATCGCCGCCGGATTGCTCGCAAAGAAAGCCAACGAGCGCGGACTCAAGGTGCGTCCGAGCGTGAAGACCAGTCTCGGGCCAGGCTCGCGTGTGGTGACGGATTATCTCACGAAGACCGGTCTGCAGAAGGAACTCGACACACTCGGTTTTCAAACCGTCGGCTACGGCTGCACCACCTGCATCGGCAACAGCGGCCCGCTCGACGCGGGCATCGAGGATGTGGTTAAAAAAGAGGACATCATCGCCGCCAGCGTGCTCTCCGGGAATCGCAACTTCGAGGCGCGCGTGCATCAGAGCATCAAGGCGAACTTCCTCATGTCCCCGCCGCTCGTCGTCGCCTACGCCATTGCGGGCACCGTCGATATTGATCTCTCCACCGATCCCATCGGCGGCAACAACGAGCATCAGGTCTATCTCGCCGACATCTGGCCGACGATGGAGGAGATCGAAACCGCGATGAAGAGAGCGCTCTCTCCCGACGTGTTCCGGAAGCTTTACACCGACTTTGCCTCGCAGAATCCGAAGTGGAACGAAATCCCCGGCAGCAAGGGCGACGTGTACGGCTGGAACGAAAAGAGCACTTACATTCAGCACCCGCCATTCTTCGAGGACTACTCCAGCGAGCCGCGCGACATCACCGAGATCGTGGGCGCGCGCCCGCTCGGCATCTTCGGCGACAG
>JANPIW010000457.1:0-7912 GCA_031425215.1 Verrucomicrobiaceae bacterium
GCTCCATGTCGCCCGTATCCACATCCGTCACCAGCTTCACGATCAAATCCAGCCTCTTGCTCAGCCTCACCGCGCCCACGCCAAAGAGCGCCGCCACATTCAGAATGCCCAGCCCGCGAATCTCGATCATGCACTTGCCCACATCAGGTGCTGCGCCCACCACCTCTCGCTCCTCGATCAGCCGCAGCCGCACCGAATCATCCGCCACCAGGCTCGCCCCGCGTCGCAGCAGGCCTATCACGCTCTCGCTCTTGCCCGTCCCGCTCTCGCCCTTGATCAGCACCCCGATCCCCTGCACATCCACCAGGCAGCCATGCACCAGCAGCGACGGCGCGAAATGCCACTCCAGCTTGATCGTCGCAGCGTTGATGAAACGCATCGTCACCATGCTCGTCTGCAGCACCGACACTCCGCACTCGTTGGCGATTTTGATCAACTCCTCCGGCACCTGCCTGCCGCGCGCCACCACGATGCATGGAATGTCCCACGAGCACAGCTCGCGGAAGCGCTCACGCGCCAGCTCCGGGTCCACTTTCGACAGATACGATGTCTCCGAGTTCCCGATCACCTGCACCCGCTTGTAGGCGAAGTAGGTGAAGAAACCCGAGAGAGCCAGACCCGGCCGGTTCACCGACGGCTCCAGAATCCTGCGCCCGAAACCCACATCGCTGCCCAGCAACTTCAGCCTCAATGCCTCATGATTGCTCTCGAAAAAGGCCTTCACCGTCATCGACGGCACTTTTTTCATCTTCTCCTGCGGGACGCTCATGTTGCGGTGCAGTGTAGGCAAATGCGCGCGAAAAGCGAACAGGTTTCAGGCGCGTCTCAAGAAATGCGCGACAGAATCAAACGAGTGATGTGACTGCGAATCTGATCTCGACATGCGACTCTGCTTCTGTGTAAACTCAGTGCATGTCGCGCCGCTGGTTTGGATCATTCCTGGTCTTCTCTGTTGTCATCCTATCTGTGATGACGGCGGGTGCCGTCGATAAAGCGGCGGCCATGCAGACGCGGGTTTATCAAATGGAACCAGATTTTGAATCGGTCAGTTTGGAGAGGGCAGGCAAGGCTGCGACACTGACCAGATCCAAGACACCCCGCGAGATACTCATTGAGAATGGGATACCGTTTCCCGAGGGCGCGGTCGCTGTGCTGGATCGTCAACGCTGGCGGCTGACCGTGCGGAACACGGCGGAAAACCTCGCCGTACTTGATGTGTTTATGGAGGGTCTCGCACCCAGGCTTCCATTGGTCGCGCTGCTGACCGTGACTGTGATCGAAGGCCCCGGCGCGGCGATCAGCGGTCTGGCGGCGGATGTCCGTAAAAGTGAAGCATTGAAGGATTTTCTCCAGGCTGCATCCGCGCAGACAAGAGACTTGCAAGTCGTGGACACCTCCTTCGCGTCAGCGCAATCGGGCAACCGCTGCACCATTCATTCGGCCAGGGAGTTTGCTTTTGTTGACGATGTGGAGCTGGACGCGAAAGGCAGGTCATCAGTGGTCTCGAAACTGCATCTGCAGGGATTGTCCGTCGAGATCGAACCAACCATCGGCCCTGATCGCGAGACGATTGATGCTAATGTTGAGATCGAATACACAACCGCCCAGCCCTCGACCCGGCAGGAGCGAGTGACGGAGCCGGTCACTGGCTCGCCGCTGGAGAGACAAGTGACGAGTTTTCCAAACGCCACGATAAAAACCTCAGTGTCGATGAAGCGAGGAGAGTCGCGACTGCTTGGTGTTTTGAAAAACGGCGGCGCAACTGAGGGCAAAGAAAGCGACCGGATGTGTGCAGTCGTACTCACAAGCGAGTTGATGCCACAGAAGCAGCCCCGCGTGATTCTTCCCGCAGCAATGGCCGCCACGCTGCCTGAAAACGCGGATAAGATTCAAACCGGGACGATCCGTATCCCGATGGATTTGATTCCAGACGGGTTCTCCATTCCTGCGCTGGCCAAAGACACAGCGCCCCTCAGCTCACCGGGAATCGTGATGCCGCAAGGAACCACATTCAAGCTTGTGGCGCCTGGCAAATTGATGGTCACGAGCACCGCCGAATTTCTCGATCAGCTCGAAGGATGGACAGAAGAAATGATGGCCCGAATCCCGAAGTCCATCGTCCTCTGTGGAAAGGTCGTCGAGGTTACCAACGCGCTCGGACGTACGTTGATCGAAGACGCGGCGCATGAGACGGGACACACGGCGGTTGTGGCAAAACTGATGGAGGTCGTCGCAAGGGGAGAGGCGAGGGAGGTCGATGCGTTTTATCTGAATACAAAATCGGGACAGATGTGCCACAGCGAAAGCGGGTGGCTGAGGCAGTTCGTTGATAAGATTTCATGGGATGACGCGCGGCATGTGAGCGCCAGCACGGATCGGCGGGTAGCGGGCCTGAGCGTAGAGACTGGGGCTACGGTTCGGGATGATGGCTCGTTCGTCACATTTGATCTCTCCGTTAAGCATCACGCAGCGCCATTGGTGAGCCGGCGCGAATCCCTCGTCGATCCAGCCTCGAAGCGGCGCTACGAAATTCCGCGCGATGACTTCCATTCCGCCCATCTGCAAACAGCGGTCACGATGAAGGATGGAGGCACGCGGATCATCGGCGCGTGGAATCCAGCGGGCAGGCCGCCGCTTGAAAAAGAGAAGGCGATGCACTTGCTCTTGCTCACCTGCCATGTGCTGCGGCACGAGCCGAGGCCGGAACCTCCATCAGCCATCTCCATCAAGCCTGACGATCAGCCCGCGCCTGAGTTTATGGGCCAGATGATCACTCGGTCCCTCCGTGTGCCGCCTGATTTTCTGAGCTTGGGCCCGTCCGAGGCAGATTTGAAAGGAATTCCACCCGTTGATCCTTTTGCTCCGAATCCCGGTGTAGCGGTGAAGAAACGAAAATCAACGGCGGAACAAATACTCAAATGGCAAGGCGTTCCCTTTCCCAAGGGCGCTTCGGCGAGCTACAATTCCGTGACCTCCACGCTCACCGTCACCAACACACGCGCGAACGTGCTGCTCATCGACGCGTTCGGCGATGTTCTGCGCGAGAAGTTGGGGAGCGTGCTAACGACGACGCATTTCTTCCAGGGCAACGGAGCGATGCTGCGCAAGCTCGTCACGGATGCGGCGGGGCGGTCGGATCATCGCGCTGTGCTGGACCGCCTGCTCGCTGCGGTGAAAACGGGCGAGGTCACGGCGCTGGACACGAGCTTTCTCACTGCGCGCTCCGGTGGTAGCGCGACTGGTGAGAACGCGACCAAGACGAGCTGCTTCACCGGCACCAAGCTGGATGACAAAGACAGTCCCGTCATCGAGCGCGAGACAATCCCCGTGGGACTGCGCATGGAGATCGAACCAACGGTCAGCTCTGATGGTGCGACGGTTGATCTGAACTACGCGATGGAATTTCACACAGCACCGCCGATGCCGCGCAACGAGACGATCGCGCCCGCCCGCGACGAAGCGCAGTTGCCAGCCGTGGAGCTGCCGTTGATGGACTTCTACCGCGCACACTCGACCTCGGCCATCACCATTCTCAGCGGCACCGCGCGGATACTCGCACTCTGGCGGCCCAAGGGTCGCGATGAGTTCGAACTGCAAGACATCATGCAAATCGCGATCCTGGAGGCAACGGTGGAGTGATTCGCAGGTGGATAGATCACAGCCCGGAGCAATACGTTTAGGGTCGCAGCCCATGTTGGCCTCAGATTCAGCAGCACAATTTTACGCAATCCATCCTCACTCGCATCCCCTGTTGACGATCACGCGATTGCTTGGCACAGAGATCACCCTTCGCGGTCCGCATCCGCGCAGTTTTCTCCTGCATGAAAATCCTCTCCGTCGTCGGCGCGCGGCCTCAGTTTATCAAGGCTGCCGCACTCAGCTCCGCTCTCCGCGCACGCGGGCATGAAGAGTTTCTCGTCCACACGGGGCAGCACTACGATGCGACGATGTCCGATGTCTTCTTTGACGAGCTGGGCATTCCCACGCCCGATGTGAATCTCAACGCTGGCTCCGGCACCCACGGCGCGATGACCGGCGCGATGCTCGCGGGCATCGAGCGCCTCTGCATCGAGCGGAAACCAGACGCGCTGCTCGTGTATGGCGACACCAACTCCACGCTCGCAGGCGCGCTCGCCGCGTCGAAGCTCAACATCCCCGTCGCTCACGTCGAGGCCGGCCTGCGCAGCTTCAACCGCACCATGCCCGAGGAGATCAACCGCGTTGTCACCGATCACGTCTCGCGCTGGCTCCTCTGCCCGTCCCAAGTCTCCGCGGACAACCTCGCCCGCGAAGGCATCACGCGCGGCGTCGACATCGTCGGCGATCTCATGTGCGACACGCTTTTGCGCGCTGCAAAGATCGCGCAAGGCAAGGACTCCATCGTCACCAGCATGAAGCTCCCGCACAAAGGCTTCGCCCTCGCCACCATCCACCGCGCATCCAACACCGACGACGAATCGACTCTGCGCGGACTGCTGCGCGCGCTCACGCAGGCCGGGCTGCCCGTCGTCTTCCCCATGCATCCGCGATGCCGCGCGCGCATTGATTCCTTCGGTCTCGGCGATGTGCTCACGCATCCGAATCTGCGCGTCATCGAGCCGGTTGGTTATTTGGAAATGGTGCAGATCCTCACCGGCGCGCGCCTCGTGCTCACCGATTCCGGCGGCCTGCAAAAGGAAGCCTACTGGATGCGTGTGCCATGCGTCACGCTGCGCGAGGAATCCGAATGGACGGAAACCGTCACCGCAGGTTGGAACCACATCGCGGGAACCGACCCCGAAAAAATCCTCTCCATCATTCGCGGCGTGACCGAGCCATCGGAGCATCCCGATTTCTACGGAGCCGGTGACGCTGCGGAGCGCATCTGCGCGGCCCTCGCATGAACAAGTCAGCGTTCATCAAGCTCGCGCTCAAGCTGGCCGTTTCCCTCGCGGTCCTTTGGTATGCCTCCACGCATTTAGCATGGCGTGACGCGCTCGCGCTGATCCGCGCGGGCGATCCTGTTGCCTTTGGCGCATCCTTGCTCTGGTCATTGCTCAGCCTCGGGCTGGCCGCGTGGCGTTGGGATCTGCTCACCAGCGGCGCCATCGGAATCTGGCGCGCGATGCGGCTCGTGCTTGTGTCATCCTTCTTCGGTCTCTTTCTCCCAGGCTCAGTCTCTGCTGATGTGATCAAAGGCGCGCATCTCGCCATCGAAGACCGCAATCATCGCAACGCATCCACCGCCACTTACATCCTCGCGGATCGTGTCATCGGCCTCATCACCATGCTGCTCTTCGCGCTCGCCGCCGGCATCATCGGCCTCGGTGGCGAGACCGTGCGCGAAGTCTGGTCGCACATCATGGGCTGGCTCGCTGGCGGACTTGTCGTGCTGCTAGCTGGCGTGACCGTCATGCTCACGGCGCGCGGCAGGGCGTTTGTGAGCGGCGTTGCCTCGCGAGTGCTCCCCGGATTCCTTGCGCGCCCCGTCGCAAAGCTCGTCGCCGCAGCCGCAGGTCCATGGCCCGGCACCCGAGCGCTCGTGCTCATCGCGCTCGTCAGCTTGCTCAATCAATTTTGCGGCGTGATGAGCGTGAGCGCCATTTGCGACTTCATCGGGCAGGACATCAGCTTTGCGCAGAGCGCCGTGTTCTTCTGCCTCGCCAGCCTCTCCACGGTCATCCCCGTCACCGTCGCCGGGCTTGGCGTGCGCGACTGGATTGCCGTGCGTCTCTTCTCCGGAATGGGCAGCAAGGCCGAGGTCGGCGCCGCCATTTCCATGAGCATCCTCGCCGTCATGCTCTGCATCGCCGCGCTCGGCGGCCTGCTCTACGCCAGCCATTCCTTCTGGGGAAAAAAGAAGCCCGGCGTGTTGTAATAGTCTCCTCCACACCTCATGCCCGCTCCGCAGCCAGCCCCCATCGATCCCGCAGCACTTCCCGACCTAGCCCGCGCCACCATGCGCGCGGCGAAGTTCCCGGTCCTCGCCACGATGGACGGCGACCAGCCGCGAGTGCGTCCCGTTTCGCCCGTGCGCACCGATGGGTTCACCGTCTTCATCGCCAACCTCCGTCAGTACGGCAAGACCCGCGAGATCGCCGCCAATCCCAGGGTGGAGCTATGCTACACCGACGACGCGCACGACCAGGTGCGCATCACCGGCGTCGCGGAGGTGCTCGCGGATCGCGCATTGATCCAGGAAATCTGGGATGCGAATCCGCTGCTCCGTGCCTATCTCGGCAACATCGACAACCCGGCGCTCATCATCTACCGCATCACGCCAGAACGAGTGCGCTACATGAAAGAGTGGGCGCTGGAGTACTACGAAGTGCGCCTCGCGTGACGCGCCTCGCGCGCGGCACACTTACGCCTCCTTGATCTCCCACGAGTGGATCGCTGGATTGCACACATCGCGCACGAACGGCGCGGGCTTAGCCTCCGCGCCGAAAACATAGACGCGTTTGCGCAGGGTGAGCTTCTTGAGGTCAAAGCCCGGCTTCTCCTGCTTGCGGTAGTAGGCCAGGATCGTTTCCTTTTCGTGATCGAGCGCGCCACCCTTCATGCCGTACTCCAGCACAAAGGCCGCCTTGTCGAAAGCCAGCTTCTCGCCGCTGTCGCGCATCTCCTGGCTGATCGCATCCACCAGCACGCGCTTCACGAAATCCGTGAGAGCCTTCTCATCTCCCTCGAAATCCACCTTGTAAGCCTGCGTTTCGCGATAGGTCAGCCTGACAGGTTGCGGGCCGTAGAGCAGCTTTTGCGCGTCGCTCTCGGAGTCAAATTTGCCGATGATCTCGAAGGTCTTGGTCAAAGCTTGGGCGGTTGGGTTAAGGGCGACCATCCGTGGCGAGAACAGGCGAGGGCGCAAGGGGTGAATTGCCGACACATCTCGGACACAGGTCTTGAGCCAAATACTCGGGCCGTTGGATGGGAGGCTCTCACACTCACGCCGCCACCACCGCCGCGCGGGCGTTTTCCTCGGCGCCGGTTTTCTCCAGGTAGTAGTCATAGCCGCCGGCGTATGAGGTGACCTGGCCGGCATTGATGTGGAGCACTTTCGTCGCGAGGCTGCGGATGAAGTGAACGTCATGGCTGATGAAGACGAGCGTGCCTTCAAAGCGTTGCAGGGCGAGCACGAGGCCCTCAATGGCCCAGATGTCGAGATGCGTCGTCGGCTCGTCCATGAGCAGGACGTTGGGCGGGTCGATGAGGAACTTCACGAGGTTCACGCGGCTCTTCTCGCCGCCGCTCAGAACGTGGCATTTTTTATGCACGTCCTCGCGCTTGAAAAGGAAGGAGCCGAGGATGCTGCGCGCCTCGTCGTCACGCAGCTCGGGGGAGCAGCGTTTCAATTCCTCGAGGATGCTGAGCGTGGGATCGAGCGTGTCGGCGCGGTGCTGGGAGAAGTAGCCGATGCGCGCATTCGTGCCGAGCTTGCGCTCGCCTTTCTGAAACGGCAGCTCGCCTGCAAGGATTTTGATCAGCGTGGATTTGCCCGCGCCATTGGGGCCGACGAGGGCGATGCGGTCACCGCGCTCGATCTCGAGGTCGAGACCTTGGTACACTTTTTTCTCGCCATAGGCTTGGTGGATGTCGCTGAGAATGATGAGACGCTGGCCGCCGCGCTGGGGCTGGGGGAAATTGAAGCGGAACGCCTTTCTCAATTGCTTGGGCTTTTCGAGCTTGTCCATTTTCGCGAGCTGCTTCTCGCGGCTCTGGGCTTGCGATGCCTTGGATGCTACGGAGCGGAAGCGGTCGATGAACTCCTGCACCTGCTCGATCTCGCGCTGCTGGTTGCGGTAGGCTTGCACGGCGCGCTCGTAGTTGGCCTCGCGCTGCGTGAGATGGTCGCTGTAATTTCCGGTGTAGGCGATGAAGCGGCCTTCGTCGATCTCGTACACTTTCTCGACCAGCTCGTCCATGAAGTCGCGGT
>JANPIW010000458.1:0-4254 GCA_031425215.1 Verrucomicrobiaceae bacterium
GCTTCATGGCGTTCGCTTGCGCAGCCTTCGCCTTGTCATTTTGCACGAGGATGGATGCGATGGCGGAGCGCAGCGCCCACGCCTCGGGATGTTTGTCATTCACATCGAGCACGGCCTGGATCGTCGCCTCGGCCTCGATGAACTTCTCAGCTCCTATGTTCTGCTCTGCCTTCAAAAGCAGCGCACCCGCGTGATGCGGGTTCGTCTCCAGAACGCGCAGCAAGTTCTCGTCGCACTTTTCCCGATCACTCGGAGCGAACGCACGCGCGAGACCGAAGCGCAGCGCCGTCGTCTCCCCGTGTTCCTTCAGCCCCTTGCGGAACTCATCCGCCGCCCGTGCAAAGTCCTCTTTCTCCAGCGCCAGCTCGCCCGCCGCGAGATACGGCAGCTCAGACTCGGCATCCTTGCGCTTTGCTGGCTCATAGAACTGGCCGATGATCTTCTGCGCATCCGCTCCCAGTGCGATGGCAGCGCGTCCCATCGCCACCAGCTCCGCCGCGTTGCGATCCTTGGCCGGCTTTGTCCGCGCGGCCTTGTTGAAAAGATCGAGCGTCTCTTTGACCAGATCCTTCTTGCCCGTGCCGCGCGCCAGATCGTGACGCAGCACCAGCAGCGGCAGATCGTCCGGATACTTCTTCACGAACGCCCCGCTCTCCGTGATGGCGGCGTCCATCTCGCCGAGAGCGGCGAGAGATTTCAATCGCATCATCCGCCAGTCCATGAGCGGGAAGTCGCGCTTCACCGCCTCACCACAGATGCGCGCCACCAGCTCATACTCGCCATGCTCAAACAGTTCGCGGATTGGCTCCAGGTTCTTCTCATCAAAGATGCGGTCGAGATCAAGGTTCTGCGCGGATACGAGAGGCGCGGCGATGAGCGCGATCAGCGCGAGAGCGGTGCGAGTGACATTCATCATGTTAGTTGTGCGGAGGAAACGCGCTGCGAGGCGATGACTTGCAGCCTCCGCGCTTAGCGCCGTTGCGCACGGCTGGCACGGAAGTTTGTCAGCGTTTCCCACAAGCCGGTCACATTCTCCCAGCGGCGGATGGCGACGTCGATGAGGAAGAGCAGCAGCAGCGCGATGATGAGGCGGGGCCATAGCTCGGTGTATTGCGTCGCGTTCGTGGAGTTCAGCGCGGGGATGTCTTTGTCACCGAGATAGCTGCCGCCGGTGATCTTCGCAGCCTGCCGCATCAGTTCCTCATTCGCGGTGCCGAGGCTGGCCTCGGAGGAGGGATTGTGGACGAGGCCGGCGGACACCATCTCGGCTCCGGACTGTGCCTTGATCAAATACACGCCGGGCTGGTCGGGACGGAAGCTGCTCTCATAGAGTCCAGGGCCGCTCTGTTGCATGGCGATCTTTGAGACCGACTTTAGCGGTGCTCCGAGCGCGTCGGCGGCGACGAAGAAGACCTCGGCCTCGACGCGCGCGTTGTTGCGGCGTGTGCCTGCGTCTTCGAGGAGATCGACGCTGATGCGCGCCTCCTCGCCGCGCATCTCGCAGGCGAGGTCCATGTTTTGTCCCTGCGGCGGCCGGGCGGTCTCGCGCAACACCTGCGACCAGAAGCGGCCGAAATCTCCCCAGCGCCCGATCCAGAGCGAGGCCCAGCGCGTCTTTGCGTCGGAGGTGAAGGCGGTGACTTTGCCGAGGCCGAAGCGCCAGTGCGCGAGCAGGGGATCACCCGTGTCGGTGGTGAGCGGCACCTGCGCGGTGGATTTGCGCAGCGTCTTCACATAACCGAGGAGAGTGGGCGGATCCCATTTGTCGAAGCCCGCGAGGATGGGATGCCGCTCGGTCATTTGCGACTGGAACGGCTCCTCGCGGATCATGCGGCCCGTGTGCATGAGCGTGTCCTGCGTGAAGATGCGCGTGATGCTGTTCACGTCGTTGGTCGTGTAAGACTGGCCGCCGCCATTCGAGGCAATGGCTTGCAGCAGCGCGACGTGGGATCCCGCGCCGATGGCGACCGCCGAGATTGTGGCACCCTCGACGCGGCATTGCGCGGCGAGCGCTTCATAACCAGCGCCGCTCGTCTGTCCGTCGGTGAGGATGATCATGTGCTTTACCTTTGCTTTCACGCGCTGCAATGCCTCGCGTGCCAGCACAAAGGCGGGCTGTAAATTGGTGCCACCACCAGGAGCCACCGCGGCGATCTGCGCGGACACGCCTGCAACGGAGGTGATCTTCGCCATCGGCGCGACGACGTGCGCCTCGGAGTCGAAGGCATAGACGCCGATGAAATCATTGCGGCTCAAGACCTCGGTTGTCGCGATGGCCGCGCTCTTGGCCATCTCGAGTTTCTCGCCCGACATGGAGCCGGAGCGGTCGATGACGAGCGCGACTGCGGCAGATTGTTTTTCTTCTTCGTCGGGTGACTTCAAGCGCACGGGCAGCACGTCTTCAATTGGTGTGCGGAAGTAGCCGCCGACGCCGAAGGAGTTCGGACCGCCGAGCATGATGAGTCCGCCGCCGAGGCGATCGACGTAGTCGCGCATGGCGATCATGGTGCCCTCGCCGAGCTGATGCGCGGCCACGTCGGAGATGATGATGCCGTCGTAGCCTGCGAGTTCTTCGAGGCTCGATGGAATGGAGCCAGGCTGCCGCATCTCGAGCTGCACGCCTTCTTTCTCCATCGCCTGCATCAAGTAGCCGCCCTGCGTCGCATCGCTCTCCAGATAAAGAAGCCGCAGCCGCCCGCGCACATCGACGATGGCCAGCGCGTCGTTGTTCGCGGAGAGCGTGTCATCGGCGAAGCCCTCGATCACGGCGCGGTATTTGTAGATGTTCCGCACGGCGGGCGAGCGAGTGAAGGTGACATCCAGCGGCTTTCCCGCCTGCGCGGCGACGGTGCGTTTGTCCACCTCGATGCCGTTTTCAAAAAGCTTCACCACGCCGCTGCCGGACACGGTGCTCTCGATCACGGCGCGCAATTCCAAGCTTGCGCCCTCGTGCAAGCGCGCACGGCTCGCAGCCAGCTCGCGCACTCGCACGTCAGGCTTCTTCTCGCCGGTGATGGTCGCCGTGTGAACGCGGATGCCCGCAGCAGCCGCATCGCGCGAGGCTTCGATGATGCTGCCGCGCGTCTCATGTCCATCGCCGATGACGACGATGTGCCGGCTCGTGCCAGAGGGGAACAGCGCCGATGCGAACTCGATGGCGCGCTGGTAATTGCTGTCGCGTCCGTGCGCTTTCTGCCAGTCGAGCTGCGCGGCGGCGGCTTCGAGTTTCATTTCCGCCGGCAGCGCTGCGGGATCATCGCCAAAGGAAACGAATGAGCTCTCGACACTCGAAGGCAGCGCGTCACGCAGCGCGGTGGCGCGATCAAAGACACGCTTCAAACCATCCGCGCCCAGGCTCTGGCTGTGATCAAGCGCGACAACGAGCGCCTGCCGCGAACTTTGCACCACCGTGGCCGGACCCGCGAGCGCGAGGAGCGCCAGCATCACACCGAGCGCGCGCACCACGAGCAGCATGCGCTTGCGGCGTGACGACATGGGGTGCGACGAGCGCTGCTCGATCCAGAACAGCGCGAGCAAAGCCGGGACGGCGAGCAGGAGGATGCGTGGTGATTCCCAGTCCATTCGAATCAATAAACAGCGCGGCGGTGGAAGAGGTAGCTCTCGGTTAGCATGAAGATGAGCAGGAGCCAGATGAGGATGCGGGGCCAGTTGGCGGTGGAGGTGGCCCAGGTGGATTGGGGTTTGGTTTGCGCGGTTGGTGCGGCAGTGGTTGTGCGTTTGGGCACGTCGGTTTCTTGAGTGGAGGCGAGGATGGAGGAGCCGGTCTTGCCGTCGGCGGTTTCCCAGATGCCGAGGCGGTTTACTTCGAGTGTGGAGTTGGCGGCTTGGTCGGAGGCGGTGGTTGTCTTGCCTGCGCTCCATTCGGTCCACTTCACGAGGCCGGTGGCGGGGAGCCAGTCGCCGGGGTGCAGGGGCTTCAATGCGCTCATGGCCTCACTTTGCTCGGCGCACCAGTAGATGGCGTTGCCGAGCATCAGCGGATAGGCGGGCAGGAGGGCGAGCTGCTCGGAGGTGCTGGGGGAGACGGCGGAGACAACCAACCGTTGACCGTTGAGTTCGCCGGCGAGGAGGACGGGTTCGTTGCCGGCGATCCAGATGGGCTCGAGCGAGCCGGCGGCTTCGATGACGCAGGTTTGTGTGAGCGCGAGGCGCGAGGTGGTGATGCGGAAGGCGAGCGGGTGATCGGGCGCGACGAGGCGGATGCTGTCGTGCGGGATGCCGCGTCCTTCGAGC
>JANPIW010000459.1:0-6109 GCA_031425215.1 Verrucomicrobiaceae bacterium
CGCACCGCGCCATCCGCGCAGCCTGCGGCGAACTGTTTGCCATCGGTGGAAAGCGCGAGCGATGCCACGCCTGCGATCTTGAATTCCTTAATCACCTTCGCTTCAGCGATGCCCCACAAGCGCACCACACCATCCTCGCCCGCCGACAGCAAATGATCCGGCCCCGCGCCAGCGGCCAGCACCATGATCGTGCCAGTCGCACCTTTGAGTTCCTTGGGCGCGGCAAGCTCCGCCCCGTCCGTGGAAGGCAGCGCCCACACGCGCACGATCTTGTCCTCGCCTGCGGTCGCGAGCGCCTTGCCGTCCTTCGTCCACGCCAGTGCGCGCACTCCAGCCACGCCTGGCTTCGCGGCAATGCGCGCACCGCTTTGCAGATTCCAAATGCCGAGCGCTCCGTCGCTGCCATGCACGGCCGCCTTCGCCGCGTCAGGCGAGATCGCGAGCAGCTTCAAGTTCGCTGCCGCGCCAGGAATCGATTTCAATACCTTGCCGCTCGCCGCCTCCAGCACATGCAAAGCGCCGGTCTTGTCCGCGCAAACGAGCTGTTTGCCATCAGCACTCAGAATGGTGGTGACCGCCCCGAGCGCTGCATCCGCATTGCGCGTCACAGGTGCGGATTTCTGCTGCCGCCAGATTTTCACCTCGCGATAACTGCCCGAAGCGAGCCGCTGTCCGTCCGGACTGAACGCGAGCGATTGCGTCAGATCGCGATGCGCGATGCCCTTGAGCGCGGCATCCGCGAGCCGTGTCACGAGCTGTCGCGTGGCGAGGTCATAGACAAAGATTTGGTTCGCCCGGCTGCACGCAGCAAAACGACCGTCCTTCGTCATCGCCACCGCGTAGATCGGATTCAATCCGTCGGGCAACGGCTGCCAGGCGATTTGCTGCTCTTGCTTGACGGAACTCTTTCCGCCTTCGTCGATCCATTGCTTGAGCATCGCCACTTCCTCTTTTGTGAGGTTCACCGCGCCCACCTTGTTGCCCTTCGGCGGCATTTCAGAATCCCAAGTATGCGCCGCCGCCTGGAGGATGATGCTGTCCGCGCCCTTGCCCGGCACGATGCCCGGGCCAGACTCGCCGCCCTTCTTCATCAACTCCGGCGTCTCCATGTTCAGATCAGCCTTGGTCGTGGTCTTGTTGTGACACGCAATGCAGTTGGCCTTCAAGATCGGATGGATGTCCTTCGTGAAATCGAGATCGGCGGCGGGCAGACCCATGCCAGCGAACGTGGCTCCAGCGAGAATCAAGTGTGCGACAGATGACGGGGTATTCATATCACGCAAAGTACGCTCACCGTCACGAGTTGTGTTCACGCAGATCGCCGCAAGTCACGGCGGACGGCACGGCTCATGCGCAAATTCTCTCGAGATCTAAGACAAGGAAGCGCGATCGTGCTCTTTGATTGACCGCTCCATGCGGAACAGGTAGCTCTTATGGCTCGATTCCTCCCATGGCCCATGAAATCAAAAGCAATGCACTCGAGTTTTCTGATGTTCGCTGCCGGAACCCTGCTGGTCGGAGCCGTTGACGGCATCTGCCAGACGCCTGGTACAAAACCAGCCTCCAGGCAGCACGCCGCGCAGATTGTGGATGCGGCAGAGAATGGGGTATCGGTCGTCGAGATGATGCGTCTGCTCGAAGGCTCTCCGTTCACGGCGGACGGAGTGGGATTCCGGGCTTTCGCGGAACAGCGGAAAAACGCGACCACGCTGCTGGCCGCGTGGGCTGCGCGGGTGTCGGAGTCAGATTTCAATCGCCAATCGGTGCGCGAGAAACTGGAGGCAGCGCGGCCCCGCACCCTCGGCCTCGATGTGTGCGCCGCGATGCTCTCCGCCTGGGAAAGCCCGCGCCGTCTCGCGCTCGTGTTGCGCGATTCGGCCGCACAGTTTCCATCGCTCAGCGCGGAGCAAAAGGCCGAGATCATGCTGCTGCTGCATGAGGCGGACAATGGCACGAGCTACGACCGCATGGTCGCGGACCCCGTCATCGGCAGGCTGCTTGCAAAGGTGATCGAGGAGCGCCACGCCGCCGCCGACCAGCTTGCAGACGCGCTGCTGGTGAAGAAGCTCAGTCTCGAGCAGATCAATGCCGCGCCGGACACCGGCGCGCGGCGCAATCGCAACCCGCTCATCGCCGATGTTTACCGGCGGGACAAGGCTCGTGGGGCGGCAATGCTGAGGCGAGTGGCGGATATCTTTGCGGGCAGCTTTGCACCAGGAACAGCGGACCTCGCCTTCAAGAAGTCGATGGCCCGGAGGATCTTCTGTCACGAAATGCTGCTCGCGCCAGATCTCGTGCCGCTCGTCGCCGCCGAGTTGCGCGCCATGCCGCCGGTGCCGGCCTCACTTCCGGACCTCTCCGCCAAAATGCTCATCGGCACCGGGCCAGTGAGCGCCGGACGCAACGGGTTCCTCGTCGATCCGGCCATCGCGGTGGAGCTGTTTGAAACAGCCGGCTGGCTGGGCCCCGCCGCTTCTTTTGATCCGTTTGTCGAGTTTCAGATCGGCATCCGCGACAGCCTTCTGAGGATCGTATGTGTGCAACTCGTGAACCTGGAGGGCTTGCAAGACTCGCGTCTGGCGGTGCTCGCGCGCGCGCGCAAAGTCTCACCGCCCACCTTTGGCAGCATCCTGACTGATGCGCTGCTGGGCGAGGAGCGGATCGCCACTTTGGTTCGCGACATGCCGGCAGCCTGGCGGACGGAGTATGAAGCCAGGCCGCGCACCACGCAGTCCACCATCGCTGGTGCTCTCGCTGACGAGCGGCAGATCACCCGTGCGATCGGCAATCACTTGAACCTCTACTTTGCCAGAACCACGATCCGTCCCAGCCTCGAACTCGAAGCCAGGCTCCAATCCGCGACTGACATCGCCGAGGTCAAGTTGCCGAAGGGAAAAGAGTGGGAGTCGTTGCACGAACTTTTGGCAGAACTCGCCGCCACGGGCGAAAGGCCGAGCGCCGCGCAGGCCTTTGAAAAGGCCGCCAACCTGCATGAGAAAGAGAGGCAGGCTGCCTCCAAGGGAGCTGCGGGAATCAATGGCTGGACGTGGCGCACCCGCCTAATGGGGCAAGTCCTGGGTTCTGCCCGTGCAAAGAACATGAACACACTTGCCTTCGCGATGGATCGCTGTGTCAAGGATGCCAGCGGGCGCTTGCAGCACGACGGCACGTCAGACTGGGGCGGGTTCGATGACGTGCTGTATTTCCGCTGGCTGGAGCTGGGAGGTCGCGCGGCTCCTGCGTTGGCAGTGAGGAAGTTGGTCGATGCGCTCTCACGGCTGATGCCAGATGTGCCGCCCGCAGTCCTGGCACCATCCCTGTTCGGCTTCGCGCGCTTTCACAGCATCACGGATCGTGAGCAGATCCTAGCCTGGGCGCGCGCTCCGGGCGTCGCAGGCAAGAGCGCGGAGCTGGCGCGCGAGCTGGCAGTGGCCTGCGGGCTGGTGATCGAGGCCACCGCCACCGATCGCGAACCTGGCGAGGAGATGCCTGGAGCCTACACTCGCACGCCGGCACAGGAGCCGTTATGGGCGCACTATCGCAAGTCACTCGACGATCCTTCGCTCCCGCCTCTCATGCGTGTCGCGCTCGGTCATTTTCTTTGTGACTTCGACTTGGTGGTGCCGGATGACATCGTCCTTGCGCACGCGAAGCGCGTGGCCAGTCTCCTCAGCCGCGGCGGCGCGCTGACTCGCGACCAGCTCGAATTCGCTCTGCAGGCCGTGTGCGATATGCCCGATTCCATTCCGACGCAGGATGCCCTCGACGCGCTCTGGAACGCTCACGAGCAGTACTCCCAGGGAAAGGTGTGGCGCTACGACTCAACTCTTGGTTTCACCATGCTGCGGCTGGCCGCGAAGTCGGGCGACGCGCACCGCATCCTCCAGACTATGAGACTGAACGAGCGTACGTTCGCCACCAATGCGCTGCCCGTCGCCATTCTCGCTGGGGAGGGCCGGCATCAGATCGCGGCGCGGCATCTCAAGTCGGTGTGGCGCACGCTCGTTGTTTTCGATGAGGACGAGGTCAGTTGGAATGACAGGCTTGCCGCTGCGGTCGAACCTCTGCGTGTCGAATGTGGTGATCCCGTCCTCGCCACGCTCGCAGAGCTGAGCATCGCTGCGCTGCCAGATCCTGATGCTTGGAAAGCTGCGCATAGCAATGGCTTTGCACCAAGGGCAGCGCGGCTTGCCCGTGTCGCGGAGCAGCTCGGCGCCACGCCCGGCGGCGATCCGCTCATGCGCCAGATGGCCGCCGAGGTGATCGCCGAGTACAACCCTCGCGCCGCGGTCACTCATCTCGCCACCGAAATCGATGCCTGCTCCGCTTCGTCCTCTCCAGCAAAGCTCGCCAGCCTCAAATCATTGTGGGAACGCGCGCAGCGCGCCGGGCCGCTCGCCGCGAAAATGGCCGTCGCTGCCGCGAAGGGCAACCTCCAGCCGGCCCGCCAGACACTGGCAGAATTCCAAAGTCTGCTTGCTTCCGCAAAGGACGATCAGAAGCAGGTGAATTTCGCGCTCATCTCGGTTATCGACCAGTTTGCCGATTGCGCCCTCGCGCTTTGGGTTTCTGGCGAGGCACGGCAGGCATCCTTGTGGTTGCCCTTTCTAGAGGACATTCTTGCAAGCGAATGGAACGAGCAGCGCGCGGGCGGAATTGCGGCCAGCATGGGCCTTGCCTTGCGCGCGATCGAGGGCGTGTCCGCGCCTTGGGACAGCGAGGGACGCTGGAAGCAGGAGCGTGTAAAGGAGGCGCTGAAAGCATACAACACCACCTGGCTCTGCCTCGCCGCGCTAGCAGGCAAAGACGCGGCGCGGCTGCCAGCCGACAAGCGCGTGGCGATGATCGAGGCGTGCTTCCACAATCCCATCCTGGTCGCGCATTGGGGCGCCGAGCAGCGCATGGTTTATCTTTTGCACGCAAATCGGGAAATTCTCAGCCGGACCGAGCTGCTCGCCGCCGCCCCCAGACTCGCCGAGGCCCATCCGCTGGCTCGTGTCGCCACCGACTTCGCCACCTCAGCTGCCGAGCAAGGCCAGGGACCGCTCGCGCATCAATTGCTCCAGATCGCTCGCGGCAAGACCATGTGCATCACCGACGACCCAAAAGCCGGCCGCTCTCTCGAGAAATGCTCGGAGCTGGAATTGATCTGGCAGCGCGCCAGCGGCATTCTGCAGGAGGCGGCATTGTACCTGCGCGAGGGAAATTCCGCAGTGGCGCTCAAAGGACTGCAAGCCATCGATGTCGAGAATCTGTTGCACAGCTACGAGAAGGCCGAGCATCGCGCGCTGCTCCAACTCGCCATCGCGCCCGCCAGAGATTGAGCGAGGCTGGAGACGGATCACCCACGGAACAAATTCTACTTTTTCTCCGCAGCTTTGATCGAAATGCGAATCGGTTCCGACACGACGATGTCGGCGTAGTCTTTGGGCTTCGCCTTGTCGGTGGCGGACTTCACGCTCGTGGATGCGGCGGCTTTGGCGGCGTCTGCGGCTTTTTGTTTTTCGGCGGCTGCTTTGGCTGCGGCATCTGCGGCGGGTTTCTTGTCGGCGGGCGCGGACTTGGCGGCTTCGGCGAATTTCTTGGATTCGGCGGCTGCGGCGGCGGCCTCGGTGTCAGCTTTCTTTTGCATTTCTTCGGCGGCTTTGATGGCTTCGGGGTTCACGCGGTGTTTGCCTTTGGCGATAGTGTGGAAGGCGATGGTGTAATCTCCGGGAGCGGGTTTGAGTGTGGCGAGATCGAGCACGGCATCGGCTTTGTCCGCCTTTACGGCGACGTCGATCTCCTTGGCTTTGTCGAAGCCGTCGCCGAGGGCTTTGAGCTTGATGGCGCTGCCGGGTTCGCCACGCCAAGTGAACTTGAGCGGGATGGTGAGCTTGTCGGTGGCCTTGGCTTCAAAGATTTTATTTTCGGCGGGCACGACGGTGATGGGCGAGGTCTCAAAGCCGCTGACGGATAGCGGGATGTCGGCGTGCAGACGCGCGCGGGGAATATCCTGCGCGGTGTTTGCAATGGGCCACACGACATTCGCGATGCGGCAGGGGCGCGCGGCATCAGCGTTGTTGATTTTGGCGCGACCGCTCAGCGTGATGTTCGTCACAGCACGTGG
>JANPIW010000460.1:0-2020 GCA_031425215.1 Verrucomicrobiaceae bacterium
ATCACCGAGATCGGAGGCACGGTGGGCGACATCGAAGGCCTGCCGTTTCTCGAAGCCATCCGTCAGTTCGGCCACGAGGCTGGCCCCGGCAATGTCCTGTACATCCACGTCACGCTCGTGCCCTACATCAAGGCGGCGGGAGAACTGAAGACGAAGCCCACGCAGCAGAGCGTCTCCAAGCTCCGCGAGATCGGCATCAGCCCCCACATCATCCTCGCCCGCACCGAGATCCCGCTGGAGCCGGACGTGCGGCAGAAGATCTCCCTCTTCTGCAACGTGCCCATCGAAGCCGTCATCGAAGGCCGCGACGTGAAGCACACCATCTACGAGGTGCCGCTCAAGCTCCACGAGGAGCGCTTTGACGATCTCGTCTGCAAGATGCTCAACCTCCAGACACCCGAGCCTGACCTCGCGAGCTGGCGCAAATTTGTGCAGCGCATCATCAATCCCACCCACCACGTCCGCATCGGCGTCGTGGGCAAATACATCGAACTGCAAGACGCCTACAAGAGCATCTACGAGTCCCTCACCCACGCAGGCGCGGGCAACGACTGCAAGATCGACATCGTCCGCGTGGATGCCGAGTCCATCGAGAAAGCCGGCCCCGATCTCTACCTCAATGGCTTGCAAGGCATCCTCATCCCCGGCGGATTTGGCGACCGAGGCACCGAGGGGAAAATCACCGCTGCACGATACGCTCGCGAGAACAAGATCCCCTACTTTGGCATCTGTCTCGGCATGCAGATCGCCGTCATCGAGTTCGCCCGCAACGTCTGCGGACTCGCCGGAGCCAACAGCACCGAGTTTGAAAAAGGCACACAGCATCCCGTCATCAGTCTTCTCGAGGAGCAGAAGCGCGTCACCAGCAAAGGCGGCACCATGCGCCTGGGCACGTGGACCACGCGGCTCGCGGAAGGATCAAAGGCGCGCGAGATCTATGGCCGCGAGGAGATCAAGGAACGCCACCGCCACCGCTACGAGTTCAACTCTGACTACAAGGAGAATGTCGAGGCGCACGGCATGGTCATCGGCGGCACCTCACCCGACGGCGACCTCGCGGAGATGATCGAGTTGAAAGACCATCCGTATTTCGTGGCCTGCCAGTTCCACCCCGAGTTCCTCTCCAAGCCCAACGCCGCGCACCCGCTCTTCCACAGCTTCATCAAGGCCGCGCTACAGCATCACACCCAGCTCGAGCCGGCGTGCTGAAGTAGATTCGACTGGCAGTCGAATCCGAACGCAGATGGGAGATCGACTGCCCAAGCGCGCCATCCTGCACTCTTCACACCATCGCGTGAACGAAGCGCTCAGTTCTCAGTGCTCAGTCAGACACACCAGGCAAAACTTCGCACTTCGCACACTATCGTTTCATCCTCGCTCGCATCTCCTTCTCCGCGCCCTCGCAAAGATCGCGCAGCATCTCCGGGCTGAGCCATTCTGCGCCGGAGGCAGTGGTGGAGTCGCGAACCATCCCATCCGCCGACACAACGCGGATGCGATGCTTCACCGCGTACTTCGCCGCCAGCCGCTCCACCACTGTGTCCGCCGTCTTTGCGCTGTCCGCATAAAAAACCTGCACACCGCCCGCTTCGCGCTCCTCGCTCGTGCGCGAGGCCGTGCCATCAAACACCACCACCACGCGCTCACCTGTCATGTCCTGGAGCAGCCGCATCCGCTTCAGCAGTTCCTCCCGCGCCAGACGCCGACGCTGCGAGACAAGATGCAGCTTACGCAAATCCTCCCACGCGTGAATCACACTGTGACCATCAATGATGAGATAAGCCGCGCAGTCGCTCATAAAGAGTGGGAGACAACAGACCGAATCATCAAACTATCAATCTCAAATCCATGGGTCCACGATTTTACCCCACCATGATTTTACCCAATCATCGTTACACCACATCCTCACCTGCATCGAATTGTTAAATCAAGGTGTGCTAAAATCATAACATCCCATTTCAAGGCTCGAAGATTATGCCCCGATCAATCAGCCTTCTTCTAGCCCTTGCCCTTAACCTTC
>JANPIW010000461.1:0-6872 GCA_031425215.1 Verrucomicrobiaceae bacterium
CCAGGCCGACGGTGCGGTCGGCGAACTGGTCGATATAGCTGGCGCTGAAGCGGCTGCCGGTGGCCTTGGCATTGCCGGCCTCACCGAGCGAGTTGCGCTGGCCGCGGGCATTGAAGGCGATCACGCGCTTGCCGAAGTTCAGCGGGCGCACCGTCTGCATGTCCAGCGTGCCCGACAGGCCCTGGCCGATCAGGCCAGCATCGGGGGTCTTGTAGACGGTCACGCCGCTGAGCAGCTCGGAGGGGTACTGATCGAACTCGACGCTGCGGTTGTCACCGGTGCTGACCAGCTCACGGCCGTTCAGCAGGCTGGTGGCGAAGTCGGGCGACAGGCCGCGCACGCTGATCACCTGGGCACGACCGGCCACGCGCTGGGCCGACAGACCCGGCAGACGGGCCAGCGATTCGGCAATGCTGTTGTCCGGCAGCTTGCCGATGTCTTCGGCCGAGATCGCTTCGACGATGGAGTCGGAGTTTTTCTTGACCGAGATGGCGGCCTCGATGCCGCGGCGGATGCCGGTCACGGTGACCGTGTCCAGCGTGGTCGGCGTCTCCTGGGCGATTGCGGCGCCCGTGGCCATCAGCAGCAGGGTGCAGCCCAGGGCCACCGGGCTGATCTTGAAAGTTTCGCGCAGCAGATGCTCCTGCTTGCGCTTCTCTACGGAAGTATTCATGTTTGTCTCCTCAAGCTCACCAGAACAACAGACTCAGTCCCCTGCACAGACCACCGGCTTCGTGCAGCCCCGGTAAAACAATTCCGGGTCCGCCACGACTTCCTCGGTCGAAGGCAGATCGCAGTTAAGGTAGAGCATTTGGTCTGCGCCGAGGCTGTCAGCCAACGTCGTTTTTCCCACGCGCCGCACTCCACAAAGCCACGCGATAGGAGCCTCTGCCCACGCAGAGTGGAGCCTTTGGAGCCAAAAAGGACGCTGAATCATGCTCCCATACTATACAAATGGTAAATCTATTTGTAAATCAATGAATCAACGCCGCCAACTTTTAAATTGGGTCTTTGCACACGCCCGAGCGTTCGCTCCGCTTACGGCAGCTCACACAAATGATAACTCTTCATCCACCAGGCCACTTTTTCGGCATCGGTCGGCTCGGGGTTATTGAGGCGCTTTTTCCAGTTACGTTGGTAGTCGGCGCGTTTGGCTTTTTGGATCTCAGCGAGGGGCGGTTCGGTGGTGGGGTCGCCCTTTGCGCCTTGGTCCTTCGTTTCGGCGATCCAGCGGTCGAGACGCGCGGTGAAGTCAGCGGATGATTTTGGATCGCGGATGGCGTGGAGACCTTGTGGATCGATTTTGAGGTCGAAAAGCTCGATCTCGGGCCGCGTGGGTGCGAGCCATTGGGCTGGAAAGGCGGCGAGCTTGCCTTGGCGCTGCAATTCACGCAGCAGCGGCATGCCGGGGTATTGATCCTCCTTGTAGCTGGACCAGTTCAGCCGTGACTGCTCAGGCTGAAAGTGCCGCACGAACCAGCGATCCGGCGTGATGACAGCGCGGATGCGATCCATGGCGTCGCCACAGCGATCCCGCGCGGCGAAGAGCTGCTCGCGAGCCGGAAAATCGCCGCTGAGGATGGCCTGGCCCTGCATCCACTCCGGCACGGGCAATCCAGCGATCTTTAAAGCCGATGGCGCGAGGTCGATGAGGCTGACGAGACGTTCCTCCACCTGATTCGCGGTGATCTGCGGCCCGCAAACGATCAGCGGCACCTGCAAGCCTTCGACGCTCAGCCATTGCTTGCCCCAGGGCATCGGGCGACCATGATCGGCGAAGAAAATCACGATCGTGTTGTCGAGCACACCTTCCGCCCGGAGTTGATCGAGGATGGCTCCCACACGCTGGTCCACCACCTCCACGCTGCGCTGATACGCATACCAGTCGCGACGCACCAGCGGATGATCGGGGTAGTTTTCCGGCAGCTTGATCGCTGCGAGCGCCGCATCATCAAACGACTCCGGAATCGGGAACGGACGATGCGGCTCGGTGATCTGAAACTGCGCAAAGAACGGCTGCCCCGGCTTCCGCTTCCGCCAGTCATCGCCGTCGAAGAGCTGTTTCGCATCGTGGGCAAAGTTGTAGTGCGTTTTGCCCTTCGTGATCTTCTTGCCATTACGCACGGCCCCAGGCGCAGCCGCATTCGTTACAAACCAGCCCGCTTCGCGCAGGATCGTCGGCAGCGGTTTGTAAGGCGCGGGCAGCGGCTGCGGATTCTCCGTGTCATGCGGATGCAAACCAGTCGTCGTTTGATAACAGCCCAGGATGAAAGCTGAGCGCGACGAACTGCATACCGGTGCCGTCGAGTAAGCCCGTGCGTAGCGCCGCCCCTCCGCCGCGAGCTGGTCCAGATGCGGCGTCTTCACCTGCGCCAGTCCATACGCCCCCGTGTCCGGCGACATGTCATCCGCGATGATCCAAACGATGTTCGGCGGCGCACCGATGCATGGCGTGACGAAGAGGGTAAAAGCAGTGAGAAGGTGTTTGAGGCGCATGGGAGAAGCAGCTTCGATTGGCTTCGCAGGCTTTTGCAAAATCAGATGATGCTCCTCTAGTTTGCGAGAACTGGCTCACCGTGCCAGCAATTCATCGCCACGATAAATTACACGCTCCACGAGGCCCTTCACTTCTTTGTCGAGAAAGGGTGTGTTGATGCTTTTCGATTTCATGAAAGCACGCGTGAATGTGGAGGCGGCTTTTGGATTGAAGACGATGAACTCGGCGATTCCGCCTTCTATGACGGGCACAGGGTCGAGTTTCAAAATGCGACGCGGCTCGGCGCTGTAGCGTTTCACGATGAGATTCCATCCGAGCCTGCCTTTGGAAATGAACCGGTCATAGAGTGACGGCAGCGCTGTTTCGAGACCAGTGATGCCGAACGGGGCGTCGGCAAAGCTTTGGTTCTTCTCGAACTCGGTGTGCGGCGCGTGGTCGGTGGCTATCACATCGAAGAAGCCGTCGATGAGTCCTTGCAGCAGCGCCTCGTTGTCCTCCTTCGTGCGCAGCGGCGGGTTCATCTTGTAGTGGGAGTCGTAGTTCCCGATGTCCTCGTGGCTGAAGATGAGATGATGCGGCGCCACCTCGCAGGTGACGCGGATGCCGCGTTCTTTCGCGCGCCGGATCGTCTCCATACCGCGCGCGGTGGTGACGTGCTGGATGTGCAGATGCACGCGGGTGTATTCCGCGATGCGGATGTCGCGCGCGATGCATATTTCCTCGCTGATGGCTGGGATGCCTTGCAAGCCGAGCGAGTATGACACGCTGCCCTCGTGCATGGAGCCTTTGCCGCTCAACTCCTTCACCTCGCAATGACTCGCGAGGGGCAGATCGTAATCGCGCGCATATTCCATCGCGCGGCGCAGCACTTGCGGGTTATCGACGGGAAAGCCGTCATCGGTCAACATCACGGCACCGGCGGCTTTCATGCCGGCGATGCCGGCGAGCTCCTCGCCCTTGCGCCCCTTCGTGATCGCGCCTGTGGTGTAAATGCTCGGGCCGATCCGGGTGCGTCCCGCGCTGGCGATGACGCTGCGCACCACACCCGCGTTGTCGATGGCTGGCGCGGTATTCGGCATCATGACGAAGCCGGTCACGCCGCCATTGATCGCCGCCTCCGCGCAGGTTGCGATGTTTTCTTTCTCCTCCTGCCCAGGCTCTCGCGCGTGGACGTGGATGTCGAAGAGCGAGGGCAAAAGAACGCGCCCCGTGCAATCAACGACCTCGGTTTGCGCGTCCGCTTTGATCCCGGCAGCAACGCGAATGATTTTGCCGCCCTCCACGAGCACATCAGCGCGTTTGAGTTTCGGAGAGTCTTCAGAAGCGATGTCGCCTCCACGATAAAGTCGCTTCATGTTCATGACACACCTCCTTGCGCGCCGGGCCGCAGCCAGTAAAGCACGCTCATGCGCACGGCGATGCCGTTCTCCACCTGCGCATTGATGAGGCTGCGCTCGTAGTCCATGCCGGCATCGGTCAGCTCCACACCGCGGTTCACGGGGCCGGGGTGCATGAGATAGACGCCGCGCTCGCGCAGGATTTTGAGGCGCTCGTCGGTGAGGCCGTAGTTGCTGTGATATTCGCCGATGCTGGGGAAAAACTGTTCGGCCTGGCGCTCCATCTGCACACGGAGAAGATAGACGGCGTCGGGCTTCCATTTGAGCGCGTCTTCCCAATTTGAAAACTGCGTGATGTTTTTCGGCAGCTCGCGCGGCATGAGCGAGCCGGGCGCGAGATAGGCAATCTTCATGCCGAGGCGGCGCAGCAGCAGGCTGGTGGAGCGCGCGACGCGTGAGTGCTGGATGTCTCCGGCGATGACGACGCGGCGGCCTTTGAGATCAGGAAAAACCTCGCGCAGCGTGAAGGCGTCCAGCAGTGCCTGCGTGGGGTGCGCGTGCCAGCCGTCTCCGGCATTGATGACGGAGGCGGCGGTGTTTTTAGCGATGAGGTTCGGGATGCCGCTCTGTTTGTGGCGCACCACGATGTAGTCCACCTTCATGGCCTCCAGCGTCTCCACGGTGTCGAGCACGGACTCGCCTTTCACCACGCTGGAGGACTCGACATCGAAGTGCGTGATGTCCGCCGAGAGACGGCTGGCGGCGACCTCGAAGCTGGAGCGCGTGCGCGTGGACGGCTCGTAGAAAAGCGTGAGCATCGTGCGGCCTTTGAGCGTTGGCACTTTCTTCACCGAGCGGCGGAAGAGGTCTTTGAAGGGAACGGCATTGGCGAGCACGAACTCGATCTCCGCGTCCGTGAGTGATTGGATGTCGAGAAGGTCTTTACGCGGTGTCATTCTGCTTTTTTCTCCTCGGATTTCTGCACCAAAACGGCGTCCTCGCCATCCACTTCTTCAAAGAGAACCGAAACGCGCTCATCATCAGACAGCGTGATGCGATGCGCGGCAAAGTCAGGCTGCACCGGAAACTCGCGGCCCGCCCGATCCACGAGCACGGCAAGCTGCACGCGGCGCGGCCGTCCGTGATCGAGCAGTTCGTCGAGCGCAGCGCGCACGCTGCGGCCCGTGAAGATGACCTCGTCACACAGCACCACCACTGCGTCGTCGATGGAGAAAGGAATGTCGGAGCCTTCGAGCTTGGGCACCATTTTCATCATCGAGAGATCATCGCGATACTGCGTGATGTCGATGGTGCCCACGAGCACCTCGGCGCAAGGCCGTGATTTCATCTCGGCAGCGAGGCGCCAGGCGAGCGGCACACCGCGCTTGTGAATGCCGATGAGCGCGAGCTGGCCGGCGTCTTTGTTCTTCGCACATATTTCATCCGCCAAACGACGCACCGCGCTGGCCATGGCGGGTTTGTCGAGCAGGAGGCGGTTTTTCATGCGGGCCTCCCCGTAGCGCTGCGGTGCGCGATGGCAAGCGGGAAAACGAGCCGCAGCGGAACCTCGCGTGTTAGAGGGGGAATTAGGGCAGCGTTTGATCTCAACTCATGAATTTAAACCTGAACCGTTGGCAAATCTCCCGCCGCCAGATGCTGCGTGGGCTTGGCGCATCCATTTCACTGCCGCTCCTGGATGCCATGGCCGCCGTGCCTGCCGCTTCGAAGCCGAAGCGAAGTGTCTTTCTTTACATTCCGAACGGCGTGAACACGCTGACGTGGCAGATTCAGAAAGCGGGCGCGGATTATGAACTCACTGCGCCGCTGAAGCCGCTGGAGAAGCATCGCGCCGACATCACGCCCATCAGCGGGCTGCATCACCCGATGGTCATCGGAAAGCACCACAACTGCGACAAGGTCTGGCTCACCGGCGCGAACGTGCCGGGCGATGGCGGCGCCTTCCGCAACACCGTCTCCGCCGACCAGCTCATGGCGGAGGTGCAGGGCGTCTCCACGCGCTTTTCCTCGCTCGAACTTGCCATCGAAGGCCACTCGCTCGCGTGGTCGAAGGACGGCATCCAGATTCCTGCGGAGCGGAACACGCAGACCATCTTCAACATGCTTTTCGGCGTCGAAAAAGACAGCAAGGAGACCATCCGCCGCCGTCTCAGCCGCCGCGGCAGCATTCTCGATCTCGTCGCCGACGACGCCAAGCGCGTGAACCACAAGCTGGGCAAAGAAGACCAGAACAAGCTCGACGAATACCTCACCGCCGTCCGCCAGGTCGAGGAGCGCACCAAACGCGCCGACGAATGGCTGAACATCGCCAAGCCCAGCCTCGCCCCTGGCGACATCTCCAAGCTCACGCGCAAGCTCAGCATCGCCGAGGCTGGCGACTACTACCGCCTCTTTTACGACCTCATGGTCATGGCGCTGCGCACCGACAGCACCCGCGTCATCACCTGCATGATCGGCAGCGAATCTCACGCCAGCGGCATCCCCGAGATCGGCATCTCGCAGACCCGCCACGGCCTCAGCCATCACAATGGCGACCCCGAGCAGCTCCGCCGCCTCACCCAGACCGACACCTTCCTCATCGAGCAGTTCAGCTACCTCCTCGACCAGCTCAAAGCGCAGAAGGAGGGCGACACGCCCCTGCTCGACACCACACAAGTCCTCTGGGGCAGCGGCATGGCCTACGGCCACAGCCACGGCAACGCCAACCTTCCCACCATCCTCGCCGGCGGCAAAGCCCTCGGCTACAAGCACGGCACCCACGTCGATTTCAATCTGCCGAAGATCGGCAAATACGACGTCACCAACGCCCAGGGCCACTACCAGATTTGCAGTCGCCCCGTCGATAGCGACGCGCGTGTGAGCAATCTGTTGCTCACGATGCTGCAACGCGTCGATGTGAAGGTGGACAAGTTCCAGGACAGCGTGGGAGCGATCTCGAAGATCGTCGCCTAACTTTACTCACTTAACTAGAGTTCGTTCATGCGCTTCTTCATTGGCCTGTGCCTCTCCGCTTCGCTGCT
>JANPIW010000462.1:0-11088 GCA_031425215.1 Verrucomicrobiaceae bacterium
GGTGAGCTGGCTGGGACTGCGATGGATTGAACTCGCTGTGCGTCACACCCTTGCCGGCGGACATCATTTGGATTTGTCCCGGCGTGATCTGGCGGCCATTGCCCATGCTGTCCTTGTGCTCCAGCGCGCCCTCGACCATGACGGTGAAGATTTCCATGTCGCGATGCGGATGTGTGCCGAAGCCTTTGCCTGGGGCGATCCAGTCTTCATTGATGACGCGCAGGCTGCGGAAGCCCATCTGCGCCGGATCGTAATAGTCGGCGAAAGAGAAGGTGTGGTGGGATTTGAGCCACCCGTGATCGGCCTGGCCGCGGTCGTTGGATTTGAGGATGTTGAGTTTCATAACGACATGATCATGCGGCCAGCGAGGACATGCGACCAATGCTTCTTCCTTTTGAAGTTCATGCCTTGCCGTAATGAACGGGCGCGGCACAATGCGCTCATGGAGTTTCATCAGTTGCGCTACTTCGTCGCTGCCGCCGAGGATTTGAGCATGTCCGCCGCGGCCGCGCGCTTGCACGTCACGCAGCCCGCGCTGAGCAGGCAGATCGCGGTGCTGGAGACTGAGCTGGGCGTGGCGCTCTTTGATCGCATCAAAAAGCGCATTCATCTCACCGATGCGGGCCGTGTTTTTCTGCCGAAGGCGCGGCAGTTGCTCTGCGATGCGGAGACGGCGCGTCAGCAGGTGAGCGAGCAGTTTGGAAATGCGCGGCGCACGCTGCGGCTGGGTTTTCTGTCGATCTTTCTCGATGACCTTATCGTGCCCGCCGTGCGTGAGTTTCGTCAGCGTCATGCGAAGGCGCAGGTGAGCCTCTTTGAGTTGCCGCCGCGCGCGCAGCTCGAGCGTCTGCGCAATCATGAGCTGGACGCGGCCATCCTCGGCAACATCGAGGATCGCGACCGCGAGCATTTCACCATCCGCGTGCTCGCCCACCACCCCATGGCGGCGGTGCTACCGGATGATCACCCGCTCGCGCGCAGCTCGCGGATCAAGCTATCCGCTTTGAAGAAGGAGCGCTGGGTCTCGCTGTCGGACGCCGTCTTTCCCGGCAGGCGCGAGTTCCTGCGCGGTCTGTGCGCCGAGGCTGGTTTTGAGCCGCAGATCATGAGCGAGGTGGATTCTCTTTCGCTCATGCTTGGCGCGGTGAGCGCGGGAGATGGCATCGCGCTGATCCCTGACCACGCGCGCAAGCTGCCTCACACGGGCTGCGTGTTTGTGGGACTCACGTCACCTGTGCCGACGAGTGACTTGTTGCTCGTGCTGCCGCGAGGCGGGCCTGGAAAGGAGCTTTCCACGCTCGTCAGCCTGATCGCTGACCTCGCGGCGCAAAGGACACGCAGCAGCTGAGCCGGGCGCTGACCTCCTTGATGATGAGGCTTGTTGGCCGGGATCGGATGCGGTACGATTTTGGTCGATCACGAGAAACCTGCGCAGCATGAAAATAGTCGTCGCCAGAGATAATGTCATCGTCGGCACCTACGACGACGGGACGCTGCGCGCGCTGCTGAGCGGCGGGACTTTGAAGCTGGCGGATCAATACTGGCATCCGGTGCGCGCCGAGTGGCGGCCAGTGATGGATTTCCTCGATCGCGAGCACTCGCCCGCAGCGAGCATCGCCGCCGGGCGCGTGGCCTCCTTCGGGAGAGTGATGGCGCTGGTCGTCGCGGTGTCGTGTGGCGCGGCGTTGATGTGGTGGTGGCAGTTTGAGCTGGAGCAGAAACGGTCGAAGAGAATATCCGCGGCCTTGCAGATCGAGACAAAGCCGCAAGCATCACCTCCTCCGGACTCCAGGCCCGCGCCCGCACCAGCGAAGCCCCCAGTGAAGAGCGGCACGGTCGAGATCGTGAGCGTGGAGAGCTACGAAGACGAGGTGGCCGTCACTCTGCACAACACGGGCGAAGTGCCGGTGGACGGCATCGGCGCGCGGCTGACGTATCATGAAATGGCGGACGAAAAGAAGATCGTGCGCACCAGTGATGTGCGCATCGACGTGCGGATCGAGCCCGGGCTGGTGCGCCGCGCTATCGTGAAGCGCGAGCGCAATGACAAGCTCGGTGTGAAGGTGACCTTGGCGGAGAAGAGACGGTGAAATGCGGGAATGATGCGGTTGACTCCGCGCACGTTGCCCGCGATTCTCCGCGCTCTTCAAATCCGGCCAATCATGAGATTCAGCACATTAATTCCAGCCATCATCGCCGTGGGCCTCGGCAGTGCATCCGGGCAGTCCAGCCCCGCAAAAGCCATGAGCAAGGTCACCAGTGAAACATGGGGCGCGCTGAAGTCCGGCGAGCCGGTCGAGCTTTTCACGCTGCGCAACGCACGCGGCATGGTGGCGCGCATCACAAACTACGGCGGCATCATCGTCTCGCTCACCGCGCCGGATCGCGACGGCAAATTCGCCGACGTTGTGCTCGGCTTTGACTCGCTGGCAAAGTATGAGGAGAAGAATCCTTTTTTCGGCTGCATCACCGGCCGCTACGCGAACCGCATCGGCGGCGCCGCATTCAAGATCGACGGCAAGGAATACAAAGTCACCGCGAACTCCGGCAAGAATCACATTCACGGCGGCAAGGTTGGCTTTGATAAAAAAGTGTGGCGCGGGGCGAAGGTGGAGAAGGATGGCGCGGCTGGCGTGGAGATGACGTATCGCAGCGCGGATGGAGAGGAAGGATTTCCTGGGAATCTCGATTGCAAGGTGAGATATCTGCTCATGGACGATGACGCGCTGGAGATTCATTACGAGGCGCGCACGGACGCGCCCACGGTGGTGAACCTGACGAATCACAGCTACTTCAACCTCGCGGGCGAGGGCAGCGGCGACATCCTCGGTCACGAAATGACGATCCCCGCCGCCGGCTTCACCGCCACCGACGACGCGCTCATCACCACGGGCGAGATCGTCCCCGTCGCGGGCACCCCGCTGGATTTTAACACACCGCACATCATTGGTGAGCGCATCGGGGCGGACTACAAACCCCTGGTGCAAGGCATCGGCTACGATCACAACTACGTCCTCGGTCCCGGCGACATGAAGCTCGCCGCACGCGTGCGCGATCCGAAGAGCGGCCGCGTCATGGAGGTAGTCACCTCGGAGGTGGGCGTGCAGCTTTACACGGGCAATCATCTCAAAGGCGCGCAAGGCAAGGGCGGGCACGTCTATGAGAAGCGTCACGGCTTCTGTCTTGAGACACAGCGGTTTCCCGACAGCCCGAACAAGCCAGGTTTTCCCAGCGCCGTGTTGCGTCCGGGGCAGACCTACAAGCACACCACCATCTTCAAATTCTCAGTCGCCAAATAATGTCAACGCACTTGCACGACACCGAGCCTGTCATCGTCACCGCTGATCGCAGCAGTTTTGTCCAGGAGCATGATTTCGCCGCGCGCCAGTATCGCGGCAAGCGCGAGAACCAGGAGGACTACTATGCCTTCGCCGATGCATCAGATCAGGACGAGGCGCCGCTCGCGCGCCTTCTCCTCGCGCTCGGGGACGGCCTCGGCGCGCACGCTGGTGGCAGCGTGGCCAGCTATGTGACGGTGGGATCATTCATCAGAGCCTTCCACGAGGCCGAGGGCGCCGCGTCATGGCGGCTGCGCATGGCGCTCGACATCGCCAATGAAACCATCGGCATCATCTCCGGCCGCCTGCCTTCGCTCGGGCAGCCCATGGGCACCACGCTGCTTTCCATTCTCGTGGATAAAAACTCCATGTACTGGGTCAGCGTCGGCGACTCCCCGCTCTTCATTTTTCGCGCCGGCTCCCTCATCCGCATCAATGCCGACCACTCCCTCTCACCCCTGCTCGACGAGCGAGTGCGGCTCGGCGAGATCACGCATGAGGAGGCGCTGCATCATCCCGACCGTCACACGCTCCAGGCCGCCGTGCTCGGCATGCCCATCACAATGATCGATGGCAATGCGGAGCCTTTCATCCTGCACAAAGGTGATGTCATCATCGCGGCGAGCGACGGCATCTTCACGCTCAGCACCCGTCAGTTGGAGGAATTGCTCAGCTTTGGCCAGCACTCCACAGCGGACAAAATCGTGGACGCCATCATCTTCGCCGTCCGCCGCATCAACTACGAGCGCCAGGACAACATCACCGTGGCCGTGGTGAGGATCGCCTGAGCACGTAGCCGATGGCGTGAGCCTTCGGTCGGTGCACTTCGCGGGAATGGAATTCATCCACCACTGTCTGAACGCTCACGCGATTCAGCTACGCCGTAGCTGATGGCGTCAGCCTTCAGGTGGAAGCGGGAAGGTGCTCTTCCGTCACTGACTGAACGCTCACGCGAATCAGCTACGCAGCTCACGCAGCTCAGCGACGCGCGATCTTTGGTGGCAGAGGGGAGATTTGAACTCCCGACCAAAGGCTTATGAGTCCTCTGCTCTACCCCTGAGCTACTCTGCCGTTTCCCACATCGCCCGGATTGTTCCGGCGAGAGGGCCGCCATAGTATTTGTGCGCGCGTGACTGTCAAGCCGCGCGTCGTCTCCGGTTGCTTTCGCGCTGTTGCCGATGGCGTGCGCCTTCGGTCAGATGATTCAAACGCTCACTCGGTTCAGTTGCAAAGGTAGTGCGCCATGTCCTCATGCTGCCGCGATGCTCACCAGTTCACAGCGCGGCGGCTTGAGGACAAACCGCCCTACCGCCGCAGCGCCAGCACCAGTTCGTCGAGCTTGTTGGATATCTGCTGGATCTCTGGTGATGCCAGGGTTCGCATCGATGAGCCGTGGACATTCTGGTTCGAGGCCCCGTCTTCCTTCAGGAGCGCCTGCGCGAGGGCGACTGCTTTCGGGAGGAGATCACTGGAAGAGGACGCGTGATGTATGAAAGCGGCAACGCGTGAATGGGTGAAGAAGGCCGAGGCTGACTTTCTGGCCGCACTTGAACATCGGAGTGGTCCATTTCCCAACAACGGCTCAGCCACTGCTCAACGAGCCATTGACGGCTCTGGCGGCGTATGAGAAAGGACGCGTCCCCATCATGTCCACCACCACTCATTCTCAAGCGGCTGCGGCCGCTCCCGCGCTGATGTCGCCCCTCGTTTCGCAAGAGGGCTGGTTTGTCGTTCATCTGTTCTTCCACATCGAGCATGGTGTCTGGGCGGCGCTGACGCCTGACGAGCAGCGGGAGCGCAAGACGCGCCTGGCGGAGCTGGTGCAGACGATCCGCTCGCATCCGAAGACGCAACTGCTGACCTTCAGCATGGTGACGCCGAAATCGGACATCGGCTTCATGCTGCTGACGCCTGATCTTCATGACGCGAACCGGTTTGAGAAGCAGCTCTCGGTGGCCTTGGGGCCTGACGTGCTGGTGCCGGCATTCAGCTACCTGTCGATGACGGAATGGACGGAGTATTCCGAAAAGGAAGAGGATGCGAAGGCGCGCATCACGAAGGAAAACGCGAATGCGGAGGAGGCGGAGAAGAAATTCGCCGAGTGGCAGTCGCACATGAAGAAGTACTATCAGGACCGGCTGTACCCGAACATGGCGGACTGGCAGATATTCTGTTTCTACCCGATGAGCAAGCGTCGTGGCACGGACAATCAGAACTGGTATGCGCTGGATTTTCAGGATCGCCGCACGCTGATGCAAGGCCACGCGCGGGTGGGCAGGACATGGGCGGGCAAGGTGCGCCAGCTCATCACCGGCTCCACGGGCCTCGACACGCACGAGTGGGGTGTGACGCTTTTCGCGCACGATCTGTATAACATTCGCGGCATCATCTACGAAATGCGGTTCGACGAGGTGACGCACCGCTTTGGCGAGTTTGGTGATTTCTTCATCGGCATCCAGCTTCCGGTGGATGAACTGATGAAGCGGGTGCTGGTGGGTTGATTTCAAACTGGCCTGTGGATAGAATGCCTGCCATGCCCGCCACCGCCACCGCACCTGCCGCGATTTCCCTGCACGAGTTGCAGCGCCAGTTCCATTCGCTCCCACGGAAGGAGCAGCGCGAGTTCGCCGAGTTTATTGAGACCGAGCTGGTCGATGACGACATACCGACGACTGAGCAGCAACTCACCATCCTCAAGCAACGTGTGAGGCAGGTCGAGAGCGGAGAGGTCAAAATGATTTCGTCCGAGGAAATGGAACGCCGTCTTGCGGATTTGCTGCAATGAGGCTGGAAATGGTTCCCGACGTGGAGTGTGACATTCGCGAGGTGGCTCGGTTTTACGAAAGCAAGGAGACGGGATTTGGAAGGCGGGCTGCCGCTGAGCTTTGGAGGCATTTAAACGAGCTTCGTGAGATCGCCGGAATTCACTCCAGTCGCTTTGGATTCTTGCGAATGGTCACCCCCAAGCCGTTTCAGTGCCTCGTTTTTTACATCATCGAAAGTGATGTGGTGAAGGTCTATGGAGTGTTCGATGGCAGACGCGACCCTGAAATGATGCAGAATGCGTTGTCGCGACGCCTGTTCCCGTTGGAATGATGCCACGATTTCCAATGCAAAACGACCTCCTCACTATTGCCACCCGCACTTTCCGCTCGCGTCTCATGCTGGGCACGGGGAAGTTTGCCTCGGGGGAGCTGATGCGGGAGGCGATCATCGCGTCGGAGTCTGAGGTCGTCACGGTGGCGCTGCGGCGCGCTGATCTTTCTGGGAAGGGGGATCCGTTTGCGAACATCCTCGATTTCATTCCCAAGAACGTGCTGCTGCTGCCGAACACGAGCGGGGCGATGAATGCGGATGAGGCGGTGCGGCTGGCGCGGCTTGCCGTTGCCGCTGGTTTGCCGAACTGGGTGAAGCTGGAGATTCATCCTGACCCGCGCTATTTGCTGCCTGATCCGATCGAGACGCTGAAGGCTGCGGAGGTTTTGGTGAAGGAAGGTTTCATCGTGCTCCCTTACATCAATGCTGATCCGGTGCTGGCGCGGCGTTTGCAGGATGTGGGCACCGCGACGGTGATGCCGCTGGGATCGCCCATCGGATCGCATCAGGGGATCACGACGCGGCGGATGATCGAGATCATCATCGCGCAGGCGACGGTACCGGTTGTAGTCGATGCGGGCATCGGCGCGCCGAGTCATGCGGCTGAGGCGCTGGAGATGGGAGCGGACGCGGTGCTCGTGAACACGGCCATCGCCATCGCGGGCGATCCATCGCGCATGGCTGTGGCGTTCAAGACGGCTGTCGAGGCTGGCCGTGCGGCGTTTGAGATCGGACTCGGTACGCAGAATGCTGAAGCTTCGGCGACGAGTCCGCTGACTACTTTTTTGTACAAATAAAAATCTCCGGGGCAAGTCGCCCCTGTCACACCTCAACCACCAACTGACCCACATCATGATCCACAACGTTTATTTCTGGCTCAAGCAAGACCTCAGCTCCGAGCAGCGCGCAACTTTTGAGACGGAGATCACGCATCTGCTTGAGATCGACTATCTCGAGCACGGCTTCGTCGGCAAACCCGCTGCGACGGAGAAGCGGCCGGTGACGGATCACTCGTTTGATTTCTCGCTCACGCTGCATTTCAAGAACATGGCGGATCACGAGTTTTACCAGAAGGACTGCCCGAAGCACAAGCGCTTCGTCGATGCCTGCAAGACGATGTGGGAGCGCGTGATCGTGTACGACAGCTCGCCGATTCATTGAGGCGCGCGTGGCCGATGGCGTGAGCCTGAATCCTGAGCTGATCCGCACTGGTGACGCCCAAGAACCCTGAACGCATGAAACTCCGCCTCCCCGGCAGCCGGCTCCTCTGGGTGCTCATCGCGCTCTTCGTGCTGCTGCTCATCGTCGCGCCGCTCATCTGGAGCTGGTCCGCCACCCGCGAGTGGCACCGCGTCAAAGCCGCCATCGAAGCCGAGGGCGAGACCTTCGATCTCCGAAAGCTCCTTCCCCCACCGCCACCCGACGCGGAGAACTTCTGCGCCATCCCAGCGCTCAAAGACATCGCGCTGGTGGTGGATGGTGATGAGAACAAGGGCGAGCCTGCCAATCGTAGAAAGGCGCTGGATCCGCTTTACACTACGTCCTCCGGCAAAGGCGCGAAGTCGCCAGCCAGCAACGGCCCGCGCGAAGGTGTCGCGCTTGATTTGAACGCGTGGACAGAGTTCTTGAAGTCCAAGGAGGGATTCAGTTTTCCCGAGCCATTTGACAACCGCGGCGCCGATTTGATTGAGGCCATTGATCGCAAAATGCCGGTGCTTCGCGAGATGCTCGCAGAAACGCACCGGAGCCGCGCGCAATTCACCCCCGCGTTGGGAGAGCGTGATTGGCCGGCCCTTCTTCTGCTCGCTCCCACGGTTTTCCACACCCCCGCGCAGAATGTGGCGAATGCGGCGAGGCTGCGCGCGGTCGCGGCGGTACATGCCGGGAGAAGCGATGACTCATTCCGCGCCATGCTTGTGATGCTGAGGCTTTCAGAGGCATGTTCGCAAGAGCCTTTCGTCATTCCTCACATCGTCGGGGCCACCATCACCACTCAGCTTCACGGCGTAGTTTGGGAGGCCCTGCGTTTGCGCGCACTGGCGGAGCCGGAGCTGTCGCGGCTGCAGGACGAGCTGATGCGTCATGATTGCAGACGCCGGCTGCTTCATGCCTTGCGCACAGACATGGCTGGTGGCGTTAATTTGCTGGCCTATTTCCGTGACCGCGACGCGGGAGAGGCTCTTGCCATGATTGGCGCGCACCCTCATGGGGCTTCACGATATGTCGTCCGCCTAGCCCCTGATGGGTGGATTGACCTTAATGCGTTGAACTTGGTGAACGTCACGATGGATCACACCATTCGACCGTTGCGCGACACGGGGCTGCTCGCAGCCATGCACGGCGAAAAGGAGATGACCAGCCTCCAGATGCGCGCGAATGTCGGGCCGATGCGGGCCGCCCTCTCGGGATTCACAGCCTTGAGCATCTCGAATGCCGGCACTGTCGTCCGCATGAATGCCACGGCCCAATCCATCAACGACCAGGCGCTGACAGCCATCGCTATGGAGCGCTACTTCATTCGTCATCAAAAGTATCCGTCAGCCCTGCGAGACCTTGCGCCCGAGTTTCTCTCTTCGCCGCCGCTGGATGGACTGACAGGGAAACCTCTCGGTTACCGCCAGACAGACGATGGGCGATACATGATCTGGTCGTTCGGTTTCGATGGAGTGGATGATCACGGCAAGGTGAATGCCTTTGGCAAGGGCGGGTTTAGCAGTTTGAAATGGATCGACTACAAAGGCGACTGGACCTGGCAGTACCGGCCCATCAAACCTTGAGTTTCGCGGTTCGTCCGGGAGAGCATTCCTGTGACACAATCATTCGTTCCCGCGCGTTTGGCGTGAATGCAAAAAATCGCCGCTCTGCTAGCTCTCTATCTTCTCTCGTCAACTCTCCACGCTGAGAACTGGCCCATGTGGCGCGGACCGCGGCTGGATGGCACGAGCGCAGATTCGGGATTCCCGACAAAGCTCGATGGCGCCGTCTCGTGGCGAGCGGAGCTTCCGGGTGAAGGTCACGCGTCTCCCATCGTGTGGAATGACCGCATTTTCGTCGTCGCCTGTGTCGCGGAGACTGAATCGCGCGCGCTGCTTTGTCTGGATCGCGATTCCGGCAGAATTCTCTGGCAGACGACGGTGCTGAAGTCGCCGCTGGAATCCATCCACAAGCTCAACAGCCGCGCCTCCAGCACACCGGCCACCGATGGCGAGCGCGTCTTCACCGCCTTTCTCGACATGAACGAGACCGATGCAACGCGCGCGGCCAATCTCGCGCATCCACCCGGCAAGAGCGAGGTGCCAAAGGGCACGGTCGTGGTGAGCGCGCATGACTTCTCCGGTACGCAACTCTGGCAGACGCGGCCCGGCCTCTTCAGCAGCAAGCACGGCTTTTGCTCATCGCCCGTCGTCTTTGAGGACAAAGTCATCGTCAACTGCGATCACGATGGCGAAGGCTACATCGTCGCCCTCGCGCGCGCCGATGGCCGCGAGCTGTGGCGCATCGCGCGGCCGAACAACACGCGCAGCTATTGCGTGCCGCTCATCCGCGACCTCGCGGGCCGCACGCAGATGGTGCTCTCCGGCAGCAAATGCATCACCAGCTACGATCCGCGCACAGGCCGCGAGCACTGGATGATCGATGGGCCGACGGAGCAATACGTCGCGTCCCTCGTTCACAGCGCGAAGACCGGGCTGCTTTACATGACCGGCGGCTTTCCTGATCATCATCTGCTCGCGATTAAACCTGACGGCAGCGGCAACGTGAGCGACACGCACATCGTCTGGCGCACGAACAAAGGCGTGGCCTACGTCCCCTCGCCCATCATCGCGGGCGATTATTTTTTCATCGTCTCTGACAGCGGCGTGGCGCACTGCTTTGACGCGGCCACGGGCGAGATCAAATGGGAGGAGCGTCTCCGCGAGCATCACGCCTCGCTGACCAGCGCCGGGGGCCTGGTGTATTTCATCAATGACTTCGGCGCCATGCGCGTCATCGAGCCGTCCGCGCAATACAAGTGCGTGGCCGAGAGCGAGATCGGCGAGAAAGTCTTCGCGTCACCGGCGCTGAGCGACGGACAACTTTTCATTCGCGGCGAGAAGACGCTCCTCTGCGCGGGCAAACGGGCCAAGGTCACCGTGCAAGCGCCGTGAGGAATGCGAAGTGCCCAGTGCCAGGTGCCCAGTTCTGGCGGTGGGCCTGAAGTTCAAGATGGAGCCCCCCGATGCTCATTCGCAAACATCAGACGCTCATCGCGCAACGCAGCGCTTTAGTCCGCGCGCTTGGTGATTGGAGTAAACAGCGGGCTGTCGGCGCGGATGATGTTCATGGCACCGTTCAGCTCGCCGCCTGGCTCGATGGAGACGGAGCGCGCGGTGACATCTCCATTCACCGCGCCGTAGGATGAGATGAGCACGGAGCCGCGCGCGAAGATGGTGGCCGTGACCTTGGCGTGGATCTCGACCTCGTTGGCGTAGATGGAGTTTACGAAGGTGACATCGGCGCCTTTCTCGATGATGAAACGGTGGCAGCGGATCTCACCCACCACGGTGCCGGAGGTGCGGAAGAGGGCGTCACCGGAGCAATGGACGTTGGCTTCGAGGAGGCCATGGCAGCGGATGTCCTTGCACTGCACGATGCTGGCGGAGAGATGGCCGCG
>JANPIW010000463.1:0-2304 GCA_031425215.1 Verrucomicrobiaceae bacterium
CCAGTTCGCGCCGCCGAAGATGAAAAGCTCGTCTCCCACGACAGATGACGCTGCGACGCAGAATGGCTTGCCGGGATAATCCGCCAGCTTGGTGACGAACCACTGACCGTCGCGTGATTCGACACTGTGCGTGGAGCGCTGGCAGCCCGCGATGTTTGCCGCGTCGTCCGCGCCACCGACGATGATGCCCTTGTCTCCGACCGCGCCACCTGCCGAGATCACGAGTGCGTCTGGCAGACCGGGCAGTGGTAGTATTTCAGTCTTCGTTCCCCCGAACACGCCGGAAAACTTCAACGCGCGTTTGCCATCACTACCACCAACAAATGACAAGATGTTGTTCATGGGTGTCGGCTCCTCATGCAACGCCACGCCATACGCCACCGGGCCTGCTGGCAAATCCTGCGCCTTCTTCCACTCCCGCTTCGCTGGATCGTATGTGCGAACACTACGGAGCCAGTTCTTCACGCCGCCTTCCCAATTGGTGCCGCCGACGATCACGACGCGCGATCCATTCGCGCCGCAGATGAAACCCCCATTCGGCTCCGGCAACTTCGGCAGTTCCTCCCAATCCGCAGCGGCGGGTGATGATGCCATGAGCATCACAGCGCTAAGACAGAGTACTTTTGTCATCGGGATCAGTCGCTTTTTCATAATGGTCGGCGGTGGTTTGATCGGTCTTCCAGTCATCACGCAGTCGCACATCATGCTTGCCGCTTGCTTCACCAACGCCGGACGCGGGCGTCTTGTTCTGCACGGCGCGGATTTCCCACCAGCACTGGCCGCGGTGGTTGTGCTCGTGATCAATGACGAATCCGGCCTCCTTCATCAGCGGGCCGATCCAGCCCATGCAGTGGTCGCAGTAGTCCGCGTGCTGTTGCAGGCCGTTGCCCAGAAGAAATCCCTTTGACGGACACTCGTGCATGTCGATGCGGAACAGCTCATTCGTCGCCGTGCAATGATGCGCGCCGCCCTCGTCCTCCAGCGTCACTCCCCAATACTCCTTCATGCCCTCGATGCCCTTTGCACGGATCAACTCCGATGCGTGTAGCTGCGAGTCGCGATGGATCGCCTCGTCCCAATACGCCTTCACCAGCTCGTGGCCGCCGAGCTGTTGCAGCCATTCAAAGGTCCACTCGTAATGCCCGCAGAAATCGTTGCAGCCGATCATGATGCCGTGGCGATCTCCTCCAGGTTTTGCGGCGCAAGGTCCGCTGTTCGTTTTACAAAACGCTGCTCACAGCTACCGCCGCCGCCCTTGATCCGCGCGGCGATGCCTGCGCTCGCGCCGATGGCATCGCTCACATAAAAGCAGTGCTGGCAGAAACAGGGCACGATCTCGCGTCCGCCATCGCGCAGATGTTTGATGAGCGGGCATGTCTTCACTTCCAGCCGAACCTCTTCCGCTGTTTCATGCACCACGACATCAGCGCCAGGCTCCGCCTTGAAAAAGGCGCGCCAGTACTCCGCCACGCCAGCGAGGCCGCGTGCCTTCCATCTCTCAGCCACGGGCTTGTAATAGCCCGCGCCCAGATCGCGCCAGTAGTCCACGAGCTTTGCGTGATCGAAGTCACGGAGGATGAATCGGAACGTGGCGTTGATGGCGAAATAGAAATCCGCGTGCCCCACCGGTTTCGTGTCGGTGTAAGGCAGCGCGGATGTCGCTGGATCAGGCTGTGCTGGGGCCAGGTTCATTTCATAGCCGCACCTCCTCGCCCGTGCCTGCGATGGTCACGGACAATTGCTCGCGGTGATAAGTGGGATCGCTGCGGAAGGTGAGGCGGGCCTGGTATTTGCGCTCGAGATCAACGAGGTGCTGGCCGTCCTCGGTACGGAGGCGGTTGAGCACATCGGGGTTCACCAGCACAACGAGATCTTTTTGCTCGGGACGCTGGCGCTGCAAGATGGCGCTGAGTTTGCGTTGCAGCTCGACGCTCATCGTCAGCGTGGTCTTCACCTGGCCGTGGCCTTTGCAGTACGGGCAGCTTTCCAGCATCGTGGTGTCGAGGCTTTCATTGAGACGCTGGCGCGTCATCTCCATGAGGCCGAACGCGCTGATGGGCAGGATCTGCGTCTTGGCCTTGTCCCGCCTCACGCGATCAAGCATGTTTTTGTACACCGCCTGCTGGTCCTTGCGGCTTTTCATGTCGATGAAATCGACGACCACAAGCCCGCCCATGGTGCGGAGGCGGAGCTGGCGTGCGACCTCGGTGGCGGCTTGCATGTTGGTTTCATAGATGATCTTGTCTGCGTTGCTGGAGCGTGGGTTGCGTCCGGTGTTCACGTCGATGGAGACGAGCGCCTCGG
>JANPIW010000464.1:0-3020 GCA_031425215.1 Verrucomicrobiaceae bacterium
ACCGACGGCACCGAGCTGCTCGTGGACAATCCCAGCTTCCTCCCCGCCGCGCAGGAGATCGAGGAGATTCGCGAGCCGATCGTGAGAGTGCATGTGATGATCCCGAATGAGTACATCGGCGACATCATGCAACTCGTGATGGACAAGCGCGGCGTGGTGGACAGCACCGAGACGCTCGACGACAAACGCGTGCTCATGCACACCGTGCTGCCGCTCAATGAGATCCTGGTCGATTTCAACGACAAGCTCAAATCCCTAACGCGCGGTTACGGCAGCATGGACTACGAGCACGCCGGCTGCCGCGTCGATGATCTCGTGAAGATGGACATCCTCATCGCGAGCGAGCCGGTGGATGCTTTCTCCTGCATCGTGCATCGCAGCAAGGCCGAGAGCCGCGGCCGCCAGCTCTGCGCGAAGCTCAAGGAAGTCATCCCGCAACAGCTCTTCGTCGTCGCCATCCAGGCAGCCATCGGCGGTAAATTTATCGCCCGCGAAAGCATCAGCGCCCTGCGCAAAGACGTGACCGCGAAATGCTACGGCGGCGACATCAGCCGCAAACGCAAGCTTTTGGAGAAGCAGAAGGAAGGTAAGAAGAAGATGAAAGCCATCGGCCGGGTGAACATCCCGCAGGAGGCGTTTATTGAAGTATTGAAGAACAACTAGCATCCACCACGCAGCCCCATGTTTTTTCTCACTCCACGCTATCTGAAACAGGCAAGACTCCTGCACAAAGGCGTTACTCGTTTCCTCAACTACAAGCGCGACCTGCTGCCGCTGGCTAAGGTGAACGAGATCGACGCGCTCAAGACGGAGCTGGAGAGCGCCATCAAGCGGCGGGATCGCGGTCAGCTCGACAAGCTCTCGGTGCAGATCAACAACACCTGCGAGGAGGCGCTGCCCGAGGCGCGCGTGTCGGAGATCGCTGAGAACGTGGAGGTGTTCTTCGTCGCCATCGTCATCGCGCTGGGCATCCGCTCCTATATCGCGCAGCCCTTCAAGATTCCCACCGGCTCGATGCAGCCGACGCTCAATGGCTACATCGCCAAGCCGACCGAGACGGATGAGTCGCCCATCCTTCCTGTGAAATGGTTTCAGTGGCTGCTCCAGGGACGCACTTATGTGAACGTGATCTCGGATCACGATGGCGAGCTGCGCTTTTCCGAGCCGGTGACCGAGCACAGCTACCTGGGTTTCCTCACGCACTGCAAGGTTCACTTCCAGGATGGTCATGTGATCAAAGTTCCAGTGCCGATCCGGCAGCTTTCAGGCGGAGACAACAGTCTGGCGCTCACATCGGCGACGATGAGGGAGACGGAAGAGTTCACCCCCGACGCGCAACGGGTGCGCGTCATCCAAGGCGGAGCGCTCATCAAAAAAGGTGATGTGCTCGCGCGCGGCATCCTCGACTCAGGCGACCAGGTGCTGGTGAACAAGTTCATCTACAACTTCCGCGCGCCGAAGCGTGGTGAGGTTTTTGTCTTTACCACCAAGCACATCAACGGGATCAATGTGCCGGCGGAGCAGGGATCGCAGCACTACATCAAGCGCCTCGCTGGCGTGCCGGGTGACACGCTCTCCGTCGAAGCGCCCAAGCTTTTGATCAATGGCAAGGTGGCGGAGGAGTTCGGGTTTCAGCGCGTGATGACAGGCACTTATGAAAGCCCGGTCAATGGCTATAAAGGTTACGGCCCCGCCGGAATGGTCGGCGGCACGGTCAATCAGATTGAACTTGGTGAGGAAGATTATTTCGCGATGGGAGACAACAGCTACAACAGCTCCGACTCGCGCGTGTGGGGCAAGGTTCCCGAGCGCAACGTCGTCGGCCCGGGCATGTTCTGCTATCTGCCGTTCACGAAGCATTGGGGACCGATCAAGTAGAGGGTGCGGACTCTTGAAATGACATCTCCGCAGCGTTTCCCGGCACCGGTGCTCTTTGGCGTGTTCGTGCTCTCGGGTGTGTCCGCGCTGATTTATCAGATGGTGTGGCAGCGCGCGTTGCTCACGCTTTACGGCAGCAATGTGGAATCGGTGGCGATGGTGGTGGCGGCGTTTCTCGCGGGGCTTGGCTTTGGCGGGCTGGCCGGCGGCGTGGTGTCGAGATCGACGCGCGTGTCGCCCGTGATGTGCTTTGCGCTGGCGGAGCTTGGCGTGGGTGCTTACGGCCTGGTGTCGCTGAGGCTTTTCCACTGGGCGGCGGCGCACACCTCGGCGGCGGGATCGCTGCTCACGGGTGTGATGGCGTTTGCGCTGGTGTTTCTGCCCACGCTGCTGATGGGCGCCACGCTGCCGCTGTTGGTGGCGCATCAGGTGCGCGCGATGGAGCATGTGGGCCGCGCGGTGAGCGGATTGTATTTTGTGAACACACTCGGCGCCGCGCTGGGCGCGTTCTTTGCGGTGTTCGTGTGCCTCGGCGCGTTCGGCATGAGCGGCTCGGTGCTGCTGGCGGCTGCGCTGAATTTGCTCGTGGCCGTCGTGGTGCTCGTGACGTGGCGTGTGGCGGGAAGGGGTGCGCGGTGAATGCGGCGGCGCGTCTTCGCTTTACCACCGCGCTCGCCTGGGCGGCGGTGTCGGGGATGCTGGCACTGGCATGGGAGATCGTGTGGAGCCGGTTGTTTAATTTCGTCAGTGGCTCCCAGGCCGTGGCGTTTGGCGCGATGCTCGGGAGCTACCTGCTCGGCTTCGCGTGCGGCGCGTTGCTGAGCCGACGCTGGCATGATGCGGCCTCCGCGATGCCACGGCCCGGCGTGTGGGTGGCTGTGGCGGGCGTGATCGCGTTTCTCGTCGCGCCGATGTCAGCGCTTCTTGTCACACACATCGCGTGGCACTGGTGTCTCGTGCTCGTGGCAGTGTGCGGCGCGCTGCTCGGCGTGGTGTTCCCGATGGTTTGTCATCGCGCTCTCGCGGCGGATGAGGCTCCGGGCGCGCGTGTCTCTTATCTCTATGTCGCCAACATCGTCGGCTCGGGCTTCGGCAGTCTGTTCACGGGCTTTGTGCTGATGGATCGCCTCGGCATCGCCGCG
>JANPIW010000465.1:0-15756 GCA_031425215.1 Verrucomicrobiaceae bacterium
GCCGCCGGTGATGAAGATGTTTTTGCCTTGGATCGGAGTCATAATTGCCCGTGACGGGAGAGGTGAGCAATGGTCGCTTCCATTCCCTTGTCAAGCCGGGTCATGCTCTCTTTGCCCAGCAGCGCGGAGATCATCGTCGCATCACCGATGAGAGCTGCGGGCGAAGCGGGATTTTTCTCCCGATGCTCCAGCCGTGCCTCACGTCCGAGCGCCGCCGCGATGGCGCGCACATACTGCGTGAAGCTCACGGTCTCGTGCCCGGCAAAGTTGATCACGTCCGGCATGTCAGGTGCGGAAAGCAGCGCGCGCACGGCTGCGGCCACGTCATCGAGATACACCGGATTCATCAGCATCCCTGGATCACCATCCACGCTGATCGTCTCATCCTTCGCGATGCGCCGCGCGAGCCGCGTCACGAGCTGGTCGCACGACGCGGGGCCGTACGGAAAAAACAATCGCACGGAGCACACGTCCATGCAGCGCGCGTAGCTGGCGACGAGCGCCTCGGCGGCGATCTTGGTGGCGTAATACAATCCCAGCTCCGAGTGCGCCGCCTTCACCAGATGCACCGGCATGTCCTCGCGGATCACTGCGTCACCATCCATCGCCACCGGCCCGGTCGAGAAATAAATGAAGCGCTTGCAGCCAGCTTTTCTCGCCGCCTCCAGCAGCGCGAACGTGGCATCGACATTGATGCGAAACGTCTCCTCCGCGCCTTCGGGAAATTTGCGAAACGTCCGCGAGGTCGCGATGTGCGCCACCGCATCCACGCCATCAAGAGCCGCGTCGAGATCGAGCGGCGCCGCGAGATCGGCGCAGATCCACCGCGCATCGCCATCAGGTTTCCTGCGACTGATGGCGGTGATGTCGTGATCATCCCGCAACATCTCCGCGACACGTCCGCCAACGAGTCCGGTGACACCAGTGAGAGCGAGACGTGGTTTCATGCCGCAGGTTTCCAATGCCCGTCCACCAACGGATGCCGCACCGGTTTGGTGCGATTGTACTCTGACCTCAGCGGGTGATACAAATTGATGAGGTCCACATCCTCGCCATGCAGAATCTTGCGATGCACCGCGCCAAACATGTGCGCCGCCGCGTCGAGCGAGTGATACTTCTCCGCGTAATGACGGCTCGCGATTCCAAGCTCGCGCCGCAGCGCCGGATTTGTCACGAGCAGTCGCAGGTTTTCCTTCAGCGTCTCCGGCGTGGTGGAAAGCACCGGGCACTCGCCGAGGTAGCTAAACCTCCGGCAAAAGCGCGCGTAAGGCTCCGAGTCGAGATTCGCCATCACCGCCAGCCCCGTGGCCATGCCCTCGATTCCGCTGAGCGAGTAAGCTGGATGGATGAACTGCTCGGCGAGAATGTCCCCGGTTTGCATTACTTCGCGCACCTGGTCGTTTTGCATCCTCTCGATGACGACGAGATCAATCTTGAGTCCCTCGTCGCGCAGTTGCTTGATCGCGTCCATCACGAACTCGGTCCCCTTGAATGTGCGGTGATTCGGCGTGTGGATCACGCGCACGGCCTCTGCGCCGCCGTCCGCCCCGTTGTACGTCGGCTTTGCCTGCCAGAGGTCGGTGTCGATGTGAAACGCGGTGAACGTGGTCACATCCCAGCGCGCGATGTTGTCAGTCATGAAACCGCAGATGATCGCGTCCGCGTGTTCCTCCCAATACCTCATGCGCGCCTCCACGCCGCCCTCGCTGCGCGCGCATAGCGGGTAGTCCGCCAGCATCGCGTGACGGACGGACGAGTCCCTGAGGCGCGAGTAGCAGTAGTAATCCTGGCCGTAGGGCAGCACGACGATCTTGACGCCAGCGGCGTGAAGCAGCGGGGCCTCCATCTCCCAGAACTCGGTGCGTCCCAGCGCGCCGCCGCTCATGGGCACATGCAGCACGGACGCGTGCTCGAGGATGTGGAGGAAAGCCTTCGCGTGGCGGAAGAAGCTGTTGCGGGAGAAATAGGTGCCCGGCATGACCCACTCCGGCAGCACGTCATTATAATAGAGATCGAAATCCTCCGGCTTGTTGATCGCCGTGGCCAGCGTGTCCATGAAGCTCACGCTCGCGTGTCCGGCCCGTTGCATGGCGCGGTTCCAGTAGCGATTGTGGATGAGACAGTCGGGCGTCCAGTAGAGCGCCTCGCGGCGTGGCGCGACCCCTGCGCATACTTCCATGAACAGATCGCGCGCCTCGCGCACACTTGCCGCGCTTTTCTCGCCGGAGACGGTGAGCAGGATGGCGGCGCGCAGGAGTTTGTAATCGGTCTTGTCGATGAGGGCGCGCTCCACATGATCGAGATAATGGAGCACGAAGTCCGGCTTCTGGATCATCGACAACTCCACGGCGCGGCCTAGCAGCGCGGCCTCGTTGCCAGCCCAGTCAACAGCGCGGCGTGAGGCAAGATAAGGATCAGACGGCGGCATGAGAAAAAGAAATGATGCGACGCCCTCCACGACGGCCCGGAGCGCGCGGCGGTCTCAAGCGCGCGCTGCTGGCTTGTGATGGAGCGCCCATTGCTTGGGATGAAAATAATTTGCCAGCGAGGGACGTGGATGTTTCTCGACGCGCGGGTCCACCTGCAGGCATTCGTCGATGCTCGTGAAGAGCTTCGCAGCCGTGTCGAGCGAATGATGGCGCGCGACGTACTCACGGCCACGCGCGCCGATCTCATCAAGAGCACCCGCGTCGCGCGACAGAGCGGTGAGGACGCTCTCGATGCTCTCGGGTGTGGCGCTGCGCGCGGGGCACTCGCCGAGGAACGAGTAACGTCGGTACACCCGGCAGTTGAACTCGCTTTCGAGATTGGCCGTCACCACGAGGCCGGAGGCCATCGCCTCCACCGCGTCCGCTGAGTAACCAGGCGCGTTCAATCCATCCGCGAGCACATCGGCCTGCGCGTAGGCTGCGCGGCGCGACGCCTCGTCGCCGCGTTTCATTTTCACCAGCTCGATGGCGGTGCCTTTCGCGCGCAGGCGCTCGACGGCGTGTTCGAGAAAAATGGTGCCAGAGTAGTCTGGATGATCATCGAAGTGCAGCACGCGCAGCGCGCCGTCGCCGCTCTTGCGCGCGGGCCAAGACTGCGGATCGACGAAGATGAAGCGCGGCATCAGGACGTCCCAGCGCCCTTGTGCGTCGAGCTGGAAATGGGAGACGATCAAACCTGCATGGATCGCCCATTGGCCGAGGTTTCGCTGCAGGTGGCGCTCACGCTGCACGATGCTGCGCTCGCGCGTGAGCCAGGCGTAGCGCACACAGGGATCGTAAATTTTTGAAAGGCACGCCACCTCGTCGTCGGCGGGCACGATCAGGGCGCGGTTGCCGGGGCGGCCCGTAGCCTCGGCCTCGGCCTCGGCGAAAGGTGTGCCTGCCAGCACGTCGGCCGCGAGCGAGCGCGCGAGCACGGCGCCGTGTCTCACCGCCCAGGCAAAAAGCGTCAATGCCACATGCGTCCGCGTGGCGCCCTCCCGCCGCGCTGGGAGCGTGATGTCCGCGTCATGCGCCACGAGCACCTCGCCCGCCATGACTCCATCCGCGTCCGCGCCGATGCGCACGGACGCCAGCCTGTCCGGCACGCTCGCGCTCCACAAGCGTGCATGCTCGGGCGCGATGCCTGGCAGCCACACCCAGCAGTCGCGCTTCTGCGGCTCGTGCGTCAATGCCTCGACAAGATTCTGGAATGAACTCTGCGCCTTCTCCATGTCATCACGCTCCGCGTACAGCGCGGCGCGCATCAGCCAGACCTCGGAGTCCGCGTTCTTTTTGTCGATGTCCTTGAGCGCGGCGATGGCCTGGCCGCACGCCCGCTCGGCCATGAGCCGGGCGGCCTCCTCCAGCTTTGCGGCGTGCTTCGTCAATCCTCCTGCAGCGGCGGAGTCTCGCGCGTCGCCGTTATTGCCAGCGGAGGTTTTTTTTATTTTGGAAAAGAAAGACAGGCGCATGGGATCAGGAGTTTAGAAAGCGGTTCTCCACCAGCGGATGGCTGACGGGATTGTCGCGGACGTACGAGGAAGTTAGCGGGTGGTAGAGATTGAGCAAATCCACTTCCTCGCCATCGAGGATCTTGCGATACACCGCGCCGAACATGTGCGCCGCAGCGGCAAAGGAGTGGTACTTCACGGCATACTGACGGCCCGCGTGGCCGAGTTGCCGCCGCAGGTCAGGGCGCGTGACGAGCAGGCGCATGTTGTCCACCATGGACTCCAGCGTGGTGGAGAGGATGGGGCATTCATTGAGGTAGCTGAAGCGGCGGCAGACACGCGTGTAGAATTCCGAGTCGAGATTCGACATGACCGCCAGGCCCGTGGCCATGCCCTCGATGCCGCTGAGGGAGTAGGCCGGATGGATGAACTGCTCAGCGAGGATGTCCGCCGTGCGCATCGCCGCGCGCACCTCGTGGTTTTGCATCCGCTCGATGAGCAGCAGCTCCACTTGGAGGCCCTCGTTTTGCAGTTGCCGGGCCGCGTCGATCACATACTCCGAGCCTTTGCACACGCGGTGGTTCGGCGTGTGGATCACGCGCACCGTGCCATTGCGGCCGTCGGCGTCGTTGTATTCCGTGCGCGGCGCCCACAGTTCCGTGTCGATGTGAAACATGCAGAAGGTCGTCACATCCCAGCGCGAAATATTGTCGAGCATGAAGCCGCAGATGAAGCAGTCCGCGTTTTCCTCCCAATAACGCAGCTTGCGCTCGATGCCCGGCTCGACCGGCGCGTACATCGCGTAGTGAGCCAGCTGCACCTGGCGCAGCGACGAATCCTGGAGGCGGGAGTAGAGGTAGTAATCCTGGCCGTAGGGCAGCACCACGACCTTCACCCCGGCCGCGCGCAACAGCTCCGCCTCCATGTCCCATAGCGGTGTGTTGCCCAGCGGGCCGCCGCTCACCGGGATGTGCACCACCGAGGCGTGTTGCAGCAAATGGAGAAAAGCCACCGCGTTGCGGAAGAAACTGTAGCGGCCGAACGCCGTCTCCGGCACGCACCACTCGGGCAACAGATCGGTGAAGTAGAGGTCGAAGTCCGCCGCCTTGTTGATCGACGTGGAGAGGAAGTTCATCAACGTCATGCTCGGCCTTCCCGCCCGCTTCATCGCCTCGCTCCAGTGGCGGTTATGGATCAGGCAGTCCGGCGTCCAGAAGAGAGTTGTGTGCTCAGGCCTGACCAGCGCGCAGGCTTCGCGGAATTTTTCCCGCGCCTGATCCTCCTTGCCCAGCCGCAGCAGCAGTGTCGCGCGCAAGCACTCGACGTGCGCTTTGCTGTCCAAGGCATCGCGCGTGTTGTCCAGGTACCACAGCGCCTCCCGCGTGAAGTTTGAGAGATACAAATCAACCGCATGACCCAATATGCTTGCCTCGCTCGCGACTCTGTCGTGTTCTCGGTGCGTGGGCAGTTTGTCGTTCATTGGGGGGCGGGAGATGGCGCTCCCTACCCTGCGCCTCCACGTTGTCAAGCCACGCCGCCCTCGTGACACGCCTGCTGGAGAACAAAGCTTGATTGCGCCACGCCCTACGCGTAGTGACCGCCCTCACACGATGCTCTTCGGACAACACATCCGCCTCGCACCTCTGCGCGCAGAGGACAGCGAGACGCTCTTCGGCTGGATCAATGACAGGCCGCTCACCATTTACAGCGCCGCCTATCATCCCGTCGATGATCTCTCCCATCAGTCATGGTTCGGCGCTGTCACGAAAAAATCCTCCGTCGCCATCTTCGCCATCCGCCGCGTCAGCGATGACGCCCTCATCGGCACCTGCCAGCTCCACTCCATCCATCCCGTGTTCCGCTCCGCCGAGATGCAGATACGCATCGGCAACACGGGCGATCAATCCAAGGGCTGCGGCACAGAGGCCGTGCGCCTGCTTCTCTCCCACGCCTTCCGTGATCTCAACCTCCAGCGCGTCGATCTCCACGTGCTCGCCTCCAATGCGCGCGCCATCCGCGTCTATGAAAAGTGCGGCTTCCAGCGCGAAGGCGTGAAACGCCGCGCCGCATGGATCGACAACGCGTGGCACGACCTCATCATCATGAGCATCCTGCGCGAGGAATGGGAAGCTCCCGCCGCCACCACATGAAAATCGTCGCCATCCACCAGCCAAATTTTTTCCCTTGGCTCGGTTACTTTCACAAAATCCGCCACGCCGACGCCTTCGTCGTGCTCGATCACGTCCAGTTTCCGAAAACAGGCGCGGGCACCTGGATCAACCGCGTGAAGATGCTCGTCGCCGGCGAGGCCAGATGGATCACAGCGCCGCTCGACCGCACCTTCAGCGGCACGCGCACCATTCGCGAGATGCAGCTCTCCGCTGATCCCCAGTGGGTGACGAAGATGCTCGCCACCATTCGCGGCTCCTATTTGAAGGCCCCGCACTTCGCCACCGTGTTTCCCATCATCGAGTCCGTCCTCCACAAAAGCATCGACGGCCTAGCCGACATGAACATCCACGGAATCCGCGCGCTCTGCCAGTGCGCAGGCCTCACGCTGCCCGAGTTCCATCTCAGCTCGCAAATGGATCCGCAAGGCGCGTCCAACGGATTGCTCATCGACCTCATCCAAAAAGCCGGTGGCACGCATTATCTCTGTGGCGCAGTCGCCGCGAGCGCCAGCGGCTATCACGAGGAAGACATGTTTGAGAAGGCCGGCATCGGTGTCATTCATCAAAGCTTCCAGCACCCGGAGTATGCGCACCCAGCCAAGGCTGGATTTGAAAAAGGCATCTCCATCGCCGACGCGCTCTTTTACACCGGTCCTGCCGCCACGCTTGAGCTAGTTGCCGCGCCACCGGCCGCCTATGCCGAGATCGGCGCGGTCTCACGCCAGCTTTGAGCCAAGCGGCTGCGGGAACACCTCGCGGTAAGTGTAATTGTCGCGGCGGAAAGTCTCGTCCAGCTCGGCGAGCATGCCTTCCACATGCTCGGGGATCAGCTTCTCGTATCCCTCGCCATGTGCTGAGAAATGAAACGGATGCGTGAGAATCTGAATCACACCGGTCGCGCTCCTTTCGAGCACCGGGCCGATTTCCTTGCGCGGCGTCATGCACGAGTCCGACCAGTAGCGCTCCGACTGGAACACCTTCGGATCGTACGCATTGGCGAAGCCCTCGATCAGCGGCATCTGCCCGTGAACCGACGGACAGTGAATGCTCACCGAAGTCACCGCCACACCCGTCGCCTCCGCGAGCATGGCCGCCTCCGTGTGCGCTTTTTCTCGGAGCACCTCGTCCCGCGCGCCGCCATACACAGTCGGATCAAAATGCAGTCCGATCTCAAAGCCCTCCGCCGCCATCTCCCGCAGCAGCGTGCGATTGCGTGCAGTCATTGGATTGTACACACCGCCCGTCGTCAGAATGTAGTAGCTCGATCTCACGCCGCACTCGCGCTCCAGCGCCGCCAGCTCGTGTGCGCGCTGGATCGAGAGATCCACGTCGTGCCGCAGGATCGTTCCGTTCTGTCCGTGCCAGTCACGCAATGGCCCCGCCCATCCATTCGCACGGATGCGTGACATCAGCTCTTTGAAACTGGCATGCGAAAAAAAACTTCCCTCCACGCCCGCCCCATAACGCACTGGTTTTTCCGCGGCAATCACTTTCTCGGACGCCTCAATTTGGCGCCCGATCCTCACAGCGTGTACTCCAACCACTCCGGCGTGATCTTGACCTGTCTGGCGAACTGTTTGCGCTCCGGTGCCGAGAGAAGCTTGAGCTTGGCGGGCTTGGGCGGCGGTTCGTTGATGTCCGTCAGCACGAGGCGTCCGCGCGTTTTTTCCGCGAGCCGGTCGAGCAGCGGCTTCCACGGCAGCGTGCGGTCCCAGTTCATTTCCTTCGACATCGCGCGATCCACCGGCACCACGCAGACGAGATCGCGGCTCTTCATCTGCTCGAGTCCGGTCTGCTCCTCGCCCAGGCCGCTGAGGGTGCCGTTGTGACTGGCGTGATGCGACGCTTTGTAGAACACGACGCGTTCGAACAAATCCCTGATGCCGGTTTTGTGCTCCGCGCCGCCGGGCTGTTTGAAGGATTTGAATTGATGCCAGGTGAGCCAGCTCCCGATCTGCGCGTCGCCAGGGAAAAGCAAAACCTCCTTGGTGTCGAGAAACTCAAAGGCGAGGGCGAGGCTGCTGTTGTTGGTGTAGTCGTCGAGGTAGAGCGCGAGCTTCTCGGCTGCCTCGAGCCACGCGTTGTCGATGCGGCGCCACTCCTGGCTCTTCTTCGTTTCGCTGTCGCGGCTGAAGTAATGCTTCTTGAAAAACGGCTGCTTCCGCGCGCGATCCTCGGGAATGCGGAGGCGCTTGTCGAAAGGATGGCTCGACTCAGTCTCCGCGTCGTCCGCGCCGGGCGAGAGAGCGGCGGCAAAACCATCGGTGGATGCCGCGAGCTGCTCCTCGTAGCCCTCATGTTTGGATTTGCGCGGATCCATCACTTTGATTTCCGCCACATTCTTTGGCGGCCCGAGCACATACACGCGCACGTTTGGCAGCTCGGGGAGAAGAAAGGTCGTGCCCGGATGCTGGTACTCGGGCGTTGCCTTCGATTTCTCACGCAGGATGCCGATGATGTCCTCCATCTGATCTCCTGCGGCGGCGACCGGGCCGAAATAATCCAGCAAGCCCTGAATCCGCGTGGCGGCGCTGCTCCTCACCGCCGCGAGCCGCGCTGTGGCCGCGCGCACGGCGGCGAGTTTCTTCACGAGTTCATCCTGGATTTTTTTCGCCGCTTTGTTTCCCGGTTCCTCCAGCCATCCGAGCCAGAGGCGCTTTACGGTCATCGGATCAAAGACGGGCGCGGCCTGCTTGAAGCCCGAGAGATGATCCGTGTGCGCGTGCGTGGCGACGACGAGATCGAGCACGCCTGCCGTTTGAGTCGAGACATCCTGCATCACACCGCTCATCAGTGGGCCGGGATTCGTCGTGCGCTTCACCACGCCGCAGTCGATGAGCAGATGGAAAAAATCTCCCGGCTTGTCGAGCCGCGCCTTGGGCACGCGCGCGAAGCTCACGAGATGGCAGTCGCCCAGACCGTGGCGGTAGGTCCGGACGCGCACTTTGTTCACGGTGGATGCGGGCATGACAGGTCAGGTGTGGAGGTGCAGATGCGCGACGGGTTCATCGAGCTGCGACAGAGCAGCCGCCGTGGGATTCTCTCCCATCCATTTGCGGAAGGCGTCCTTCCGCCGTGGATCGTCGATGGGTTTGCTGATCGCGTAACGAAGCGCCAGCGTGTCGAGATCGAGGATCAGTGTGCAGCCGCACGGCATGTCCAATGTCTCGCCATTGATGACGAGCTTCTGCCGCTGCGTGATCGAGAGCACGACGTGGTTGATCTCCTCGCCGCTCGGTCCGCGCCGTCTCACCGAGCGTACGGACTGCACCTCAAACGGCGGTATCGCGCCGCCACCGCTGCTGGTGCCTTTCACTTTGCGCTTCGGCTTCAGCGCGAGGCCCGTGATCTTTCCGATGTTGCCGAGAATGCGCCACTCGATTTTCTGCCGCAGCAGCTCGTGTATTCGTCTCTGCACCTCGCGCAGCAGGTTGAATTGTTTCTCGCGGTCGGCGCGGTAGCGGATTCTTTCCGCGAGGGGTCGCAGTCCCTCGGTCAGAAACTCAATCGCGCGGCATCCCTTGGCATCCAGCTCATCGCCGCGCGGCCAGCGCAGGGACTCTGGCGAGAGCGTGCGCAGATTGCGCGGATACATGCCCCATTTGCGGAACGCCTCGACGAACGCGACGCGGTAGTGATGCTCGTCATCCGGCACGAGATCGAAGTCCGCCGTGATGATCGCGCGCAGGTAATCACCAAATGTGAGATCGACCGGCGGGCAGTAGTCCAGCGCGCGCACGCACATGCCGAGCACATGCTGCGCAGTCTTCGCAGCCTCGCGCGTGAGCCGTGTCGTCAGGTCCGGCGGCAGCGCGCCTTCGCTCAGAATGCCTGAGCCGCCCGTCGCCAGCCGGATGAGATCGGCCACGCGCGAGCGATAGATCGCGAGAAAGGCGTCGAAGATCGCGGCCACAAGCAACGCGCCGCGCTCATGCGGCTCGTCCACGGTGGCGTATGCGTTCGGATCGGGATCGAGCTTCTCCCATTTTCCCGTGGCTTCATTCACACGACCGATGGCTTCGCGCAGCCCGCCGTAAAGTCCGGTCGCCTGGCCGAACTGCTGCGCCAGTTGGCCGAGCAGGCTCTGGCTGGCCAGATCACCGCGCGTCTGCGAGATCTGATGATGGAGCACCTCGGGAAAGCTGAAGTGCTGGAACAGCGCGACGATGTCTGCGAACGCCTCGTGAAAAGCGAGCATGTCGCGGTTGCTCGCATCGAGGTACTTCGGCAGCGTCGCATCGAGCAGAGCGTGCGTGGTCTCGTGCGCGACGATGTCGTGCGAGAGGCAGGTGAAGACGGTGCCGCCGGGAAGCTGCGCGCCGCGTGCCGAGGCCGAGGCAGGGAAGTAACCAAAGAGCAGCGCCTTCTTCGCCGGACTGTAGTACGCGTTCGCGCCACGAAACGCGTGCGGGTAGATGCGCAGCCGCCGCACAAACACATCCCATTGCCCGCGTGGCCGGCTCTCATCACGCAGCGTCCAGAGCACTTTGCGGCCGAGCGCTTTTTCAAAGTTGCGGATCGTCGTCATTGCCACCGCATAGACGAACTGCTGGTGAAACTGCGGGTTGCCCTCGTCGGGTTTCAATCCATCCGCGCCGATCAGCCAGCCGTCGTCCAGATTCACCGGCTCATAAAATGACTCGCTGGCCGGATCGTGATCGATCACCTCGACATGCTCGCCCACCGGCCCCGGCTCCAGCGGCTCCCATGGCACGCGGAACACGATCTCATTCATCGCCGCCGTCTCGAATTGCTGCGACAGGCCCGGATCAAAGGCGTAACCCCGCAGTCGTCTCCATTGCAGTTCGGAACCTGGCTTGATGGCGCGTGATGTGGACATGGCGCAAACGAGTTGTAGGTGTGCCGATACCCGCGCGCCGTCCGAGGGTCAATCGCAATTTGCCTCGCAGCTCAACGCCCGCAGTCGAGCTGGGCGATCTAAAGATCACCAGACGCGTTGTTCATCAGGCATGACGCACCAGTCTGAGGGCGGGCTGGTTTTGTGTGCGGAGCGCCAGGCTGGTGAGGGCGGCAAAGCTGTGGGTGCCGTGGGGCGGGGCGGTGTGGGGTGTGTCGCGAGTGGCCGTCTCCCATTCGATGCGGAGGTATTCGGCGAGGACGTTGACGAGGCTGAGTTGGAACAGGACGCCGGCGGCGGCCCAAGTGGTGGCGAGGTGTCCGGGGGTGCGGCTTGCTTCCCATTCGATGCGGTAGTGGCCGAGGAGGCCCTGGAATTTTGCGCCGCAAGTGGTGTGCATGAGCAAGGCGCCTGCGCGGCGGGATGAGCCGGTTTCTGCCGGGGAGAGGAGGGCGCTGAGGGAGGTGTCAGCCTCGATGAGGGCGGTCACGTCGCGCTCGGTGGCGGCCTGCCAGGCGCGGATGATTTGCGGGCCGATGGCGGGGAGGAAGGTGTGGCGGGTGAATTTCTCCCAAGTGCGAAGCAGGTGTACTCTCGAGGTGATGTCCCCTTGGAAGACGATGTGCTGGCAGCGTGCGCGGACGCTGCGGAGGAGCCAGCGCACCCAGTCGAGGCCGTGGGTGAGGTCGTCCGTGGAGACCCAGTTTTCAAAGGCGATGATGGTGGCGCGGTCACTCATGGTACAAATGACGAAGTCCGAATCACGGATAATGAGTGAAGAAGGAATGGCGTCCGCATTTTTTCAGCGCCTATCATGGCAGGCGCGCGGCGGGAGCGCGACTGGAAAATGCCCTGTTCGAGGGCTGGTGCGCGTTCCGGGGGATGGGGGCCGGGCTTGCCGGTGGAGTCGTGATTGATGGCGTTGGCTGGTGTGTTTTGTCACTCAAATAGGACAGTGCGGGAGTGAGGAAATCCGTGAGCATGTGATCGCGGGTTGTCGGGTTGGCGCGAATGGCTGACATCATCGCGGCCTCTTCGGGGAAGAGTGTTTTCGCTGTTGTGACGTTGGCGGCGATGCGGGTGGCCTGAAGTATGTCCCCGGAGGCGGCGAGGATGGCGGCGATCACGGCGGCCTCGCCGTGGTGCCAGCGGTGATTGGGGAAGGGTGTGAGCTTGGCGAGGGCGCCGGCGAAGTCACCGAGCCGATGAAGGGCGAAGGCGTGGAGGAAACGGGCGCGCGAGTCGTGGGGCAGGCGCTTGCAAATTTGCTCGAGGGCTTGCGCTGTCGTCTCAATGCGGTCGCCGGTGAGGAGGCGGAGATAGGCGGTGTGCATTTGCAGATCGAGATTGGTGCGGTCGGTGAGGGCGCGCTGGTCGAGCTGTTGGAGGATTTCATCGAGGGGGCGGGCGGCGCGGCGGGAGGCGAGGATGAAGGCGTCAAGGGGGAGGTGGCGCCCGAAAGGCAGATCGAGGGCGCGGGCGAAGGCGTCTGCGGCGATGTCGTGCAAGGCGAAATCGAGTGCGATGTGGCCGATGGCGACGTAGGCGCCTTGGCGGCCTTCGACGCTGGCCTCGACGAGGGCGCGCTTGAGGAGGTCTGCGGCGCCGAGAGTGGCGGTGGGGGTGCGGTCTGGATTGGTGAGCAGGACGAGGGCCTGGAGGAGATGCCGTGAGGCGGGGGGCACTGGTGCGTCGAGGCGCGCTGCCATGGTGGCGGCTTCGCGCCAGCGGCCCAGTGCCATGAGCGCGTCGATGCGGTGGGAGAATAGCACCGCGTCGAGCATGGCGGTCTGGATGGGGAGCCAGCGGATGAGGTTCTCGTGCTCGTCGTGGGCGAGGAGGATGGCGGTGATGGCGCGGCGCTGATCGGCAGGGACGAGGCGATGGCCATCGAGCAGGCTGGCAACGGCGGCGCTGCTGCGGGCGGTTTGCTCTGGGGAAGAGCCGGGAGGGAGCTGCAAAAGGGTATCAGTAACGCAGTGTACCAAGGTCTGCCGGGGGAGACGGTGGAGGAGGCGGGAGAAGCGGGAGCGCAGGGAGCCGTCTTCGATGCGCAAGGTAGCGAGGGCGGCGAGGCCGTCTTCGCGCTGGGCGGCGCTGAGATCGTCGAGGGAGCATTCAAAGTGAGTGATGAGGCGTTCGGCGGCATCGCCATGTTGCGCGGGATCGGAGGATGCGGCGGCGGCACGGGCAAGGCCGAGGAGTGATGCGGTGTCGGAGGGGGAAATGGCGAGGGCTTGGAGGTAGGCTGTGCGTGCCTCGGTGATGCGGCCAGCGGCGGTGGCGATGTCACCTCGCGCCTGCCAGAAACTGATGCCTCGGGAGGTGTCGTTTCGGCTCTCGAAGAGGAGGGCGGTGGCTCCAGCGTTGTCGTTGAGACGGGCGAGGACTCTGGCGTGGGTGATCTTGTCCGCGTGAGTGGCGGCCCCTAGTATGGAGAGGCGTTCACAAAGGGGTTTGGCGTATTCGGGATGGTCGGTGGCAGTGGCCAGGGCAAGCTCGCGCAAGACAGAGGGATTTTGTGGTGTCCGCTCGAAGGCATTGATGAGCCTGCTAAGTGCGCGCCCACGTTCGCCCCCGGCGTTAAAAACGCGGGCGGCGGCGACGTCCCGCTGGCTCAGCCAGTGGTCATGGCCATCGCGCAACTGGGCGCTAAACAAGAAGGTGAGGGCCGGTGCGATGACGGCGATGGAGACGATGAACCAGCGGAATCCGGAGCCTGTCGCCAGCCAGGCGTGGAAGGGGCTGATGGACCATGTGTCGATGTCCCACTCTGAGGGTGGCTGATCCGTGTCGGGAGCGCTCCTCATTTACTGCGGCGGCGTTTCATCACGATGGAGGCGAGGCCTGCGAGGAGGAAGAGGGCGCGTGATGGCTCGGGGACGAGCTGGCGGAGGTTGTCCACGATCCAGGTGGTGTTGGCGCCGGGATTGGGGGCGGCCATGGTGCTGTTGTTGTCGGTGGCGAGGGTGACGGAGGTGCTGGCGGAGTTGTACACGGACTTCGGCGCGCCGATGGTGGAGGAGAGGATGTTTCCTGCGCCGAAGAGTGAGGTGACGGCGTTGGCGATGGCGCCGGGGGCGTTGTCATGGCCGAAGGCGTGGAGGAAGCCGGAGGTGTCAGTTTTGCTCGCGGGCACGCTGGAAGAAACCCAGATGACGCCGCCTTGGTTGTCCACGGAGAGGTTGCCATCGACGATTGTCTCACTGCGATCTAGTGCCCCGGAGCCAGCGACCAGTTCAAGGGACCAAGCGTCGTGATTGCTCGCCCCGGCTGAGGTGGGATTGTAGGTGAGATTCTGCGCGCCGAGATTCGCGCCCTTTACGGCGATAATGGTGCCGGCTCTGAATTCGCTCAGGCCAGCGCTGGCCAGCGCGGTGTTGAGTGTAGCGAGATCAAAGGCGAACACGCCCTGGAGCAAGGACGTGGCGGCATTGGTGCTGCCAAAGGTGAGGCTGGCCAAGGCCGATGCGGTGGCATTTTCGGTGAGGACGAACTCGATGAACTCATCGGCGGCCATCTTGTTGGTGATTGTGCCGTTGTCGGCGGCGTTTTTGTATTCATTTACCATGATGCCGACGGCCTGCAATGGGGTGGAGAAAGTCAGCCAAAGACCCGCTGAAGCCAAATGAGCAACGCGAAGCAGTTTTCTGCTAAGCGGCTCAATGAGGTTTAAATCAATTCTTCGTAACAAGTTCATATTAGTATTCCTACATTTGAATGGTGTGCTTCACAACCAGGTATCGCCCCATAATTGTAGCGAAAATGTCACCCTGTCGTTTGAGTGCTCTGTGTATCAGAATACTTAGCCCTCAGCAGGATCTGTTCCAGCGTTCAGATTGTTTTGTGCCGTAGCAAGGTCTCCGTAGCTAACTCAACGCAGTACGCTGCTGAGGAGGGTGCCTTCGGTGGACGCGGACTGGCTGGCGCGGAGGAGGTCGAGTTCCTCGGGGAAGATGCCGGTGCCGGTGACTTTGCCGGCGAGGATGGCGGCTTCGCGCATTTTGCCGCCGGAGGCTAGCATGGCGGAGATGACGATGGTCTCGCCTTGGTGCCATTGGTGCTTGGGGAGGGGAAGGAGGGCGGCGATGGCGCCGGGGTGGTCGGAGAAACGGAAGCGCATGAAGGCGTCGAGGAACTTGAGGTAGGGATCAGCGGGTGTGGCTTTCTTGAGGGTGGAGAGGTCGAGGGCGGCGCGCTCGAGTTCGTCGCCGCAGAGGAGGCGGAGGTAGATGGATTGTTTTTGGAGGGAGTGATCCGCGCCGTGACTGCGGGCGCGTGTGGCGACGATGGTCATTGGGGTGGCGGCGCTTTCACCCGCGCGGCGCGCGGCAGTCATGTAGTCGTCGAGGGGGCAGGGGCCGCAGGCGTCTCCAGCGATGGCGGTGCTGAAGGCGCAGGCTGCGAGAGGGTAAAGGGCGTGGTCGAGCGCGGCGTATCCGAGGGCGGTGCAGGCGGTGTGATGTTTGGCGCTACGTGCTTGGTCGAGGGCGTGGGTGATGAGCGTGGAGGCGACGTTGGGGGATTCATTGCCGGAGGAGAGAATATGGAAGGTCTCGATGACCGCGCCGCCATCGTACTCAAACTCGGCTGCGGCGGGGTGGCGTGCCATTTCGGCGGCTTCACGCCATTGACCGCAGGCGAGGAGGGCCTCGATGCGGGCGGTGAAGATGTCTTTGTCGCCGACGGCTTCGGAGGTGCTGGCCCAGTCGAGGAGCAGGGCGTGCTCGTTTTGCTGGATGTAGTGTTTTCTGCAGTGGGCGCTGGGAAGTGTGGTGAGTGGTGTGATGGTGGGTTTGTGGTTT
>JANPIW010000466.1:0-12358 GCA_031425215.1 Verrucomicrobiaceae bacterium
TAGTGGAGGAACTCGCAGTCGGGGAAGCGCCCGCATGTCTCGCGGAAGAAAGTCGTGACCTCTGTGTCGCTCAGCGCGCCCCAGCTCGGCAGGCTGATTTGAAAGCGCCGCGCGCCCATATCACGCGCGCTCTCGATGCGCTCGATGACCACGGGCAGCGAGATGCTGATGAGGCCGATCATGCTCTGGATGCCCTCGCCCTTCGTCTCGTCGAGGAAGACGCGGGTGATCTCATCGAACTGCGTCTCGGTGACCGCGTAGCCCTCTCCCGCCGTGCCGAAGATGTACAGATCACGGATGCCGCTGGCGATCTGATGCCTCACGCTGCGGCGGAGAATGTCCTCCTCGAACTCGAAGCGCTCGCTCCACGGGACGCAGCAGGTGGCGAGGATGCAGGTGCGGTATCTTTTGGTGCTCATTTCAGGGTCAGCGCGAAGAGTTCCGCTTTCTCCAGATGCACACGGAGGATGTGTTTCTTTCCAGCAGGCAGATCAGCGAGCTTCTTCTCCTTCCAGGCGGCCTCGTGCGCGAGGTTGTCGCCTTGCATTGGCACGGCGTCGGCTTTGCTGAAGCCGCGAATGCGGTAGCCGTCCTCGTTGAGCACTTCGAGCCACACGCTGCCCTTTGACGCATCGGCGTTGAGCGTGATCGTTTTCACTGTGGCAAGGTCGAGGGGCTTGAGCGTGACGTTGCCGATGGTGTTTTCGATGCGCGGTTTGTTCGCGGGCTGCTTCTTCACTTTCACCAGCGGATTGATCGCGATGGCGGCGAGGCGGTCGCGCGGCGTGGTGGCAAGGCCGATGCCGCTATGGTAATCTTTGCCGCCGAGTTTCTGCTCGTTCAGCCCCACGCCGCCGATGGCCGTTCCGCGATAGCCGCCGTAGTAGAAGCGCATTTCTTTTTCGAGGATGATGGGCGTGCCGTTCGTGATGACCGATCCAGCGTCGAAACGCCCCGGCTGGCCGCGGGGAATGGCGAAGCTGCCCGCGAGACTGCGATCCCAGCGCCTCCCATCGCGGCTGCACATGAACTCCGCGTCCATCGATCCCACGGCGCGGTCAAGGATTTGGTTTAGCGAGAAGTACATGCCGTTGTGCATGAACACGGGCGAGGTGTGAAACTCGAGCTGCGCCGCGTCGCGATCATTCACGGCGGCGATCAACTCAGGCTTGCTCCAGTGCATGAAGTCCTTGCTCTCCATGCGGCCCATCGCGTGTTTCCAGGCGATGGTGCCGTCCGGCCACGGTGTCCACATCTTGCCGTAGCCGACGAAGACGCCCAACCGCGCGTCGTAGAGCACGTCGAGCGCGTCGGACATGGAATGCGGCACACGCCAGATGCGCCGCGGAGAGTTATTCTTGCCGGGCATTTCGAGATACGGCCCTTCGTCTTCAAATGGCACCTCCAGGCTCTTCGCGCCGAAGGAGGTCTTGTGGACGGGATTGCCCGCATATTTCGTCCAGTGAATGCCATCGGGCGAGAAGGCCACATGCGTGCCGCTGCCTCCTTCCGCACCAGACTTCGGCACCCAATCGTAGTAGGCCATCTTGTAACGCCGCGCGGGATCGGGGTCGCGCTCATCGACCACGACGCTGTTGCAGTAGCGCTCGCCATAGCTGCCGCGCTCGCCGACGAGCACGATGTTCGTGTCCTTGATCTCGTAGAACGAAAACAGGCCCAGGATCGGTTTCGTCCATGTGATGCCGTCCGTGCTCTCAGCATAGCAGACGGTGTTCTTCATCACCTTGTCCTCCACTCGCCGCTCCTGATAAGCCTGATACCAAAGCTGATGCCTTCCGGTTTTCGGATCGCGATGCACGCTCGTCCAGCCCAGCATCGCTTCCCAAGGTTTGTCCGGCGCGATGACGGGATCGGTCGAGTGCCTCTTAAACTCCACCACTTGGCGGATGGTGCCGGGACGATACAGAATGTCCTCGTCATCGACGAAGAGAATGGTGCGCACCGCACCTTGAAGCTGAAGCGCAAAGCAGGTGGCTAGGAGTGGCAGTAGTGTTTTCATGATGTCATTCGAGTGTTAGGGCGAAAACTTCCGCGCGGTCGAGGTGCACGCGGATCGTCACATCTCTGGCTGGCAGCTTGGTGAGATCGGCGCTTTGCCATTTCACCTCGTGGCGCAAGGAATCGCCCGTCAGCGGCACGGCATCGGCTTTGGTGAAGCCGGGGATGCGGCGGCCACTCGCATCGAGCAGCTCCACGCGCACAGCGGCCTTCACGGCGGCGGCGTTGAGCGTGATGCGCTTCACTCCGGCGAGCGAGCGCGGGTGCAGCGTGAGCTGGCCGATGCGCTCCAGCGGTTTCACACCGGCGAAGCGGTCGAGCTTTAGCGTGGCGAGACCGATGCCGGTGAGCGGCAGTTTGTTTTTCTTCGATCCCCACACGTTTTCCTTCCTGCCGAAATGCCACGGATTCTCCGCGCCGCCGAAATAGAAGCGCAATTCGTCGCCGACTACGACAGGCGTGGCGTTGCTCCAGATGCGGCCGGTGTCGAAATGACCCGGCTCATTCACGGGGAAGAACATCGTCTTGCGGAACGGACGCTGCCAGGTGTCGCCATCGCGACTGAGCGCGAGTTCGATGGGCTGCAGGCCGTGAGTTTCAAAATCGGCGAGCTGCAAAAGCGCGAAGTAAACACCGTGCCGCTCGAAGGCGGGCGCTCCGTGCAGTTGCACACCCTGGCGCGTGCCGGGATAAGCGGCGGGGCGCACACCGTCGTGCTCGTCGGGCGCGAGGATGAGCTTCGGCGTGCTCCAACTCAGGAAGTCGGTGCTCTCGCTGCTGACGATGGCCCGCTTCCAAAATGTGCGACCATCCGGGCCGTCGATCCATGCCTTCGTGACGGCGAGGTAGCGCTTTCGTAATGCATCATAAGAGACATCGACGACATCGCTGACAGAGTTCGGCACACCGAACTTTGGAGGCTCTCCCACCAGCGGCGGATCGGTGATGGCGCCGTAGGTTCCCAGCAGAACGGGGCCGGGCTGCTTTTCCCAATGAATGCCATCGGCTGAAAACGCCACGAACATGCCGCCGCCGGGTGCGCGCTTGTCCTTCACACCAGGCGCAGGATTCTTCTGCCAGGGGATGGACCAGTAGGCCAGCTTGTAGCGCCGCGCGGCATCACCGCCCGGCGGATCGACGACCACCGCCGCATTGTAGTGCCCCTCACTGGTCATAACGATGTTTCCCTCGGGAAACCCTTCGAAGCTCATCACTCCCACATTGGGCCGCGTCCATGCGATGCCGTCCTTCGACTCCGCGTAGCCGATCACACTGCCCGCGCCAGAGGTCTGATACCACATCTGCCAGCGGCCCGACTGCGGATCGTGATGCACGCTGCAATACGCGAGCTGATGCTTGAGCGTCGGCCCACTGAGCAGCGGATTCTTATTGTGCCGCACCGGCTGGTGCAGCACACGCTGCGTGCCGGGCCGGTAGAGGATGTCGTGATCATCCACGAAGAGCAGCGTCTCCGCCGCGTGAAGCGTGGAGACGAGGGAGAGGACTAGCACGAAGAGCTTCATGGCCTTGGCGGCGCGTCCCAAATGGCGACACCCATGTGGTAGCGCGCGTGATACGCCGATGCGCCGGCATACCAGGCGGTGACGAGTTTTCCATCCGCGCGCTGCACGGTGCTCGGGTAGCCGCAATCCCACGTTGTTGTGTGGGCGATGCGAATGGGATCACCCCAGGTTTTGCCTTCGTCGGCGCTGAGCTTGGCGAGCACGCCGAGCTGGTCGCCGGTCTTGATGCGGTTGCCGTAGGCCAGGAGGATGCGGCCGTCTTTGAGGCGGAGCAGATGGCCGTTGATCTCGTTTTTCGCGGTGACGATCTGTGGGTCGCTCCAAGTCACGCCATCGTCCTCGGAAAAATAGATTTCCATGGTCGTGTAGCGCGCGGCGGCCATCCAGCGAGTGCCGCCCAGATGAAGCAGCGTGGTCTCGTTGCTCTTCGGGCCGATGGTGCCGGTGCGCGTCCAGGTCTTGCCGTCATCGTCACTGCGGAAGTGCCAGGAGCGGTAGCCTTTGGTCTTCGTGCTCTTCGTCGGATCAGTGAATTCGCCGCCGTAGCAGGAGACATGCAGCGCGCCGTCCTCGCCAATCTTGACGTCGCCAAAGGGGATGTAGTTCGTCCAGCCTTCATCCGGCGCGGGGAATTCTTTGAGCTGCGACCAAGTCTTGCCGCCATCACTGCTGCGGCAGACCCAGGTGGCGAGGATGTCGTCCCGGAAAGCGGCCTGCTTCGGGCGCTGCGGTTGCTTCACATCCGTCCAGCCTGAGCAGAGCACCAGGAGGTCGCCATTCTTCGCGAGACCTGCCGCGACGTTCATGCGATTCGTGTGTGGCTCGTTCGGCGCGGGGATGCCGCGCTTTTCCCAAAATTGACCGTCCTTGCTGTTCCAGCACTCGGCCGCGCCAGCCATCTGGCCGTGACTGGGCTGGCCGAAGATGGTGGTGTTGATGCTGCCATCGGGCATCAGTGTGAGGTTCGGCCACGCGCAGACGTTGTCGATGGCGACGAAGCGGATGATGTCGTCCGCGAAGAGCGAAGGGCAAAGGGCGAGGAGGAAGAGGAGGGTTTTCATGGAAGTTGATTTATCAGTCGGCGAAACGCAGCGCGTACAGATCCGCGTCTTTCATCTTCACTCGCAGTTGGATGGTCTGACCGGCGAGCTTGGACAAGTCGAGTGCACTGGCTTCAAACTCGTCGCCGTAAAGCTCGGGCATGGTGGCGAGGACTTTGCCTGCGGTGTCGAGCGCGTCGATTTGCAGGGAGCCTGCGGCGGAGGTGGAGTAATTGAGCACGAGACTCCTGCCCGTGAATCTCAGCGGATGTGTCGTGAACTCGCCGCCCTTCGCGTCCGCGTGCATGGAGGCGAAGCCCTGCTTGCGCACAGTGAGGCGGCGGATGCAGTGGTCTGCGTGGCGGTAGTGCTCGCTGATGTAGAGTGACCATTCGGTGTCGCCGGTGATGATGCCGTTGGCGGTCATGTTGTTGCGGTCGGTCCAGTTTTTGAGATCGGGGCCGGGGCGCACCCAGGCTTCGAGAAAGGGGCGGTCCCAGCTCACGCCATCACGGCTGGACATGAAGACCGCGTCGCTCACGCCTGGGCCATCATGCTCAGGCACTTTTTTTCGTGTGGTCACGAAGCGCTTTGGGAACGAGAGAAATAAATGCGGCGCGGTGGGGCACGGCACGGTGGCGGAAGTATAGAAATGCTCCATCGGTACGCCCTCGGCGTAGCGATGCGGCACGCCATCGCTCCAGGCGAGAAAATCCGTTGAGGTGCTGCTCTGCACGGCACGGACTTTGTTGCTGAAGATGCGGCTGAAACAGGCGTAGCGATCCTGAGTGGTGTCCCAGAAGGCGAGGTTTTGCGAGTCGAACGCGCCTTTGGTCATGACCGGCGTGTCCTTCATCTTCTTCCAGTGAATGCCGTCGGCGGAGGCGAATGCGTAGAGTCCGCCTGGTGTCTCGCCTTGGTGCCAGTTCTTTCCGGGCTGCTTCACGCCGCCGAGCGCCTTGTAGCGCTCGTCGGGTTTCGAGTTCGGATTCGTGTCGAGGAATGGCGAGAAGTTATGCGACTCGACGCCGCGCCAGATGACGTTGTTGTCCTTTGTGCCGCCTGCTTCGATGAGGCCGAGTTTTGGTCGTGTGAAATGGATGCCATCGGTGCTCTCGGCGACGCAGGTGACCTGAGCGTCGCTGTGATCACTGCCGCCGGAGGAGCCGCGGTAATACATGAGCACCTTCTTTCCATCCTGGATGACGGAGAAGTAGGCGCACGTCGGCCCTTCCCACGGCTTATCGGTGGACAGCACGATCTCGCGTTTGATGGGATCATGCAGCTTCAAGGCAACGCCGCTTTTTTGCGCGACGAGATGCTCATCGACGAAAAGCTCCCAGCGCGATGCGAGGTCCAGCGGATCGGCGGCGGCCAGTGTGGAGGCGGTGAGGAGAAGGCAGAGGCAGGTTTTCATAGTTCGGAGAGGATGCTGGAGATGGAGACGATGGTGCCGCCTTGCTCGCGGCTGCGGATGCCGGCGATGATGACGGCCATGAGTTCGACAGTCTCGTCAAAGGGCAGGGGACGCACGCCGGTGTGGAGCATGTCGATGAACGCGACGAGCTGGCCGCGGAAGGCGTGGTAGGTGTCTGCGAGCTTCAGCACGATGTCGCCTTTGGTGCCGAAAAGATGCACCGCGCCGAAGCTGCCATAGGCATCGTGCAGCGCGCCAATGGTCAGCCTCACGCCGCTGCTGTGCGTGATGTGCATCACATCGCCGCCGCTGTCGGAGTGCGCCTGGACGGTTTGAAAACCCGTGCCGAGCAGCGGCTCCACGGCCTCGAGCGCGTGGATGCCGTAACGCTCCCACGACTTGCAGGTGAAGCTCGTGATCCAGCGCAGATCACCGAAACGCGCGCGCTGCTCGTCGCTCAGCCGCATCTCCGGCGCGTATCTCATGCCGCTGGTGGAGAGGATGATTTTTCCCTCGCGATGCCATTGCAAAAACTGGCGCAACTCCGGGATCGTGGTGGCCATCGGTTTGTCGATGAACACGGGCAAGCCGGCCTCGATGAACGGCCGCGCCCGGCGCACGTGATCGGTGCCGTCGTCGGTGGCGATCACCGCGGCATCGACATGGCCGATCACGTCCTCGGGCTTTGCGACCACGTTTTCGATGAGGCTCGCGGCGGCGACCTTGGGCGCATCGGCGGGATCATCACACCAGATGTGCGTGACGCGCGCGCCCGGAATGCGCACGGAGTCGAGCGGCTGCCTGCCCATGTACATGGGGATGCCGGCGTAGGGGCACTTCGCCATCTCGTCGGGGTTGTAACCGTTGATGATGCCGCTCCAGGAATACGGATGACCGTTTCCTTCAATCATGCCGAGCATGGCCAGGCGAAGTTCAGCGCTCATTCGAGGGTGATGGCTGCGCCGTTGGCTGCGGAGCGCAGCGCGGTCTGGTTAAATTTCAGTGTCTGCACGGCTTCTTCAAAAGTGGCGAGCGGCGTTGGCCTGCCTTCCATGCCGTCGAGAAAATCATTGGCCTGGGCGATGAAAAGCTCGTCGCGCTCCAAAGGCGCGGTGACGTGCCATGTCCAGGCTTGGTCTCCGTGTTTCATGAAGCCCCAGCGGCGCTCGTGCAGCTCGATCTTCACGCTGCCGCGCTCGCAACCGATGAGGAAGGTCGTTTCGTTCGGCGCCTGGAATTGATTCATCGAAAAACTCACCAGCACATCGCCATGTCGTGCGCTGACAGTGACCGTGTCCTCCACCGTCACGCCTTCGAGAGCCTGATGAGCGGCATCGCAATAAAGGCGGGTGCATGGGCCGACCAGCCACTCGGTCGCGTTTGCCAGATGCGTGAGGGCATCCTGGATCGCGCCGCCGCCCGTCTCGTGCCGCGTGTAATAGATGTCGCGATACGCGGGGCGGAAGGTCGGGAAATGCTGGCCGGAGACGACGCTGGCTTGCAGCACCTTTCCAAGCCCGCCTGTCCGTAGAAAATCACGCGCACCCGTGATCCACGGCATGGAGTGATAGACATAAGCCACGGCAACGAACCGTCCCGCCGCAGAGATGGCGTCGCGCGTCTCAGGCACGGGTGCCATGTCGGTGGATAGCGGTTTCTCGATGAACACATGCAGTCCAGCGCGCAGCAGTCTCGTCGCCATCGGCAGATGCAGTTGCGCCGGTGTGCAGACCACCGCCGCGTCGAAGCGCCGCCCCGAAAGCGCAGCGTCCAGCGAATCAAAGACCTGCGCGTCGTAACGCTCGCGCATGGTGGCGAGCAAGGTGGTGCTCGTGTCGCATGCTGAGACGGTGCAGCGTCCGGTTTTCTGAAAGCAGCGCAAATGCCGCTCCCCGATGCTGCCGCAGCCGATGATGAGAATGGAATGCATGGTGTCGGGAGATGTACGTTCTCCCGGCACGACAACCTAGCTCAAATACATTGGTCACATGCCGTGACCAAGGCGGCGGCGCTGTGATCAGTTGCCGAAGTTGATCTTCGGCGTGGACTCGGCGGCAGGCGCGGGTTTTGCGTCGGGCTTGGTCGCGGGAAGTATGGATTCGGCCGGTTTCTCCGTTTTGGCGGCGGGCGTCGCGGCGGGTTTTGGCGAAGGCGCGGCGGGTTTCCTGCCTGCGGCGCGGCCTTTGCCGAGGCGTTCGTTGAGGCGGGAGATCTCGTTCTCTTCAAGCTTGCCGTTGCCATTCTGATCGAGCTTTGACTTCATCTCGCCGGGCGCGCTGGCGAGCATTTTTTCCAGGGCAGGGATTTCGTCAGGATCGACGCGCATATTGTTGTTTTTATCCACCTGGCGCAGGCTCTGCCCGGCGCGGGCTGCGCCGGGTTTGCGCTCCTGGGATTTCGCGAGGCTGGCGATCTCTGTCTGCTCGATCTCGCCGTTGGAATTGGTGTCGAGCTTGCGCAGGGCGGCAAAGGCCTGCTGCACGGCGGGCAGCTCGTCGGCGTCGAGTTTCTGATTGCCGTTTTTGTCAAAGCTCTTGAGCATTTCGCCAAGGTTGCCTGCGGATTCAGGGCGTTTTTTTCCGGGTTTGCCGGGTTTCGCCGCAGCGACGAGTCCTGGGGTGGCTGCGGTGATGATGAGAAGGAGCAGGGTGCGAAGGGTGGGTTTCATAATGTTTGGTGTTACCCTTTCAATGTCGCTACACGCGTTTCTGACACACCGGAATCACCGGAGTGATCGTGAGAGGTAGCATCATAGGGAGCCGCCCTTGCCTGTGTGCGCACTCGATTGCGAGTCAAAGCCACGCTCAGCGGCTTTGCGGCATCATGCTGCCGAATCGGGACGAGCCTTCCCATTTTTGCTGGCGATTCCAAGCCTGGCTGTTGAGGCCTGAGTCGGGCGGGACAGGTTTTCTTTTCTGCGGCTCGTTAGAGGTCTCGCATGAGACGAGCGCTCCGAGGAGGACGGTGATGAGGAGGAAACGTGGCATGGCGTTTGATCAAACTGTGCCGTGCTTGATGCGCGACAGGTTACTGGACGAGATTCTCCAGGATCACCCTGTCTCCGGGGACTGGCGTCATGCCGGGTGCGAGGCTGTCGGCCAAGACGTTGGCGACGGTGCGATTGCCCTCGACGGACATGATACTGAGCTTGCCCACGGTCTGGGTGCCACGCGTGATGAGGAGCTTGGTGTCCTGGGTGATACCGGTGGATTTGCCGGCGTCGATCACGACAAAACCCCAGTCGTTGTTCACAGCCACGACACGGGCGGTGAGGGAGTTGCGCTCGAAGGCCTTCTTGCGTTCTTCAATCTTGCGCACGAGATCGGCTTTCTGACCGGCGACGACGGCAACCTTGGCCTGCTCTGCCTCGACCTCTTTCTTTTTCGCCTCGGCCTGGGACTTCAGCTCGGCGATGTTGGACTTCATCTTGTTGAGGTCTTCGGCGAGGGTGGCGATGTTGATGCCCTGCGGCAGTTTCGCCAGCTCGGCTTTCTGCTCATCGAGCTTCTTGTTTTTCACATCAAACTCTTCCTGGGTCCGCTTCGCATCGGCATCGATCTGCGCGATCTTGGTGTTGTGCTGTTTGAGACGCTCTCCTTCGGCGTCCACCTCGCCCTGCACCGTGCCGATCTCAGTGACGGTCTTGACGATCTCAGTCTTGAGTGTGTCGAGGGCCCCGCGTTCGGTTTTGATGGTGCGGTGCAGAGAGGCTTTCTTTTCACGCTCGGCTGCCAGGGCGCGATTGTTTTGATGGCCGAAGACGATGGCGACGATCATCACGACGATGCTGAGGATGAGAAGGACTTTGGACATGGGAAAGGGAGGGATGGAAAGTTGGATGGACGAGGCGAGGAATCAAAGACAGCCTGCTACTTGGCGGCGGGGGCGAATGGATCGACTGCACCGCCAGCAGGTGGCGTGGCACCAGCCGCGGGAGCAGGAGCTGGTGCTGGTGCGGCACCAGGAGCGGCAGGCGCCGGGGCGAAAGGATCGGCCGTGGACGGGGAAGCCTTCGTGCCCGTGGCACCGGCGGCGGGAGCTGGAGCTGGAGCTGCGGGAGCAGGGGTGCCGAATGGATCGGAGGCCATGCCGGCAGCAGGCGCGGGAGCCGCCGGAGCAGCGCCTGGGGCAGGGGCGAAAGGATCGCTATTCATACCGGCGGCTGGGGCGGGGGCAGCAGGTGCCGGGGCGGCTCCGCCAGCCTGAGGTGCGGCGGGCTGGCTCGGTGGCGGCGGCGCGGCAGCTGCCTGGGTGGCTGCGGCCACGACGAGATCACCCGAGCGGAGGCTGCCGTCTTTTAGGCTGCCAGGGATGACATCGGCGATGGAGATTTTTTGCTCGACGTTGCGCACCCTGAGCTTGGCCACCACCTCTTTGCCGCGTTTCACTTCGAGGTCAGCATTTGCGAAAACCCCGCTGGCGTTTCCTTTGTTCAGAATCACAAAACCCCAGTCCGGGAAAGCGGTGGCGACGCTCGCGTTGAAGTTTGGCTCCACCACTCCTTTGCGCGCGCGAGCCTCTGCATCACGAAAGGAGTCGACTTCCTTCTTGAGACCCGTGATGAGGTCCTGCTTGACGGCAAGCTGCTGAATCTGTGCGGCCACCTCCGCATCGGCAGCCGCCTTTTCCTTTGCCAGTGCCTCGACCTTGGCGATCAACTCCACCACATTGCCCGCCTCGTCGATCTGCTTCTGAAGCTCTGCAACCTGTTTGCTCACCTGGTCGAGGTTGGTCTTGACGAGCTGAAGCTTGGCGTCTTTCTCCTGGGATTCAGCGGCTGCCTTGGCGACCTTTTGCTTGGTCTCCTCGAGGTCCTTCTTCACCGTGTCGAGCTGCGCCACCTTCGCGGTCTGCTTTTCCTTGGCGGATTCGTGGAGCACCCTCTGATCCTTGAGGTTCGTGTCAGCCCGGATGGCGAGCATTTTTTCTGTTTTCAGATCCTTGCTGTTGAGGAACGCAAAGATGGCGGAGGCCAGCAAGCAGGCCGACGAGATACCGAGAAGAATTTTCCAAGCCATAAAAGTGATATTTCAGGAGTATTTTTTTGAGCCTTTCAGTTCTACCGGATTCCCGCGAAATCGACAACACAAAAGTTTTCCGATTATCCGCGAACGGGCCTGTCAATGGATGAGGATTCCTGCTGATGCGGGTAATTTGGAAAAAACGGCGGGGATTCCCTCTTGTGCCCCAGACGTGTCCTGCTACTCTCGCGCCGCTGTCAGGGGCCGTGGATGGTTAGCTCGCGAATCCCGCCAGGTCCTGACGGAAGCAACGGCAGTGTGCCTTTCTTTGCCGCGGTTCCCTGGCAGTCTTTTGAAATATCGCCCGCTGGTGACTTCGTTCTTCGCGCCTCCATGAAGATCACCACGACACTCTCCCTCTCCCTCCTCCTCTCACTGCCCGCCCTCGCGGAAACAGCGCCGCTCCTCGCCATCCCAGGCAAGGTCATTTATGAAAGCAAACTCGACGGAGGCCTCGCTGCTCCGTGGAAGGCTGCAAAAGGCAAATGGGAAGCCGCCGACGGCGCGCTGCGCGGCGCGGAGAAACCCGAGGACAAGCACGGCGCCGTTGCCCGCCTGCCCAACAAGCTCCAGGACTTCATCGTGGAATACGAGGTGAAACTCGAAGGCGCGAAGAGCACCACGCTTTCCATCAACGCCATCAAAGATCACATGGCACGCATCATGATCACCCCGACCACTGTGACCATGCGCCGCGATGACAATGATCACGAGGGGCCGGACAAGGCGGTGAGCTTTGGCAGCTTTAAAGCAGATCTCAAGCCCGGCACCTGGCACAAGGTCCGCATGGAAATGGTGGGCGACACCATGCTCGGCCAGGTCGATGACATCATCGCCTGCGGCAGTGACGCGCTCTTTACGAAGGAGAAAATGTCCCCCGGCTTCACCGTCGCCGGGCAGTCTGCGGAATTCCGCAACATCAAGATCACCGAGGCCACGCTCAATCCAGCGTGGGAAAGCGTGAAAGCCACGCTGCCGAAAGGCGAGCCTTCGCCAGCGCCGAGAGCCGCCGGCAAAAAAGGAGCGAAGAAGAAGGCGGAGTAATCTGCGATGATCTCGCGCGGCGGCGTCAAAGCACGCCGCCGCCGAGGAACAAGCGCAGAGCCGCGACGATGCCGATGATGACATTGATCGTCAGGCCGATTTTCTTTGTGCAGAACACGCCGAAGAAACTGCCAGCGACACAGAATAGCAGCGCGCCCCAGTTTCCCCAGCCGAGGAAGGGAATCATGGAAGGCACGAGCAGGATGCCGGCAAAGATGGCGCAGATGACCGAGAGGATTTGAAGAATCGTTTTCACGGCGCGCAACATCCCGCGCCACGCGCAAAGGCAATGAG
>JANPIW010000467.1:0-31880 GCA_031425215.1 Verrucomicrobiaceae bacterium
GCCGCGCCACATCAGCGCGAGATTCATGCTCTCAGCGCTCCAGGCGATGTTGATGCCGCCGGGATAACCCACGCCGATTGCGCGATTGCCCGCGCCCTGGATGAAGTTCCGATAGATCACCGGCTCGCTCGTGACGACGAGCGGGATTGGCTGAAATTCGTTTTTGTTCTTGCCGCCGCCTTTCCAGTCTGGATGCAGCCACTTCGAGAGCGGCGTGACGGAAAAATCCGCGCCCTTCCACGCCGCGAACAACTCGACCTGACCGGTGGACTGGAAGTATTCGAGCCGGTACTCGTGCTCGCCCTTTTCCAGCTTTATGCTCTTCTCCTTGATCGAGCCGGAGGGATGGATGCCGTCGTTCTCGATCACACTCTTTCCGTCGATGAGCAGCCGCGAGCCATCGTCGCTGGCGATGGCAAAACGATACGAGCCTGTCCTCGGCATCATGAGCTTGCCGGTGAACACGACGCCAAACTCGTTCTTATAGTCGTCGAGCTTCACCGCGATGAGATTGTCCGGCACCGCGCCCTCGCGATGAGGTTTGAGCTTCGAGAAATCCGGCAACGTCTTCCACGCGCCGAGGTAGAGCGCGAAGCGCAGATCGCGAAGCCCTTCGCCCGGCGACTCCGCGCGCAGCGTGCCCCGCATCGTCATCGCGTGACCGGGGAAGGTGCAGACGAACGGGTAGCTGCCCACCTTCGCAGGCACCGTTATCACGAACTCTTCCTTCTCGTGCGGGTTGAGCATTTTCGAGTGCGCCCAGATGCGCTTGTCATCCGGCAGCCAGTTGCGCTTCAGCGCCGCCTCCGCGTTCTCCATCTGTTTCATCGACATCGCCAGCGTGTCCGTGCCCGGCTGGCAGAAGACGATGTTGTGCGGCAGGTCATCGCCATTTTCAAAAACGATCTTTAACTGTGCGCCAGGAGCTGCCACGATCTCACTCACTTCATATTTCATCTGCGCCGTCATCGTCTTGATGCGCACCGTCTCTGGAGCTGCGGCGTGGGTGATCGATGAGAACAAGACGGCGAGGAGACCGGGGAAAAGAAATCGGAACATGGGCCGCAATCAACGGCACAAGCAGCCGCGATCTCTCCGCATCCTGTGGGCCGCCGGAAGTGACTTCCGCACCTGCCAATGGGTTGCGCGAATGCGCCGGGCGCCGGCGGAATCGAGAGCTGGATGCGGCTACCCGGCAGCCAATGCACGAAAGGTTTTGCCCCTCTTTTCGATGACACCCGTGCTCGCGAGTTTCAACAGCCTGTCGTAGCAACGCAATTTCAACACCTCCATGCCTCCGCCCACTTTCCTGAGCTTCAATTCCGCATGGACCTTGGCGAACAGGCCTTTGAACTCGGTGGCTTCACCATCGGCAAGCGCTTTGATCAATTCCTCCATGATGGGATCAGCGGCTGTGCGGGAAAAAACGAAAGGCTTGGGATAGGACATGGTGGATGAAATGCGGGAGCTGGATGGATGGGACACGGGGCCGCGCATGGATGTTCAAGCATTGATTCGAGCGCGAGAGGCGCAGTAACACGGTGCTGGACAAAGTGCGTATCGGCCTAGTTTGCCGTCATCCGCCCGCGCCAGACGCGCTGGTGACAAACCAAACCAATACCCACTATGAAACGCTACATCGTTCTGTGCCTCGCCACGCTCTGTCTCAGCCTCACTGGTGGCGCCGCGCCGCCGCCGAAGAAACCACCGACTCCGACCCCTGCTGTGCCCGCGCCCGCCCCAAGTGTGCCCGCACCGACGCCCGGTCCGGGTCCGGCAGCTCCCGTGGTGGCACAATGCCCGATGAAAGGCCCGCATGCGCCGCATCAATGGCAGCGCCGTTTGGGCGTGCTGCGTCGCCCGATGATCTGCCGCTGCCCCGGTGTGGTGGCTTCCAGGCCGCCCATCCCAGGCCGTCCCCTCCCACCGCGCTGAGGAAACGCTGAATCGCTCGAAACGGCAGCCCGATCCTCCTCTGCCTCCGGCTCCTCCGAGCAGGGGATCAGAGGATGACTCCGCTCGCATGGAGTGTCGATCGATGCGGTCACACATGCGGGCGGATGGTGGGCAGCATGAGACGGGGTCCCTCGTCCTCGCGTGGGATGCTTCCTGCACCTCAGTTGTGTCGTATGGATTAACTCATGTCTGTTCTCTTGGTCTCAGATCTCACCAGGCGCTTCGATGCGCGGCCGATCTTGCGCGGTGTGTCGATGAGCATGAGGCGCGGAGAGCGTGTCGCGCTGTTGGGACCTTCGGGCTGCGGAAAGACCACGCTGCTCAACTGCATCGGCGGCCTCGACCGCGCTGACACCGGCACCGTGCTCGTCAATGGACGCGACATCGGGCGCATGAGCAGCGATGAACTCGCGGCGGCGCGGCGCGCGGAGCTGGGCAGCGTGTTTCAGTTCTTCCACCTGCTGCCCACGATGACGGCTTTTGAAAATGTGGAGCTGCCGCTGAAGCTCCTTGGCATCGGCAAAGCGGAGCGCCACGAGCGCGTGCTGCGCCTTCTGGATCGCGTGGGCGTGCGCCATCGCGGTGACGCGCTGCCCGCCCAATTGTCCGGCGGCGAGATGCAGCGCGTGGCCGTCGCGCGCGCGGTGATTCACAGACCGGCGCTGCTGCTAGCAGACGAGCCGACGGGCAATCTCGACTCCAAGAGCGGCGCGCAGGCGCTCGCGCTGATCCGCGAGGTGTCCGAGGAAACCGGCGCAGCCGTGCTGCTGGTGACGCACAGCGAGGAGGCGGCGCGCACCTGCCATCGCGTGCTGCGGATGCGTGACGGAGCGCTGCTGGAATGATGCGCGATGTCCTCATCATCCTGCGTCAGTGCGCGCTGCGGCACTGGCGGCTGGCGTGGCGGCAGCAGGTAATGCTGCTGACCATTCTGGCGCTGGGCACAGCCGTGCATGTGGCCATGCGACTGGCGAACCGCTCTGCGCTGGCGGGCTTTGTGAGATTCAGCGACGGCATCACGCGTGACTCCGACTGGACGGTGCGCGCCGACGCGGGCGCGCTGAAGATGGAATGGCTGCGCGAGATGCGCGTCGCTCTCGGCTCGCGGCCCGTGACGCTGCTGCCCGTGATCGAGGCCACAGTCGTGCCGCACATCGCGGACGCCGCCGGCAGCGTGAATGCGCGTCCGATCTGGCGGCTCGTGGGCATGGACCTGATCGCGCTGCAAAATCTCGCGCGCAAACCTTTGCAACAAGACGCGACCGCCGCGCCGAACGACACGGTTTATGTCAGTGATGCGATGGCGAGACGGCAGGGCTGGAGCGTGGGCGAGAAGATCGCGCTGGTGATCGATGATCGCATCGCGCAGGTGACGCTCGGGGGTGTGATGCCTGTCGCTCCCGACATGCCGTCGCCGCCGGATCACCTGCTGCTGATGGACCTGCCGCGCGCGCAGGAGCTGCTGCGTCGCGCCGACGAGATTGATCGTGTGGAAGTCCTCGCCACCGCCGGCGCCGCTTTTCCAAATCTCCGAGCCGATGTCGGAACGGTGCTGACCACTGTCGCCCAAGGTCGCTGGCGCGTGCTCGATCACGAGGACCGGCGTGCCGTCGCGGACAACATGACATCCGCTTTTCGTCTGAACCTCACCATCCTCTCCTTGCTGGCGCTTCTCGTCGGCGGCTATCTCACTTTCCAGGCGCTCGATGGCGTGGTGATCCGGCGGCGCGAGGAGATCGCGATTTTGCGGACGATGGGCGTCACGGAGCGCGCGGTGAAGCGCGCGTTTCTCATCGAGGCAGCGCTGCTCGGTGTGTGCGCGGGCGTGATCGGTGTCGCGCTGGGCTGGCTCGCGGCGCAGGGCGCGGTGCTGGCGGTCGCGCGAACGATGACGACGCTTTATGGAGCGAGCAGCGCCACATTTGCAGAGCTGCATCCCGCCGAGGCCGCCGCAGGCATCGCGCTCTGTGTGCTCACGAGCCTCGTGGCAGCGTGGTGGCCCGCGCGCATGGCCGCCGCCACGATGCCAGCCGCCGTGCTCAGCCGTCACCCTTCGTCGTGGCAAGGCGGACGAATCTGGCGCGCGGGCTGGATCGGCCTGCTGCTGTGCGTGGTCGCGATCACGCTGGCGCAGTTTCCGCCGCTGCGCTGGAACGGATCGCGTGTGCCTCTCGGCGCGTATGCGGCCGCGCTCCTCTGGCTGCCGGGCGCGGGTCTCGCCGCAGGAGCTTTGCTGCGCGTGTTTCGCGGCGCGCGCGGCGCCGTGCTGTCTGTCGCGTTCAGTCATCTGCGCAGACCCTCGGTCCGTCATCGATTTGCCGTCGCCGCGCTGGTGAGCGCCATCGCGATGACGTGCGGCATGGCGATCATGATCGCGAGCTTCGATCACACGATGCGCGGCTGGATCACGCGCGCCATGCGCGCAGACATTTATCTCTCCAGCGCGGGCGCGCAGAGCGCGTCGTCCACGCATGTGATCAGCTCCGAGACCGTCGAGGCGATCCGAAAAGATCCGCGCATCGCTGAGCTTGCGGCGCTGCTGGAAACACGAGTCACGCTGCCCGGCGGCCAGGTGCATGTGCTCGGAATCGACAACGCGTTTGCGCAGCGGCATGAGCTGCACGCCTGGGTGCGCGAGCCGCCGCGTGACTGGTGGCTGGCTGGCGATGCGGCGCTGATCAATGAGAGCCTGGGCACGCGGCTGGAACTCGACACCGGCTCCACCATCGCGCTACCGTCGCCGCGCGGAGAGCAGACGTTTCGCGTCGTCGGTGTGTACGCGGATTACGGCAACGAGCGCGGCAGCGTCGCGATCCCGCAGCCAAGATTCCGCGTGTTGTTTGGCAAAGATGACGCGTGGCGCGTGGCAGTGATGCTGAAACCTGGCGCGGAAGCCGAGGCGGTGCGCGCAGGCATTCAGAAGGCGCATCCGGGGCTGAGCGTCTTCACGCAGGCACATCTTCGCGGCGAGGCGCTGCGGATTTTTCAGCAGACATTCGCCGTCACTTATGCGCTGGAGGGCGTGGGCGTCATTGTCGCTGTCGCAGGCCTCGGCCTCGCGCTCGCGAGTTTGATGCTCGACCGCCGCGCTGATCTCATGACACTGCGCGCCATTGGTTTTGCGCCGCGAGATGTGGCGGCAACATGTGCATGGGAAGGCGCGGGCATTGCGCTTGCGGGGGTCATTGCCGGGATCGCAAGCGGAGTGTGGCTGGGCTGGCTGCTCATCGTGAAAGTGAACAAGCAGGCTTTCGGCTGGACGCTTTCCTTCGCGCTACCGTGGGGGCAGCTCATCGCGCTGGGCTGTGCCATTTTGCTGGTTGGCGCCATCATCGCCGCTTTTGTCGGAAGATGGGCGGCGAAACTCCCCGTCGAACAAGAAGCATGATGCACAAGCTCCTCTTCATTTTGATTTGTTGCTCCGCCTTCATCCGCGCAGAGACGCCTGATGGTTTCGCGCTGCCGCAGGCTGGCCGCGCTTTTCATTTTCCGCGCGATCACGGCAGCCATCCCGAGTTCCGCACCGAATGGTGGTACGTCACCGGTCATCTCGATGCAGCGGACGGGCGGCGCTTTGGTTTCCAGGTGACGTTTTTCCGTCAGGCGTCAGCCAAGAATGGCGTGCATTTCCATCTGGCGCATTGCGCGCTCTCGGATGCGAAGGGAAAAACCTTCACGCACGAGGAGCGCCTCAATCGCGAGGGATGGGACGCCGCCGCCTCGACCAGCGCGCTCGACGTGCGAAACGGAAACTGGTCGCTACGCATGGACGGTGAGGAGCTGCATCTCTCATCCACGATTCACGCCGAGATCGAGCTGACTTTGAACTTGAAACCGACAAAGCCGTTGGTCGTCTTCGGCAAAGACGGCGTATCGCGCAAAGGCGCAGCGCCAGGTGCCGCGAGCCATTACCTGACGTGGCCGCGGCTTGATGCGAGAGGCACCGTGCGAGCCGGCGCCGCGTCGCACACGGTGAAAGGCGAGGCGTGGATGGATCACGAGTTCAGCAGCAGCCAGCTCGATGAAGGACAAGTCGGCTGGGACTGGGCTGCCATCCAGCTTCACGATCAAACTGAGATCATGGTCTATCGCATGCGCCGCGCCGATGGCAGCGCTGACACGGCTGGCACGACGCTGGCGTGGATCGATGCCAAAGGCGGCGTGCGTCATCTCGACAGCACGCAATTTTCGTGGACGCCGCTGGCCACATGGACCAGTGCGCAAACCAAAGCGCGCTATCCCGTCAGCGCACGTATCGAGGCGGAGGGCCGCGCCTTTGTGTTGCGGCCGCTCATCGATGATCAAGAGCTGCGCGGTGACGTGACCGGCCTGTCCTACTGGGAGGGGGCGTGCGACGTGCTCGATGCAAAGGGCGAGGTGATCGGACGCGCGTTTCTCGAGCTTGCGGGCTATGCCGGTGATCTCGGCCGACATTTGAAGGCGCGATAGGCACCACCGCAAGAATCGCTCCAGCTTCCGCATTGCGGCGGCGGAAGACGACCGTAGCAGTGTCACCACCTTGAGCTTCCCCGTCTGCCAGCATCGCAAACGCACTCGCGCAACCGCAGCCGGCACGCTGCGGTGGCTGGCTGCCGAGCCGTTTCGCGTTTTCTTCTTCAGCGGCGCGGTGTGGAGCATCATCGGCGTGTCGCTCTGGCCGTTGTTCCATGCGGGGCAGCTCGCATTCTATCCGAGCCTCGTTCACGCGCGGATCATGATCGAGGCGTTCGGTGGCGCGTTTATCATCGGCTTTCTCGGCACGGCCGGACCGCGCATGGCCGGCGCGCCGAAGCTCACGCCCGTCGAGCTGCTGCTTCTCTTCGGTCTGCATTCTGCAAATGGCGTTTGTCATCTGCTGGTGCGCGTCACGGCAGGCGAGGCATGTTTCCTCGCGCTGCTCGTCACACTGCTGGTCTGCCTCGTGGCGCGCGTGATTCGTTTTCACAAAGAAACGCCGCCGCCGCAGATGCTGCTCGCGCTCGCCGGTGTGCTCTGCGGCATCGCGGGCGCTGCGTTGTGGCTGGTGCCTGATCTCGCCAGCTCGTTGCCGCTTTATCGCTTTGCCGGGCTGCTGTTGAACCAAGGTTTTCTTCTCCTGCCTGTGCTCGGCATCGGCTCGTTCATTTTTCCGCGAATCCTCGGCGGTGAGTTTGGTGATCCCGCGTCCGCGAGCGAGCGCAGGTGGAAACTCATCCGCGCCGCGAGCGCCGCCGTTGTCGTGATCGCGAGTTTTGTCATTGAGGCGTGGATGTCGCCGCTCGCGGGTTCCGTGCTGCGCGCGGCGGTTGCCTCGATTTACTTGGTCGTCGAGGTGCGCTGGCGCGGCGGCGCGCGAGGGTCGCTGGCGGCGGGCTTGCTCTGGGCGCTCGGTCTCGGCCTGCTCGGGCTGGTGCTGGCGGGGTTCGATGGTGCGAGGCACGTCGCGGCAGCGCACTTGCTTTACATCGGCGGCTTCGGCCTGCTGATGCTCGTCGTGGCCAGCCGTGTGCTGTTCGGGCACAGCGGGGAGCTGGATGGATTCGCGCGGCGCTCGTGGTTCGTGCGCGTTCTGATCGCCCTCGTTGTCACCGCTGCGCTCACGCGCGCGAGCACGGGCTGGTTTCCGGCGATCACGATCTCGCATCATTATTACGCGTCGAGTCTCTGGGCGCTCGTGGCAGCGCTCTGGCTGGGATGGCACCGGCACCGGTTTGTGAAGCGCGAGGAAGAGTGAGCACAAACAATCGCAAGTGATGCGCGGCGGATGATCGGGCTGCGTCGTTGAGTCCCAAAGCCATGAAACCTCTCAAACCAACGATCACTCCGCTCTCCGAGCAGCCGCTGGCCGCTCCCGGTAAAATCACCCGCGGCACGCGCGCCACGCGGACGGAAATCCGCGAGCACACGCGAAACAAGAACACCTCCCGCCAGCCTGCCAGGCCAGTGGAGAGAAGCGACCAGCGACGCCAGCCCAAAACCGGCGGCACGGGCGGACATGGAAAAAATATTTGAGCCAGTATTCCCAGCAAGGCGGCCAGCGCGTCTAGCGGCTTGGTTTTTTCCGCGCTCCGCCGGAGAGCTGCATCACGATGCTCTCGAGCGCCGCGAGTCCGAAGCTGATCTTTTTGAAGAACGACGGGTTGTGCGGCACGAGGATGAAGCGCGGATGGCGCGACCACAGCGCGCGCAACCGTGCGTCGAGCCGCACAGCTTCGTCGAGCGTTTCATTCCGCACGGGATTGCCACCCTCGATGGACGCGCCACCGACCGCGGCTGACTCAAAGAAGATCACCGCATCGTAGCGCTTCAGCTCCGTTTCGAGGCTCGATCCTACCGCTGCGAAATAATCGTGCTCATCACCCGGCCAGTAAGCCGCGCCGTCAATGGTGCCACGATCACACAGCAGCGTGCGGCCTGGATAAAGGGATGCCTGCACATCCTCGAGACGGCGTTGCACATGGAAGATCGCCGTTTGTGCGTAGCGGAGCGCCTTTGGTTCACGTGAGCGCGGGAAGCCGCCCTGGAAAAGAATGGTCGCCGCCTCGGGGACGATGACCACGTTCTCGCCGATCTCCCGCCTGAACAAATCCGCTGCGGTGGTTTTTCCGCCGCCGGGTCCGCCCGTGAGAACAACGCGGCAGCAGCCGTTTCCGCCATTGATGATGCGTGCGGGTTTGCGATGCGCGGGCCGGGCGGAATGTTTTTTCACGGCGACAGAAGTAATCTGCTGGACTCACTGTGCCATGCCAATGTTGAGGGAGACAGACCTCGCCCACTCTTTCGCCAAACATGCAATGCGCTCCAGCGGGCGTGCCACTAGCCTTGATCGCAACCTGTGACTGCCCATGCCAACACACCCAGCAAACCAGCGCACACTTGTGATGTGAGCGAGGTGCTGCACATGCTGCAAACGTCCGCCGCCGGATTGCAGGATGCGGAGTCAAAGCGGTTGCTGGCGTTGCACGGTCCGAACACGCTCACGAAAACCAGCGGGCCTTCAATGCTGCGACTCTTGCTGCGGCAGTTTGAAAGCCTGATCGTCTGGATTCTCGTCGTCGCCGCCGCAGTCATGGCATGGCATGGCTGGGTGATCTCACCGACGGCGCGGTCATCATCGCCATCGTCGTGATCAATGCGCTGATCGGGTTCTTTCAGGAATACCACGCGGGCAAATCTCTCGACGCGCTGCGGCGCATGACGGCGCCGCGCGCGAAGGTGCGGCGCGAGGGAAAATCCGTCGTGATCGCGGCGGCGGAGATCGTGCCCGGCGATGTGATCGAGGTGCTCGCGGGCGATGTCGTGGCGGCGGATGCGCGCGTGATCAAGGCGGCGGGACTTTCCTGTGTGGAGTCCGCGCTCACAGGCGAGAGCGAGGCGGTCGAGAAAATCATTGACACCATTTCAGACAAGAGCGCGGCGCTCGGAGATCGGAAGAACATGCTCTTCTCCGGAACGAGCGTGGCATCCGGCCAGGGGCACGGGGTGGTGACGGCCACGGGAATGAGCACAGAGATGGGCCGCGTGGCCGGACTTCTCGCGGAGACGGCGGACTCCGAGGAGACGCCGCTCCAGTCGCGGCTGGGGGCGCTAGGACGCAGTCTCGTGTGGCTCAGTCTCGGGATTGTGTTTCTCATCTTCGTCCTCGGGTCCCTGCGCGGCGTGCCGATGAGCGAGATGTTTCTCAGCTCCGTCAGTCTCGCGGTCGCCGCCGTTCCGGAGGGACTGCCCGCCGTGGTCACCGTCGCTCTCGCCCTCGGCGTGATGCGCATGTCACGTCATCGCGCGCTCATGCGCCGGCTGTCCGCAGTGGAGACGCTGGGCGCCACGGGCGTGATCTGCACGGACAAGACCGGCACGCTCACTGTGGGCGAGATGACGGTGCGCGAGATTTACGTCGCAGGCAGCAGCTTCAGCGTCACGGGCGAGGGCTACGGGCCTAATGGCGAGGTGCTCTTTGAAGGACGCGCAACCGAACCGCGACATGCAGGGCCGCTGCTGGAACTGGGGAACATCCTCATCGGCTGCAACAACGCGGAACTCATTCTCGATGACGGCGGATGGCGCATTGCGGGAGATCCGACAGAGGCTGCGATGCTCAGCGCCGGGCACAAAGCAGGCGCGCGACGCGAGACCATCGAGCAAAATCATCCGAAGCATCACGAGATCCCCTTCGACTCCATACGCAAGCGCCGCACCGTCGTGCGCCTGCTCCCGGACGGACGCTTACGCGCGCAGGTGAATGGCGCGCCCGATGAGCTGGTGGGCGAATGCTCGCAGATCCTGGGCGATGACGGACCGCGCGCGATCACGGATGAGGACCGGCGCGGCATTCTCGCCGAGAACGAACGCATGGCCTCTGGCGCGCTGCGTGTCCTCGGCGCCGCCTATCGAGATTTGGATCACGCCCCCGCACACCTGCTCTCCGCCGATGTGATCGAGCGCGATCTCGTATTTGTCGGCCTCACCGGCATGCAAGACCCGCCGCGCGCCGAGGCGCGGCAGTCAGTCGCGGAATGTCACAGCGCGGGCGTCCGCGTGGTCATGATCACCGGTGACCAGCCGCACACCGCGCGCGCCATCGCATCAGAGCTGGGCATCATCAGCAAAGACGAGCGCGTGATGAGCGGCGTGGAGATCTCCGCCATCCCGGATGACGAACTGCGCGAACTCGTGCCGCAAGTGGCCGTGTACGCGCGCGTCACGCCCGAGCACAAGCTGCGCATCGTGCGCGCGTGGCAGGCGCGCGGCTCTGTCGTGGCGATGACGGGCGATGGCGTGAACGATGCTCCCGCCATCAAGGCCGCAGACATCGGCATCGCCATGGGACGCGGCGGCACCGATGTGGCGCGCGAGGCTGCGGACATGGTGATCACGGACGACAACTTCGCCACCATCGTGCGCGCAGTCGAGGCAGGGCGGGGCATTTTTGAAAACATCCGCAAATCGCTGCTGCATCTCCTGGCCGGCAATGCGGGCGAGATTCTCGTGATGACCGCGTGCGTGATCGCCGGTCTGCCGCTGCCTCTGCTGCCGGTGCATCTGCTCTGGATCAATCTGCTCACCGACAGCCTGCCCGCCCTTTGCCTCGCCATTGATCCCGCTGATCCCGCCGTCATGAGCGACAAGCCGCGCGCGCGAGACAAGGCGCTCGCGGACTCATCCTTCTGGCGCACGGTCGCATTCACTGGCGGCGTGGTCGCCCTCGTGGTGATGGCTGTTTTTCTCTTCTCGCTTCACCACGGCTCGCTCGACATCGCGCGCACTCACGCGTTTACCGCGCTGGTGTTTGCCGATGTCCTCCGCGCGTTTGGCGGTCGCAGCAGGTTTGTTCCCGTGTGGCGCATCTCACTGCTCACAAACCCCTGGCTGCTCGCGATTGTCGCCTCCACCGTCGCTCTCCAGACCCTGATGATCACGTTGCCCTCCGCCGCCGCGATGCTGCAAAGCGTTGTCATCCCAGCGGCAGATGTTCTCGTGCTTCTTCTCATCGCATTCCTGCCCGCGCTCGCGCTGGAGATTCGCAAAGTCTTAATGAGGCGAACCATCCCATGAACAAGAGCAACCGCAGCCTCACTCCTTCTTCTCTCGATCCCATGTTCACGCCGCGTGCCATCGCGCTGATTGGCGCCTCGGAATCACAAAGCAGCGTGGGTCATGCGCTGATGACAAATCTGATGCGCTCGACGCTGCTACTGTTTCCAGTGAATCCGAAACGTCAGAGAATTCTCGGTGTCACTGCTTTTCCTTCGATCACAGCGGTGTCCGAAGACATTGACCTTGCCGTGATCGCCACGCCAGCCGCGACGGTGCCCGGCATTTTGCGCGACTGCGCCCACCGTGGTGTGCGCGCAGCGATCATCATCTCCGCCGGTTTTCGCGAAAGCGGCGCTGAATGAGAAGCGCTGGAGCGCGAGGCGCTCGAAGAAGCTCGACGCGGCGGGATGCGGGTTCTCGGCCCGAACTGCCTCGGTCTCATCTCGCCGCATCACGGGCTGAATGCGACGTTTGCAAAGACGGATGCGATTCCTGGCAACATCGCTTTTATCAGCCAGAGCGGCGCGCTTTGCACGGCGGTGCTGGACTGGAGCTTGCGCGAGCGCGTGGGCTTCAGTGGCTTTGTCTCCACTGGCGCGTGCATGGATGTGGGCTGGGCTGATCTCATCACGCACTTCGGAGACGATCCGCGCACGGAGAGCATCATCTGCTACATGGAGTCCGTGGGCGATGCGGGCGCGTTTTTGCACGCGGCAAAAGAGGTCGCGCCGCGCAAACCCATCGTCGTGCTCAAGGTGGGGCGCAGTGACGCGGGGGCTAAGGCTGCCGCATCACACACCGGCGCGATGACGGGGAGCGATGCTGTGTTGGAAATCGCGTTTCGTCGTGCGGGCGTCCTGCGCGTGCGGACGGTGAATGAGATGTTCAACATGGCCGAGCTGCTGGCGAAACAACCTCGCCCGCGCGGACCGCGACTGGCCGTGGTCACCAATGCGGGCGGTCCCGGCGCGCTCACAGCGGACGCGCTCGTGGCAAACAGCGGCGTGCTCGCCACGCTCTCGGCGGAGACGCTTCACGCGCTCGATGCCGTGCTACCCGCCGCATGGAGCCACGGCAATCCGGTGGACATTCTGGGCGATGCGGACGCGGAGCGCTTTGCAACGACGCTCAGCATCATCGCGAACGACGACGGCGCGGATGCGGTATGTGTGATCCTCACGCCCCAAACGATGACTGATCCCGCCGCCATCGCGCGCGAGCTGGTTGCGGCGCGTCCGCTATTCACGGGTAAACCGCTGCTCGCCTGCTGGATGGGCGGCGATGCCGTCGAGCAAGGTCGCGCCATTTTGAATGAAGCGGGCATTTCCACCTTCGCTTTTCCCGACATGGCCGCGCGCGCCTTTGGGCTGATGTGGCGCGAAAGCGAGATCGTGCGCGCGCTCGACGAGACGCCGCCGCCCGCGATCTCCACCGGCAAGACAATGCCGCGCAATGGAGCGGCTGAGGAAATCATCCGTGAAGCGCTGGAAAGTGGACGCACGCTGCTGAACGAAGTGGAGGCCAAGCAATTGCTCGTCGCGCATGGCATTCCTGTCGTCGAAACACTCGTGGCGCACACCGAGGCCGAGGCTGTCAGCATCGCGGAGCGCATCGGTTTTCCCGTCGTGGTGAAGCTGCTCTCCAACACGATCACGCACAAGACCGAGGTGCGCGGCGTGCACCTCGACCTGCGCGATGCCGCCGCCGTGCGCGCCGCGTGGAAGGCGATCCGTGCGAATGTGGCCACGAGTGATTTCCAAGGCGTGAGCGCGCAGCGCATGATCGCGCGCGATGGAGTGGAGATCATCCTCGGCAGCTCGACGGACGCGCAGTTCGGCCCCGTGATTTTGTTCGGCGCGGGCGGCACAAACGTCGAGGTTTTCAAGGACCACGCCATCGACCTCCCGCCGCTGGACGCTGCCCTCGCGCGCCGCCTCATGCGGCGCACCCGCATTCACACCGCGCTCGAAGGTGTGCGCGGCAAGCCGCCGGTGGACATGAGCGCGCTGGAGGACGCCGTGATGAATTTCAGCAGGCTCGTCATCGCGCATCCCGAGATCAAGGAAATCGACATCAACCCGCTGCTGGCATCTCCGGCCGGCGTGGTGGCGCTGGATGCACGGGTGCTGCTTTGGAGGGCCGCCGCGCAGCGAGGAACGAGCTGAGACAAAACACAGGCGCGGGTGCCTGGCAGCGGAGAGGCAGTGCAAGGAAAGGCATGCCTGCGGAGCAGAGATGCATGGCCGCTTTCCTCCGGCTGGCCTCATGCGAGCAGTTGGCCCGTCGCATCTGAATCAAAAGGTGTGTACGCCGCTTCGGGGCTGCGCCATCGTACGCCAAAGCGCTGCCGCGCGTTACTTGCTCGGCAGTTCGACGAGCATTTGCGTGTTGCTCGGGAAGCGTTCCAGGAGGCTGATGACGCGTTGCGCGGCTTCGATGGGTTTGTGACCGGCCAGGCCGCGGCGGAGCATGTGGATTTTTTCGAGCTGGAACGGTGGGGTGAGCAGCTCTTCGCGGCGCGTGCCGCTCTTGAGGACGTTGACGGCGGGGAAGACGTATTGCTCGGCGATGCGGCGGTCGAGGACCAGCTCCATGTTGCCGGTGCCTTTGAACTCCTGGAATATGAGGTCGTCCATGCGCGAACCGGTCTCGATGAGCGCGGTGGCGAGGATGGTGAGGGAGCCTGCGCCGCGTGTGTTGCGTGCTGCCGCGAAAAGACGGCGCGGGATTTCGAGCGCGCCGACGCCGACGCCGCCGCTCATGGTGGCGCCGCTTTTGTTGAGGTTGTTGAAGGCGCGGGCCATGCGCGTGATGGAGTCCATGAGCATGAAGACGTGATCGCCGGCTTCGACGAGCCGCTTGGCGCGCTCAATGGCGAAGGTGGCGATGCGGGTGTGGCTCTTGATGTCGGAGTCGTTGGAGCTGGCGTAAATCTCGGCGCGCGGCAGGGCGCGTTTGAACTCGGTGACTTCCTCGGGCCGTTCATCGACGAGGAGAATCATGAGGTGGAGCTGCGGATGCTGCGTCATCACGGCCTCGGCGATGTGCTGGAGCATGGTTGTTTTGCCGGCGCGCGGCGGGGAGACAATGAGTCCGCGTTGTCCGCGTCCGACGGGTGTGATGAGGTCGATGACGCGCGTGGTGAGACGGTCGGGCTTCGTCTCGAGCACGATCTTCTTATTGGGATTGATGGCCTTCAGCTCCTCGAACAAAGGCAGATTGCGGATGGCATCGGGCGGGCGACCGTTTACTTCGGCGATCTCGGTGACTTGCGGGCCGCGGTGGCCTTTGCGGCTCTCGCCTTTGATGTGCATGCCTTCACGCAGGCCGAGCTTGCGGATCTGCTCGGGGGAAACAAACGCATCCGTGACGAGCTGCGCATAGCCGCGTTCTTTGAGGCGAAGGAAGCCGTAGCCCTTCGGCGACAGCTCGAGCACGCCTTCGACGGCCTCGGGCGGACCAAGTGGACGCTCGGGCTGGCGGTCGCGGCGCTGGCCTTCTCCGGTGCGTGCCTCATCGCCGTTGCCGGTTTCACTCGTCGCCGTCGCATCACCGTTCTCGGATGCAGGCGGGACTTCCTGGCCGTCGGGTTGCACCTCGGCATTGGGATCAGTTTGCGCTCCGCCGCCACCGCTCTCGCCTTTGTCGCGACCACGTCCGCGCGCGCGACCGCTCTTTTTGAAACGGAAGTTGCGACCACGGCGTGGTGGTCTGCCTGATTCGTTGTCGCCGCGACCTTGTGTGGTCTGTTGCTGTTGCGGCGGGCTGGCTTCTTGGACGGATTCGTCGCTCATAAAATAAAAGGTGTTCGTGTGTTTGCGGTGAGTGTTAGGAAAGCCCGGCCATGACATCGTCGGGGATTTCAAAATTGGCGTGGACGTGTTGCGCGTCCTCGTAGTCGTCGAGCGCGTCGTAGAGGGCGAGCAACTTGCGCGCGGCGTCCACGTCGGTGACGGCGATGGTGGTGCTGGGGCTGTAGGCGAGGCGCGGCTCCTTGGGCGTGACTTTCTTTTCTTTGAGCGCGCCTGCGACGGCGAAGAGCTTGTCCGTCGGTGTGACGATGAGCCAGTCCTCGCCCTCGTCCTGCACGTCGTCGGCACCGGCTTCGAGCGCCAGCTCCATGGCGGCATCCTCGCTGATACCGCTTTTCTCGAGTCGGATCTCGCCACGGCGCTGAAACAAATAAGCGACGCTGCCGGCCTCGGCGAAGGCACCGTTGTTGCGGGAGAAAAGGATGCGCAAGTCGTTGGCGGCGCGGTTGCGATTGTCGGTGGCGACCTCGACGAGCATGGCCACGCCGCCTGGGCCGTAGCCCTCGTAGAGCGCCTCCTCGATGGTGGCGCCGCCCAGCTCGCCGGTGCCTTTTTTCACGGCGCGGTCGATGGTGTCGTTGGGCATGTTCTGGCCTTTGGCGGCCTGGATGGCGGAGCGGAGGCGCGCGTTCATGGCGGGGTCGCCACCACTGCGCGCGGCGAGGGTGATCTCCTTGGAGAGCTTGGAGAATATCTTGCCGCGCTTCGCGTCTGCGGGGCCTTTGATATGCTTAACCTTGGACCATTTATTGTGGCCTGCCATGATCGCTGGATTGCGTGATGTGGGTATGACAGTGCGGGGTGCGGCGGCAGGAGTTGCGCGCGCGGATCGCGTGTCTGGGTTTGGAAATGAAGAAGAATGGGGGACAAGCAGCCTCGCTGCTGGTGCTAGCCTGAGCGGGCCATGCCATGTCCGCGAGATCGCGTGCAGGAAGGGGGCCTCTTCGGCGGAGAGCAGGACAATGGGCAGGAAGCGCCAGAGCGAGCACCAAATGTTCACCGGGCTGAGAGAGCCAGGAACGAGGCCAAGCTTCACGGCGACCCTGCACGAGCGCAAGAGTTTTTTCCTTCAGGTTTTTTTTCCGTGATATGAGACTGCATTTTTGCGGTGGGCGGCCTCTCCAGGAGAAAATCCTTCCCCGCTTCTCTGGTTCCGTGGTAGGAATCCCCGTGAATTTCACGATGGCTCAGTCTGAAACAGGAGGAAAGACCCGTCTCTTCGCAACACTCCCAAGCCGGGGTTGGGGCCGACTGCGGGGATGTGCCATCTGCTTGGCCTTCGTGTGGCTGCTTCAGCCTGTTCACGCGATCACCGTCGATACCGGAGGGGCTGATATGGTGGGGTGGTATTCATCGCTGACCATCGTTGATGGATTCCCCGCCATTGCTTATCAGAAACTTCCGTCTCGCGATTTGATGTATGTGCGTGCATTGGATGCTGATGGAACTTCGTGGGGGACACCAGTCGTTGTGGACAGCAATGGCAGAATTGGTTATTCCGCGTGTTTGCGCGTGATCGACGGCAGTCCAGCCATCAGCTACTACGACATCGACTCCTTGAGCATCAGATTTGTTCGAGCATCAGACTCTTCAGGCGCAACATGGGGAGCGCCAGTGATAGTGGTTAGTGGAGCAGTGGTGAGCTCCAACTCGCTTGAGGTGATTGCGGGGCGACCGGCCATTTCATACACGGACACCACTAACGTCGATCTTCGTTACATCAGAGCGGATGATTCCATCGGTTCAACCTGGGGTTCGTCCGTGCTTCTCGACAGCACTGGATCGGTGGGGCCTTCCAGTTCTTTGCAAGTTGTCGATGGCAACCCGGCGATCAGTTACCACGACGAGACAAATCGTGATCTGAAATATGTGCGCGCGCTGGATGCTGCCGGCGAGGCATGGGGAGTGCCTGTCCTGGTGGACAGCTTGAATTCGACGGGCCTCTACACCTGCCTTCGAGTCATCAATGGCAACCCGGCGATCGCTTATCAATACCTCTCGGGCGCTGATCTCAAATATGTTCACGCCAATGATGCCACGGGCGCAGCTTGGAGCGCGCCCGTTCTTGTTGACGATGGCTCCAACTCAAGCCCACCTTCGAGCGCAGTGGGTTACTCTCCATCGTTGGCAGTAGTGAATGGCACCCCAGCCATCTGCCACTGGGATTTAACATTGGGCAACCTCAAATATGTTCGTGCCAACGATGCCAGCGGCATCTCGTGGGGAAGCCGGATGACTTTGGATGTGGAGGGCGACCCAGGCAATTACTGCTCCATGCTTGTGGTGAACGGCAAGCCCGCCATCAGCTATCACAGCGACCATCCGCATTACGACCTGAAGTTCATCCGGGCCAACGATGCCAACGGTGCTGGCGGCCAGTGGCCTCCTGACATCATGGTTCGCAGGGTTGTGAACACCCAGGAATTGTTCTCTTACTTTTACACGGGCGGCGTGAATCTGCCCGGCGGCACCGTCGAGCGCTTCGATCATGTGCTGCCCGGAGAAAGCGCCGAGGTGCTGATGGGTGTCAAGAACTCAGGCGCGTCCGGCTCTGCTGGACTGATCGTGCAGAGCCTGACCATTGACGGCCCGGACGCCGGGCAGTTCAGCATCATCGAGGGACCAGACATGGCGATTTCCATCGGCAGCGATGACGGGCGTTGGTTCAGCGTCCGCCACACACCCGCAAGCCCAGGGCCGAAGAACGCGACACTTCATATCAACAGCAACGTGGCGGCGGAGAGAAATCCCTTCGACATCGTCCTCTCCGGCAAAGTGCTGACGTCCACCGCCTCCACCCATGTGGTGACGAGCCTCAATGATTCCGCCTCCGCAAGCGAGGGAGACGGGACCCTGCGGGGAGCCATCCTGGCGGCCAACGCAAACGATGACACGGCTGCGGCAATCGTGTTCGACATCGCGGGTGGCGGAACCATTTTTCTGGCCTCGCAAAGCAACGGCGTTGCTCGGATGCTGCCGATCCTGACCAATCCCAACGGCATCAGCATCGACGGCGCGAACAACGGGCAAGGTGCCATCGTGATTGACGGAGGCTCCACTGACGCTGCCACAGGAGATCGCATCCTCTTCGCAGGCGTCGCGCCAAACACCCCGTCAAATCAGGGCGGTCACATGTCCCACACCATCCGTGCGAAATGGGATGTGCGAAACCTGACTCTGAAAAACGGTAACGCGCGCGGCGGGGACTCACGCAATGGAGGCGGTGGTGGCGCGGGCCTCGGCGGTGCCATCTTCGTCAACGCCGGTACTCTGACTTTGAGCAGCGCCGCTTTCATCGGCAATCGCGCCACCGGAGGCAGCAGCACCGCCTCGGCCACAACGACCACTGTGGGCGGAGGCGGAGGAATGGGTGGAGGCATGCCCGCCAGTCTTTCGTCCACCATCGCAGGAGGTGGCGGATTCGGACTCGGAAGTGACGCCACAAATTTTTCAGGATCGTCCATGGCCAGTCCAGGACAATTCATTGGCGGCATGGCTGGAGGAACCAATGATCAGGTCACCCGTTTCACCGGTTGGCTGCGCGTGGGAGGATCGGATGGAGGGGCGGGAGGCGCGGGTTCTGGCTCAATCCATGCAGGTGGTGGTGGCGTGGGAGGCGCAAACGGGGGAATCTATCCTTGGTCACTCATGCATGGGTTCGGCGGATTCGGCGGAGGTGGAAATGGGGGCTCGGATTTCAGCGGCACACAATCTGCGGGACCCGGGGGATACGGCGGTGGTGGCGGTTGCGCAGGTGTCTTGTACTCGAATGCGATTGGTGGATTTGGCGGTGGGGGCGGAGGGTCGCGAAGCGCTTCATCTGCAAACGCGTATCCCGGAGGATTCGGCGGGGGAAAAGGTACTGGCGCTAGGACCACGCTGCCAGCGGCTGATCGAAGCGTGGGCGGTGGCGGCGCGGGGATCGGTGGAGCGCTTTTCATCCGGCATGGCGCGGGGCTGTCCCTGGATTCCGATGTGACCTTCGCTGACAGCAGCACGACTGGTGGCGCAGGTGGCGCGGCCAGTCTCGCCACTGACGATGGCCTCGCTTACGGAGCCAATCTTTTTCTCGAAGCCTTCGGTGAGGCGAACTCGTTTCTCCAGGAATTCGCCAACATGGGCGCGATACAATTGTCCGGCAACACAGCGCTGCCAGGAAATAGCGCCGTAGCTGTCCACATTGACGACCCCGATGACGCTGATCCGGTGCAGTCGTATTTTTACAACAGCCAGCTCCGCGCCGCCGGAAGCGTCACGCTCAATGGAGCGGCGCTTTTCTTGCGCGGGAATCACACGCCTTTGTCCGGTCAGAAGTTCGTCATTGTTGCGAATGATGGTGTCGATGCGACGGTCGGAACCTTCGCCGGTTTGCCCGAAGGTGGCACGGTGACATTTAACAGCCAGGTGCTCACCATCAGTTATGCCGGCGGCACGGGAAATGATGTGACTCTCACCAGGGCGGGCACACCGATCGCCACACCGGACATTTCAGTCGAGCAACCAACAGGAGCGCCTCTCGTGGACGGAATCGGACACATTAATTTTGGAACGGTGAGCGCCGGCGCCAGCGGCAGTCCGATGTTGTTCACCATCCGCAATACCGGTGGTGTCGATCTCCACATTGACACACCGGCCATGAGCGGAACCAACAAAAGTGATTTTGCCGTGAACACGAACGTGGCCGGAAACGAAATGACCGCATGGATTGGGCCGGGTGGAGTGTCGGCGTTCTCCGTGGTCTTCACCCCGGCAGCCAGCGGCGCGCGTTCAGCGCTGCTCTCGATCACCAGCAGTGATCCCGATGAAACCCCGTTCGTGATCACCCTCGGCGGCAACAATCTCGCGCCCATCATCACCAGTGGCGGCGGTGGCGCGTCGAGCAGTGTGTCGGTGGCTGAGAACATCACGTCCGCCGCCACCTTTGCGGCGACGGACGCAGATTCACCGGCTCAGCAGCTCAGCTACGACATCGCGGGTGGAGCTGATGCCGCCAAATTTTCAATCACCAGCGCCGGGATGCTGTCCTTCATCACCGCGCCAGACTTTGAAATCCCGTCCGATGCAAACGCCGACAACAACTACCTCGTGAACATTCAAGTGAACGACGCACACGGAGGCGCGGATGTGCAGAGCCTGACTGTGACGGTGACGAACGTGATCGAGCCGCTACAGGAATGGCGGCTCGCAATGCTGGGCAGCGCGGCGAACGCTGGCCCGGCGGCGGATGATGCTGACTATGATCGTGATGGCTTGAAAAACCTAGCCGAGTTCGCTTTCGACACGGATCCCGCCAACGGTGCCAGCGGCGCTTCTGCTTTGCGTTACACGGGCGCTTTTGCAGGTGGTGGCATCATCACGAGCACAGGCCAGCCCATCGCAGCCATTGAGGGGACGGAAACGCGTTTTCTCTTTGTGCGACGCAAAAATCACATCGCTGCGGGACTGGTTTACACCCCGCAGTTTTCCGCGGCTCTTGGCTCATGGGAAGACGGCGGCGTGACTCCGTCGGTGTTGGCTGACGACGGTGTGCGCGAGATCGTGAGCGTTCCTTTTCCAGCAAGCGTCAGTGGATCAGTGGCGCGCTTTGCCAGGCTGCGGATCAGCGTCGTTCCTTGATCGTGCGCAGTGACATGGACGCCTTGCGGCTCGGGGCGATCTCGCCATCGTGGCGCGATAGCATGATCAATATTGTCGAGGAAACGCAGGGCGGTGGCGGGCCGTCATTGGAGGCGCGGATGCGGGAGGCGTTTTCGGAAACGGGACGGCTGAGCGAGTCGGCGGATTTTGAATACCGGCCGCAGCAGCAGCTCATGGCGGAGCAGGTGGCGCGGGCGCTGGAGCGGAACGGGCCGCTGGTATGCGAGGCGGCGACGGGGGTGGGCAAATCGCTGGCCTACCTGCTACCGGCGGTCACGTTTGCACTGGAGCAGAAGCGCAAGGCGATCATCTGCACGCACACGATCAATCTTCAGGAACAGCTCATTTTGAAGGACATCCCTATCGTGAAGAAGCTGGTGGGGAATTTCAACGCGGAGTTGCTCAAAGGACGCTCGAACTACCTGTGCCCGAACCGGCTTGCGCGCGCTTTCAAGGAGACGGGCGATCTTTTCACCAGCACGGAATCCTCCGAGCTGCAGATGATTTATGAATGGAGCCTCAAGACGCGCGATGGCACGCTGAGTGATCTGGACATCGCGCCGAGCAGCAAGGTGTGGTCGCTCGTGTGCAGCGAGGCGCACGCCTGCACGCCACGGCGTTGCGGGCCGGGGAGCGGATGTTTTTACCAGGACGTGCGGCGGCGTGTGGCAGCGGCGGATGTGCTGGTGCTCAATCACACGCTGTTCTTCACCTTGCTGGGATCCGCTTCCGAGGAACTGCTGCCGGAGGACGCGAACTTTCTTTTCCCGCGCGATTTCGTCATCGTGGATGAGGCGCACACGATTGAAAACATCGCCGCGCGCCAGCTCGGGATGCATGTGAGCGAGTCGAATGTGCGCTTTGAGCTGGGCCGGCTCTACAATCCGAAGACGCGCAAAGGGTTCTTCACGCATCAGGCAGACAGCCAGGGCATCGAGGAAGTGCAGCGCGCGCTGGAGGCGCTGGATATTTTTTTCCGCGCCGCCGAGGCGAGCTGCAAGTTCCCGAACAACGCGCGCGAGTTCCGCATCCGGGAGCCGGACATCGTGGAAAACTCGCTCGCTCTTCCCCTACAGCGCGTGACACGCGCGGCGGAGCGGGTGGGTGACGCAGCCAAGCATGACAACGCGCGCCTCGAACTGCACGACATGGCGAAACGGCTCACCACGTTGCGCGTGACCATCGGCGCGTTTCTGGAGCAGAGCGCAGACGGTCATGTTTATTGGGCGGAGAAATCCGGTGGCGACAGCCGCAACGTGTCGTTTCACAGCGCGCCCATCGACGTGGCAGCGAGGCTGGAGCAGATTTTTTTCCAGGGCGACAAAGCCTGCGTCTTCACCAGCGCCACGCTCGGCGTGGGCGAGGATCAAAAGCTGGCGTACTTCCGCAAACGCGTCGGTGCGCGCAAGGTCACGGCCTCGTGCATCGAGAGTCCGTTCAATTTCAAAAAGCAGATGCGGCTCTATTTGATAAAAAAGATGCCCGAGCCGCGCGCGCCGGAGTATGGCGACGAGCTGAAGAAATGGATCGCGCACTTTCTCGACATGTCGAAGGGCCGCGCGTTTGTGCTCTTCACCAGCTACGCGCAGATGAGCGCGATGGCGGACGCGCTGGAGGAACATTGCGAAGAGCGCGACTGGCGGCTGCTGGTGCAGGGCAGGGGAATGGCGCGGCATCAGATGCTGCAGGAGTTCAAGAAGGATGTGCATAGCGTGCTCTTCGGCACCGACAGCTTCTGGACCGGCGTGGATGTGCCGGGCGAGGCGCTCTCGAATGTCATCATCACGCGCCTGCCTTTTGCCGTGCCCGACCATCCGCTGACCGCCGCGCGCATCGAGCACATTGAGGAGCAGGGATTGAATGCCTTCATGGAATACTCCGTGCCCGAGGCGATTTTAAAACTCCGCCAAGGCATCGGCCGCCTCATCCGCACCGCGAAAGACAAGGGCATCTGCGCCATCCTCGACAACCGCATCATCAGTAAACCCTATGGCCGCGCGTTCCTCGCAGCGCTGCCGGATTGTCCGACAGAGATTGTGGGGTGATCACGCGCACTTGCAGTGTGCTGAATACTCTCATCTGAATGATCTCAATGAAGTCTCATCCAGTATTCTTTTTGGCAGCGGGTTGATGATCAGGTCGATGGGCACTATGACATCATTGCTCAGCTTGGTGAAGTTTCCCGGCGTTGCATCCGTAGCCGCGATCTCGTGTTTTGTGTGATACCAAACAGGCGATCGAAACGCAGCAGGCATGAGCAGTTCCGGAGGAAGTTCATCGAAACCGGCATCGCGCATAAGCATCGCTATCTCGTCCAGCAAAGGCATTTCGCCACCGGCATATGGCTGTGCGGTGACGACCAATGGATAGTCTTTGATATAAGTGTTGGAGGCGATGGCTTGCAGGGTGATCGCATCACCGAAGAGCACATTCTGCAGCCCAAGGCGCAGAAGATACTCTGATGGCAAAGCCTCGCGTAAACACAGCAGCAATCCGTTGGCGTCACTTCCCTGGTCAACCACATAACCGTATCGCCGTTTCTCTGGTAGATTGGTTTTATACACCAGACCGGCGTCAGCATCATACTACGCAGCATGTTCTCCTCCCTGGCCGATAAACGATCCAGGAATCTCAAACGGCGCGGCTATACGAACTAGGCGCGCTGTTTGGGTGGGTAAGGCGAAAGCGCGGTCTGCGCGGTGATGCCAGCCTGCGCCCGCTTTCGCGCGTCCTGCAAGGATGGCTTGGGCGACTTCAATCGCGCTTCGAGCAGTTTCTTGGGATTGGTTTGAAAGCGGTGCATAGGTCAGGATCGAGTAGATGGCTTCTTGCAGAATCGCCGAATTCACTGCGCCCACTGTGCCTGGCGTTCAGTGTTCGTCAACGCTTGCTCACGGCATCACTGCCCGCCAGCCCGTGCGATCTTGTCGCAGGCTTGCACGTCGAGTTTACCGGAGGCCAAAACGGGAATCTCGCTGACGCGGATCATCTTCTTGGGAATCCACAAGGCGGGCACTCCTTTGTCGAGGAGGCGGTAGCGGAGGTCGAGAATTTCCTGGTGCTCGGGGCCGCCGGGCATGGAGGTGAGCAGCACTAGCGCCTCGCCTTTGTCGGGATCGGGGATGCCGACGACGGCGATGCGGCGACTGCTCTCGCCTTCGAGGTTCATGGCTTTCATGAGCGCGTCCTCGACGGTCTCGTGCGGCACCATCTCGCCGGCGATTTTGGAGAAGCGCGAGAGTCGGCCCTCAATATATAGGAAGCCGTCGAGATCAACGCGGCCGATGTCGCCGGTGCGGAACCATCCGTCCTCGGTGAGCACATCGGCGGTGCGCTTGGGGTCTTTGAGGTAGCCTTCAAAAATGTTGGCGCCTTTGAACCAGATCATGCCACTTTGATGGATGGACTGCGCTGCGCCGGTCTCGGGATGCGTGATGCGGATGGCGAGGCCGGGCAGGAGCTGGCCAGTGCTGCCCTGTCTGTGCGCGGGGAGCCAGACGTGGCCGTCGCCGTCCTCGCCGATGGGCGTGGGGTCGGGGATGTTGACGTTGGAAACGGGTGAGGTCTCGGTGAGGCCGTAGCCTTCGAGCACGCGCTTGCCGAACTTGGTCTCGAACGCTTCCGACACGGTGTTGGGAAGTTTTTCCGCGCCTGTGACGACGAGGCGGATGCTCTCGAGCTGCTCGCGATTCACGCCGCGCAGATAGCCGCGCAAAAACGTAGGCGTGGCGATCATCACGCTGACGCTGTGTTTCTCGACCAGCTCGGCGAGTTTTTTGATTTCGAGCGGCGTGGGATAGGAGACGAGATCCACGCCCTCGATAATGGGATACCAGAGCGTGACAGTGGAGCCGAAGCTGTGAAACAAGGGCAGGCAGCCGAGGATGCTGTCGCCGTGCTGCAAGTTCAGACGCGCGCTGAACTGCGCGACATTGGCGAGGATGTTGCGATGCGAGAGCACGACGCCCTTGGGGTCGCCCGAGCTGCCGCTGGTGAAGAGCACGGTGGCTTCCTCTCGCCCTCCGCGTCGCGACACGCCGAGCATCATGGCAAGCAAGGGCGCCGGGGTGATTTTGCCGAGAATGAACCAGAGCGCGCATTTGGATTTCAGCGCAGGCATCACGCGATCGAGCATCGTGAGCTGCTTGAGCGGCGGCCAGGGAAAGGACTGCATTTTGCGCACGAGCAAATCGGCGGTGATGAAGTGGTCGATGTCGGACTGACGGATGGCGGAGTCGATGGCATGACGGCTAGCGGTGAAGTTGAGGTTCACCGGAACCTTGCCCGCGAAAAGCACGGCGACGTTGGCGATGAGTCCGGCGATGCCTGGCGGGAGGATGATGCCGACGCGCGGTTTGTCCGTCGTCGCTTTCACCGCGCGGCTCAGCGCGAGCGCGGCGGCAAAGATTTTTTCATACGAGAGCGTCTGGCCGTCCTTGCCGTCGATGATTTTGCAGCGCGCCCCGTGCTTTTTGAAACCCAGGATGAGCGCATAAGCGAGGCTCGTGGCGTGAATGGGATTCCGCGAGAAGCACTGCTCCGCGAGCGCGAAGAGGGACTCCTGATAGCCGGCGAGCGTGAGATCCTCGCCATCGAGCAATCTGCCAAACGCAAACACCGCCGCGCCATCGCGATACGCCGGCTCGATGGAAAGCGCGACCTCCGCAGGCCGGTGGATGTGCAGCGGCAGCACGGGCACACCGGCTTTGAGCAGGAACTCCAGCTTTACACCCGGCACATCTGTCGGCAGCGCGCACGTCGCGGCGGCCATGGCGGGAAGATAAACGACAACGGCCCCCTCTTTCGTCGCGCCCTGCACGGCTTTGCGGTAATCCCACGGATCGACGACACCCTGCGTGAAGCTGAGCGCGTTGACGCTCGCCGTCTCCACATGCGCGCGCACCGCCGGATGCAGCGCCGCGCCTTCCTCGACGAGGTAAACGATTTTTCTTCCCGCGAGAATCGCCTCAAGCCGCGACACATCGAGCGCGGTGAGACTGCTCGGGATGAGCATGAAGCCGCCGCTGTCGGGCAATTGCTCCCTGCCGAGGATGGTGATGTCCTTGAGATTGACGTGAGGTAGCGAGGCCATGCGATTTTTTGTGCGATGCGAAGGAAGGCAAGAATAGCGCCCGACCCTTGGCCTGCCAGCGGTAAACAGGATGAAATACGGACTTACGACCCGAGGATGTAGCCGCTGGCGAGGCTGGCATACGCCTTCGTCTGCGCCGCGATCCAGCTCTGATCCTGCCGCATCTCTCGCGCCATCAGTTCTGCCACCACGCCTGCGGCCTCGATGCTCGCTCGCGCATCGAGGAGCAGCGCTCTCGTTCTTCTGGCGAGGACATCCTCGACTGTGCGCGCCATTTCATTTCGTGCATGCCAGACGACCTCGGCTTTTTGAAACTCCAATCGCGGATGGATCGTGTCGGCGAGTGATGCGTCAGCGGCGATGAGATCGCGGATGCCGGCGGCATCGGAGCCGTAGTAGCTCAGGTGAGTGGTGTCGGTTATGCTCGATGTGCTGCCGTGGATCGCGAGCGCGTGAGTCTGGCAGATACGGTGATCGAGCGCGCCGATCAGCTCGGCGTGATCGATGACGTCCTCGGCCATCTTGCGATAGGTCGTCCACTTGCCGCCGGTGATGGTGATGAGGCCGGAATCGGAGACAACGATGAGATGGTCCCTGGAAAGCGCGGCGGTGTTGCCGACGGCGTGTTGTTTCACCAGCGGGCGCAGGCCGGCATAGACGCTGAGCACATCCGCGCGGCCCGGATCGCGCGCGAGATAGCGCGCCATCTCGGCAAAGATGAACTCGATCTCCTCCGGCAGCGCGCGCGGCTCCAGCGAGGCCTCGGCCACCGGAGTGTCAGTGGTTCCGACGACGAGCCTCCCATGCCACGGCACGGCGAAGAGCACACGTCCGTCCTCGGTCTTCGGGATCATGATTGCCGCGTCGCCGGGCAAAAACTCACGCGGCAGCACAAGATGCACGCCCTGGCTGGGGCTGAGCATCGACGGCGCGGCTGCATCATCTTTGTGCCGCAGCGCATCGGCAAAGACGCCTGTGGCATTGATCACGCAGCGCGCGCGGACCTCGAACTCGGCTCCGCCCTCGACATCCTTTGCCAGCAGGCCCGCAATGTGGCCTCCCTCTTTGATGAAGCCCTCGCAGCGGACGTAGTTCAAAACCACCGCGCCGTGCTCGGCGGCGGTTTGCGCGAGATTGATCGCGAGGCGCGCGTCGTCGAACTGACCGTCGTGATATATGACGCCGCCGGTGAGATTCTCGGTCTCGATGTTCGGCAATTGATCGATGACCTCGTCGCGAGAGAGGAAACGCGATGGCGCGAGACCGAGCCGGCCTGCGAGACCGTCATAGACCTTGAGGCCGATGCCGTAGAAGGGGCCTTCCCACCAATGGTAATTGGGAATGATGAACGGCTGGCTGTGCGCGAGATGCGGGGCGTTTTTGCAAAGCAGGCCGCGCTCGCGCAAGGCTTCGAGCACGAGGGAAATGTTGCCTTGCTTCAAGTAGCGCACACCGCCGTGAACGAGCTTCGTGCTGCGGCTCGAGGTGCCTTTGGCAAAGTCCGATTGCTCAATCAAACACACCGAGTGCCCGCGCGAAGCCGCATCCACCGCCGCGCCGAGTCCTGTTGCGCCGCCGCCGACGATTGCAATGTCGAATGGCTCGTTGTGCGAGCGGAGGGCGGAGAGATGGGAGGTGCGGTTCATTGCTGTGATTCATGCTGCTCTTACATGTGACATTTGTCACGGTTGTTTGTTGGCGATGGCGGAGTGCCGCGCTGTAGCCGCTGGCGTGAGCCTGCGGTCAGACGGATTGTATTCGCGCTCGACTGACTGAACGCTCACGCGGTTCAACTACGCGTGGCGCGTTCCCAAAAAGCCCTTGCCCCTCGATTCAAAGCGTGTTCTCTGCGCCCCCCAACCCCTACTAAATACATGAGCGAAAGACGCGTCGTCATCACCGGGATCGGTGTGGTTTCACCCCTCGGCAACAACAAGGACGATTTCTGGAAAAACATCCTCGCCGGCAAGAGCGGCATCCGTCGCATCCAGTCCATGGACACGACCAATTACGACTGCAAAATCGGCGGCGAGGTGGTGGACTTTGATCCCGCGCCGTTTTTCAACAACCACAAGGAGGCGCGCAGGGCGGATCGCTATTTCCAGCTCGCCATGGCAGCGTCGAAGATGGCCTCGAAGGACTCGGGACTGAATCCTGACTCGCTCGATCCGCACCGCGTCGGCGTGATGGTGGGCAGCGGCATCGGCGGCCTGCGCACGCTGGAGACGCAGTATGAGATCCTGCTCAAGAAGCATCCGAGCCGCGTCTCACCCTTCCTCATTCCGATGATGATCACGAACATCGCCAGCGGAATGATCGCCGGAGAGTTTGGCTACATGGGGCCGAACATGGCCATCGTGACGGCGTGCGCGACCTCGAACAACAACATCGGCGAGGCCTGGCGCATCATTAAGTTTGGCGATGCCGACTGCATGATCTGCGGTGGCGCGGAGGCGAGCATCACGCCTTCGGGACTGTCGGGCTTTGGTAATATGAAGGCGCTCTCGATGCGCAATGACGAGCCGGAGCGCGCCTCGCGTCCCTTCGACAAAGACCGCGATGGCTTCGTGATGAGCGAGGGCGCGGGTGTCGTCGTCATCGAGGAGCTGGAGCACGCGAAGAAACGCGGCGCGCACATTTACTGCGAGCTGGCCGGCTACGGCACGACGGCTGACGCCTATCATCTCACCGCTCCGCATCCCGAGGGACTCGGCGCCATGAAGTGCATGGAGATGGCGATGCGTCACGCGAAGCTCAACACCACTGATGTGCATTACGTCAACGCGCACGCCACCTCCACACCCGTGGGTGACGTGTGCGAGCTGCGCGCCATCAAGCGCACCTTCGGTGATCACGCGAAGAACGGCCTGCTCGTTTCGTCCACGAAATCCATGACCGGTCACCTGCTCGGCGCAGCGGGAGGCGTGGAGCTAGCCGCCTCCATCCTCGCCATTCGCGACCAGATCGCGCCGCCCACGATCAACTGCGAGAACCAGGACCCTGAGTGCGACCTCGACATCGTGCCCAACACCGCGCGCCCCGCGAAAATCGAAGCCGCGCTGAGCAACTCCTTCGGCTTCGGCGGCCACAACGCGGCGCTGCTCGTGCGGAAGTTTGCGCAGTAGCATGAATTTCGCCACCGTCTTCGCCGCCACGCTGCCCGTGTATCTCACGATGGCGGTGGGCGCTGGCGCGAGGAGACTCGGTTTGCTGACCGATGATCTCGACAAGGGGCTGATGCGCCTTGCGGTTTCGTTGCTCTATCCGTGCCTGATCATCGAGCGCATCCTGGGGAATCCGCAGCTCATGGATGGAAAGCAGGTGCTCATCGCAGCCTCGCTCGGCTTTGGACTCGTGGCCCTGTGCATCACGATCTCGTACTTCGCCGCGCCGCTGATCGGGCTGCGCGTGGGACGAGGGCGGCGCACCTTTGGCATCTCATGCGGACTGCAAAACTACGGCTACGTCGCCATCCCGATGATCGAGGCGTTGTTTCCCGGCAAGGAAACCGTGGGCGTGATGTTCACCTTCACTCTCGGCGTGGAGATTGCGCTGTGGACGGTCGCCGTCGGTGTGCTCACCGGTGTGACGCGGGCGCCGTGGAAGCTGCTGCTCAACGCGCCCGTCATCGCCATTCTCGTCACGCTGCTCGCCAACTACATCGGCGTGAACTCGCTGCTGCCAAACCCGAGCTACGCCGCCGATCCCGCCGCGATCAGCACGGTGGCAAAAGTTTTCCACACCGTCATAGCGCAGATCGGCTCATGCACCATCCCCATCAGCATCCTGCTCGTCGGCGCGGCGATCTATGATCTGTGGGGCGCCGAGCGCATCCAGTGGGCCGTCGCGCTGGCAAGCCCCGTGCTGCGCATCGTGCTGCTGCCGATGTTGTTCCTCGGCGCAGGCATGTTGTTTCCCGTGAGCACCGAGCTGAAGCGCATCTTCGTCGTGCAGGCCGCGATGCCTTCCGCCGTTTTCAGCATCGTGCTCGCGCGACATTACGGAGGAAACACAGGCACAGCAGTGCAGGTGGTGCTGGCCACCACGTTCGTGAGCCTTGTGAGCACCCCGTTCGTGATTTCGATGGGCATGCGCCTGCTTAAATTGTAGCGCGACTCTCCGAGGCGCGAATTAGTGACGCGCGCCTCGGAGAGTCGTGCCACATTTCTCCCCGTGGTTTCCATTCGCACACAGCCCGATCCGCGATTTACTGCGCCCGCATTCAGCGCAGCGCATCAGCCGATGTGGCGAAACCGGTAGACGCAACAGACTTAAAATCTGTTTTTGGGAAACCAGAGTGCGGGTTCGAGTCCCGCCATCGGCACCATCATTTTTGCTCCTCTGGAGGTGCTCAAAGCAAGCGGTCACGCCAGCGTGGCTCACACCTGCGTCTGGCGCACTCCCGCGATTGCTGTTTTCTGAAATGCGCGCATCATGCGCCATGAAAGCGCCACCATCTCCACGGCAGCGCAAGCCGCGCACCAAGCCCTCGCTGAAACACATGAAGGCCGTCAGGGCCGCCGGGTTGTAAGTCAACATGTCCGCCCGACTGATCATCGCCCGACGGAAGCACCTCGGCCTCAGCCATAAGGAAATAGCCGCCCGCGCCGCCATCTCCCCGGCCACGGTTCTCACTCTGGAACGAGCCAGCCACCACTCCAGCTTCATCAATCCCATGCGTGTCTGCGCGGTCATGGGCTTCGATCACGGCACCTTCCTCTATGAAGTGGAACGGCGCCTTGAAGCAGCAGGCAAACCCTTCCTGCCAGACCCGCCAGTTGAGTCCGAGCGCGAGTTCATCAAATCGCGCAGCACCAGCTACATGGCCAACCCCACCGCCGTGGTCCGCCGCCAGCTCCGCCTCCTGGGAAGCCTCACCCTACCCTCAAAACCCGCGCCCCCTGCGAAGAAGCGCAAAGCCAGCCGCAGACACGTCACCCCCGTCACGATGAGATTATGACACGTAAGAAGGCCGTCAGTTTTCCGCCAGCCGGTTGACTCCGCAGCCATCGTCCTGCAAGATGCGCGCCCTTCCCCCAAAGCCCCGCGGGTGTAGTTCAATGGTAGAACACGAGCTTCCCAAGCTTGATACGTGGGTTCGATTCCCATCACCCGCTCCAATCTCATCTGATGCCCATTTCTCGCACCCGCAACTTTTCCATCATCGCCCACATCGACCACGGCAAGACCACGCTTTCGGATCGGTTGCTGGAGTTCACCCACACGATCACCGTCCGGCAGCAGCAGGATCAGATGCTCGACTCCATGGATCTGGAGCGCGAGCGCGGCATCACCATCAAGGCGCATCCGGTGACGATGAATTACAAGGCGAAGGACGGGCAGATCTACAAGCTCAACCTGCTCGACACGCCGGGGCACGTGGATTTCAGCTATGAGGTTTCGCGCAGTCTCGCGGCGTGCGAGGGCGCGCTGCTGCTCGTGGATGCTTCGCAGGGTGTCGAAGCGCAGACGGTGGCGAATTTGAATCTCGCGCTGGCGCAAAAGCTCCACGTCATCCCGGTCATCAACAAGATCGACCTGCCGAGCGCTGACATCGAGAAGGTGAAGCGGCAGCTCGAAGACATCCTCCAGCTCCCAGCCGACGAGGCGGTGTGCGCGAGCGCGAAGATGGGCATCGGCATCGAGGACATCCTCGAAGCGATCATCGCGCGCGTCCCGCCGCCGAAGAAATGGGACGACGAAAAAGTCCGCGCGCTGGTCTTCGACTCCACCTTCGACACCTACCGCGGCGTGGTCACCTATGTCCGCATGATGAGCGGCACGATCAAGGCCGGCGATGGCGTGAAGATGATGAGTAACAACCGGCCTTGCGAGGTGAAGGAGGTTGGCGTTTTCCGTCCAAAGATGAG
>JANPIW010000468.1:0-2517 GCA_031425215.1 Verrucomicrobiaceae bacterium
CGATTGAGCAGCGCGTTTCGCGAGGAAGTGGCAAATCAACCGTGGCTACGGTGACGGAAGTTTATCATTTCTTGCGATTGCTGTTTGCGAAGCTCGGCACACAGCATTGTCCGAAGTGCGGCATCGCGGTGAAAAAGCAGAGCGTGAACGCCGTGGCGCAGATCGTCGCTGCGAAAGCGCGCGGCGGCATGATCCACATCCTCGCGCCGCTGATCAAAGCGCGGAAAGGTTTTCACGAAGAGGTGGCCGATCACGCGCGCAAGCACGGTGTGGAGGAGCTGCTCGTCGATGGCGAGTTCAAGGATACGCTCAATTTCAAACGCCTCGCGCGCTTTAAGGAGCACACCATCGACGCTGTGATTGCGCGCACCGAGCGCAACATGACCGATGAAGCATTGCGCCCACTCGTGGAGCGCGCGCTCAAGATGGGCAAGGGCACGCTCAAGCTGCGCATGGCTGACAAATCCATCCAGGTGCTAAATACCGAGATGAGCTGCCCGTCTTGCGGCCTGTCGTTCGAGGAACTCGATCCGCGCCTGTTCTCATTCAACAGCCCTCATGGCCAGTGCAAAGAGTGCCGCGGCTTTGGTGTCACCGGCGCGAAGACCGATCTCAAAGATCGTGATGGCGATCAATCAATGCTCGAAGCCGAGATGCACGAGGAGCGGCGCTTCAGCAGCGAGGACGAGGAAATCGTGCGCGTGACGTGCGGAAGCTGCGGCGGCTCGCGCGTGAACGAGATCGCCCGCGCCGTGAAGGTGCAAGGCCGCACGATTCAAGACCTGACTTGTCTTTCTGCCGAGCGCGCATCGGCGGTGACGGCCAAGCTCAAGTTCGAAGGCCACGAGGCCATCATCTCGCGCGACATCATGGTGGAGATCGAGCAGCGCTTGAAGTTCATGCAGGAGGTCGGCCTCGGCTACCTCCAGCTCAACCGCAGCGCTGACACGCTCAGCGGCGGCGAGTCCCAGCGCATCCGCCTCGCCGCGCAGCTCGGCAGCAATTTGCGCGGCGTTTTGTATGTGCTCGACGAGCCAACCATCGGCCTGCATCCACGCGACAACGAGCGCCTGCTCAACACACTCGAAGCGCTGCGCGACAAAGGGAACTCTCTGCTCGTCGTCGAGCACGATGACGAGACGATGAAGCGTGCCGACACGATCATTGACCTCGGGCCCGGTGCGGGCCGATTCGGCGGCGAAGTCGTCGCGCAAGGCTCACTCAAGGAAGTGCTCAAGAACAAGAAGAGCATGACTGCGCAAGGCTTGTCGCGTCCGATGAAGCATCCCATGCGCGGCGCGCGCCGTGCTTTGCCGAAGGAGAAGGCCAAGGAAGGTTGGCTCCGCATTGAAGGCGCGCGGGCGAACAACCTCCGGCATGTGGCGGTGCAGATTCCGTTCGGTCGCCTCACCGCGATCACCGGCGTGAGCGGCAGCGGCAAAAGTTCTTTCATGCACTCGGTCCTCATGCCCGCCGTGAAGGACGCGGTTAGCAAAGAGCCAAGGATGAAGGGCGGAGAGAAGCTCTGGAGAAGCATCAGCGGCACCGAAGCCATCGCGTCTGTCTATGAAGTGGATCAATCTCCCATCGGCAAGACCTCGCGCTCATGTCCGGCGACCTACGTCGGCGTGTGGGACGATATCCGAAAGCTATTCGCCCAAGTCCCCGCAGCGCGAGCGCGCGGCTTTGACGCGGGCCGCTTCTCCTTCAACACCGAAGGCGGACGCTGCGACACCTGCGGCGGCAATGGCGAGATCAAAGTGGAGATGAACTTCCTCCCGACGACGCGCGTGCATTGCGAAATCTGCAACGGCCTGCGCTTCAACGCCGCCACGCTCGAGATCGACTACAACGGCAAGCACATCGGCGAAGTGCTCAAGATGAGCATCACCGAAGCCGCTGAGTTTTTCGCCGCCCTGCCACGCATCGCGCGACCACTGCAACTGCTCGCCGACACCGGAGTCGGCTACCTCCAGCTCGGCCAGCCCAGCCCCACGCTCAGCGGCGGCGAGGCGCAAAGATTAAAACTCGTCACCGAACTCAGCGCCGGCCAGGGCAAAACCGCCACCGAGCGAATGCGCGGCCTCAAGACCGACAAGCGCAACCTCTACCTCATCGAAGAACCCACCATCGGCCTGCATCACGCCGATGTCGCCCGCCTGCTCGACATCCTCCACCGCCTCGTCGATGAAGGCCACACCGTCGTCGTGATCGAGCATCACCCCGACGTCTTCAACGAAGCCGACTACCTAGTAGACATCGGCCCCGAAGCAGGCGAGCACGGCGGCGAGGTCGTGGCGTGTGGGACGCCGGAGGTGGTGAGGAAATGCGGAGCAAGCAGGACGGCACCGTATTTGGTTTGGTGAGGGCTAAACCCATGCCGTTAGGCAATCATCATGTCTCCGGCGATTTCAGTGTGGCCCCTCACCCCAACCCTTTCGCTTCGCGGCGCTTCGCTAGCCCCGTGGTGCACCGACACCGTTTCAAAGCTCATCTCCGGGGAGAGGGAGCCTGAAT
>JANPIW010000469.1:0-1902 GCA_031425215.1 Verrucomicrobiaceae bacterium
CTGCCATAGGTGCCGACCCGGTCGGTGAGATGCAGCGGCCCTGTCATCTCCGGGAAAAATTTGAGCCGCCCCATCACCATCTCAGGCACAAAGCTCAAGTCCGCGCCTGCGGAACGCATGAGTATCTTGGTTCCAGGCGCGCTGTTGACTAGGATGAGTTCCCACTCCTCGCTCAGCGCCTTCGGATCGTGCCACGCAAGCCAGTCCTGATGATCGAGCAGCACATAGTGCGAGTAGATGCCTGGATTCTCGCGCAGGAATCCCGAGACTGTCGTGCTGTGCGTGGTCAGCCGCGAGGCGCGTGCTTGCAGGGTTTCCAGATTCTCGCGCTTTAGGTAGTTCGGGCAGCAGGCGGTTGTGTAGCTGCCGGTCATGTACACGCGCCAGAAATAATTGTCCTCCATCGGCACCTCGGTCATCACATGACGCAGCTTGTCGGATACGTAGCCGGTCATTCCGCCGGGATAGGATTGGGTGATGAGATCAATCTGCGGACGCGGAACGCCGAGCAAGGCCATGAGCGCGGGCTGGCGCACGAGCCAGCGGCTCAGCTTCCCCCAGATTTCCGGCTCAAGCAGCGCATACACCTCGCGTTGCTCCGCGCACGTCTTCGCATCCAGCAGGCAGAGCGCGAAGTTGCGGATGTTGGGCCGCGCCTTGAACATCGCCTTGCCGAGCACCCACGCGGCGATGCCCGAGGTGCCGTGATAGAAAAAAGATTTTTTCAAACTACGCGGATCGAAGAAATTGATCCGCTTGTCCCAGAACACGCGTGACTCCTCCGGCATGTCGCGGCGCACCGTGCGGTAGAGCGAGCGAAACTGCGGATGCGAGCCGAGACCGAACATCTCGAAGAGATCACCAAAGTCGCCCCGCCGAATGAGCGCGAGCTTCAGCTCCAGCAGGGCGTTCTGGCGGTGGTTCATGTCGATGGCGTGAATCCGCGCCGGATCATCGAGCAGGTAGTCGAGCGCGTTACACCCCGCGCTGGTGATCATTACCACGCGGCTGGCCGCATTGAGCCGCATCAGCTTGCGGTCGATGCGCGGATCCTCCCATGCGCAGTTATAGATGAAGTTGGAGCCATGAACCCGTTTGAACACGGCATCGTGCGCAGACTTGATAAGGGTGGCTCGTTTACTGCTGGCGGGGGCTTCCACAAACATGCGAGGACACCCCACTTCGGTCCGCAGCCATGAGCTTGCAATCCCACCACTGTGTCATTTGCGTTGCATCCCCTTTTGCGGTGCCCGCTTGGACGATCTAACGAAATGCGGCAAGCATTAGCGATTTACCTTCGTATTTCACCCATGCCGAGACGAACCATTAACTGCCTGATCGCGACACTGTCGCTGAGCGGCATCGTGCTCGCGGGGGACGAGGTGCCGCTGAGCTTTCCGCGCGATGTGATGCCGCATTTGCTCAAAGCCGGCTGCGCATCGGGGAACTGCCACTCGAAGCCCGAGGGACAAAACAATTTCAAGCTGTCAGTCTTTGGCTACGACCCACAGCACGACTACAACGAGATCGTGCGTGATGATCGTGGCCGGCGCGTTTTCCCTGCCGCGCCGGAGCAGAGCCTGCTGCTGCTCAAGCCCACCGGAGCGCTGCCGCATGAGGGCGGAGTGCGGTTTGAAAAAGACAGCGAGGCGTATCGCACGCTCCTTTCGTGGATCAAGCAGGGCATGCCCTTTGCGCAGGAGAACGAGGCGCGGCTCGTGAGCGTGACGCTGGAGCCACGCGAAAAAACCTATCGCACAGCCGAGGCGCAGCAGCTCAAGATCACGGCGACTTATAGCGACAAGACCACGCGCGATGTGACGCGGCTCACGCTTTTCACATCGAACGACAAGGAAATCTCCACGGTGGATGACGCGGGGAAGATCACCGTCGGCTCCATCA
>JANPIW010000470.1:0-2360 GCA_031425215.1 Verrucomicrobiaceae bacterium
GCATCACCACGAGCTACGATTTTCACGCGACGATTCTTCACCTGCTCGGCATCGACCACGAAAAGCTCAGCATCCGTCACAGCGGCATCGACCGGCGCCTGACGGATGTTCACGGGCACGTCCTCCGTGAGGTGCTGGCATGAGACTCAAGACCTTCAACTTTGCCTGCCACCTCGTGCTCGCGCTGTGGCTCGCCGCTTTTCAGTCGCTCGCCGCTGGCGTTGCTCCGGTGAGCGTGATTCTGGATACGGACATCGGGCCGGATTGCGGGGACATGGGCGCGGTCGCTTTGCTGCATGCCTTGGCCGACAAAGGGGAGATCAAGATTCTGGCGACGATGAACTGCATCTCCGGTGAATGGGGCGCTCGTGGTCTGAGCGCGCTGAATACCTTTTATGGGCGGCCAGAGATCCCAGTGGGCACGCTGAAGCACCCGGATTTTCTAGCGGACCGGAGAGGCATCGGGGAACTCATCGGCACGCGCTACACGCACTCGTTTCCCGACGGGAAAAGTGCACCGGATGCGACGGCGCTCTATCGACAGATCCTTTCGCAACAGCCGGATGGCAGCGTGGCCTTGGTCGCCGTGGGGCCGCTGAAGAACCTTGCCAATCTGCTCCGCTCCGGGCCGGATGAATTGAGCCCCCTGAGCGGGAAAGAGCTCGTGGGGAAAAAGGTCTCGGAGCTTTCCTGCATGGGCGGCTGGTATCCCAAGCATCCGAATGGGAGGGAGGAATGGAACTTTGCTCAAGATCCTGCATCCGCCCGGCTGGTGGCCGAAGAATGGCCGACGCCGATCATGTTCAGCGATGCGGAAATCGGCGGTGGCGTGATGACGGGGCGGCGGCTCGCACTGGAAGCGCCGGAGTATAATCCGGTCGCCATCATGTATGGGCTGTTCCCCGATATTCGGTATGGCGATGACCGCGAAAGCTGGGACCAACTTTCCATTCTCTACTCCGCCAGAGGCTTGCGGGATTACTGGACCGCGACGCTTCCCGGTCGGCTCATGGTGAATGAGAAGGGCGGGAACTCTTTCATCACGACTGAAAATCGCGGCCATCGTTTCATTCGAAAAAAGGCACGCTCTTCGGTGGTCGAGGAAGTCGTGGAGGACTTGATGCTGCACGCGAAGGAAGGGCCGCTCGTCTATGAGCACGAGATCGCTTTGTTTGCCAAAGACGGCTTCGGCGCGGTCTCCAGCCAGGGCGGAGAAGGCAGTGCCCGGAATGCTTTTGACCGTTCAGGCGGGTCGGCTTGGTATACCGGAAAAGACGGAGGTTGGCTGGAATTTCAAAGCCCCGACGGGCGGGCGTATCCGGTGACGAGTTACGTCATCACCTCCAGGCACCGTGGACCGCAAAGCTGGAAACTCACGGCCTCTGCGGATGACGGAACGACATGGCAAATTCTGGATGAACAGCAGAACGCGACCTTTCACGACGCAGAGAAACCCCGCGTCCATCGCATTGCCAATGCGGTTCCGTTTAACCGCTATCGCCTGACCTTCGCGCCCGGTGAGAATGCGGACATCGCGGAGATCTCGCTGCGTGAGCGCGTCGAAAACACCGCTGGCATCGGCGTCACCGCGGTGCGCCTCGACCAGCCTGCACTCAGCCTTCCCGTCAATGGACGAGCGACGTTGAATGCCTCCGTGCTGCCGGCCAACGCGCTGGACAAACAGCTCGTCTGGACCAGCGAACAGCCCGGCGTAGCCAGCGTCAAACGCATCGGGAAAAACGCCGCCGTGGTGACTGGCATCAGTGCCGGGACTTGCGCCATCAGCGCGACGAGCCGGGACGGCGGAAAGGTGGCAGTTAGCCGCGTCATCGTCACTCCCAGCACGCTACCTGTGGGCTGGAGCTACGAGGAAATCAACGCCCCGCATGTGGCGGGTGCGGCCACGCATCGCGACGGCATTTTCACCCTCATCGGTGGCGGCTCGCGTCTCGGGCGCTGGTGGCAGCGTGAGTTTGATCAGTTCTCCATGCTCACCCAGCAGCACGAGGGCGATGGTGCCATCACAGCGCGCATCACCTCGCTCGATCAAGGCAGCCAGAGGGCAATGGGTGGCGTGATGTTTCGAGAATCCACTGACCGCGAGTCCCGCTTTGTCGCCATCGGCATCCAGCCCTCAGGCGAGCTGATTCTGACCTGGCGCGACAAGCCCGACGACGAAGGCCCGGAGAAGAAACTCGGGAAATTCCCACTGCCCATCCATCTCAAGCTCACCCGCAGCGGCGACACCTACGAGGCTTACACCTCAGCCGATGGCGTCGAGTGGGGAGCGCCGCTCGGAGAGCACATCAGCGCCTCTCACGTGCCGGCGCAGAAAGTGGGTCTGTGGGTCACGGCGAAAC
>JANPIW010000471.1:0-6632 GCA_031425215.1 Verrucomicrobiaceae bacterium
GTCGCCACAACCGGGGCACCACGTCGGGTGATCGGCGGTGAGGATTTTTTTGGTGAGTTTGTCAGCGGCGGGCGCGGTGGTAGGCGCGACTGCGGCTGGTGCGATGGGTGCTTCGGCTAGGGCGGTGCTCATGGTTGGGGAAGGGTTGGAGTGCTCAGTTCTAAGTGCTCAGTGTTTGGGACGCTTGGTGGAAAGGCGGCGTTTGTATTCGCGAACAGCGAGGCAGTCGTCTTTCCACAGGCTCAGTTCTTCGATGAGCTTGATGTCGATGCCGGGCAGCGCTGTGCTCTTGGAAACCCTGCGGTATGCGCCGCCGATCCATTTGTGCGGCTCGATTTTTCCTTTGCGCCAGAGCCACACTTCGGGATGACAGAGCGCCTCGTAAAGCGCGAGCTTGCCGATGCCGCCTGAGGAGATGCAAACCTCGAGCACCAACCCGACCTGCCTGCTCTTGCGATCAAAGGAATAAGACTCGTCCGCTTCGGCCACACGATCCTCAGTGACCTGCCGTGTCATCTGGCCTTGGGCGCTAAACCAAATGTCGCTTTCATCACAGAAATGCTCGATGCATCTGCCAATGATCTTTTTGATCCGCTTGTGATCACTGGATGTCGTCGTGATTTCAAGCTCGCCTCCGAGATAGTTCAATCGCATCCCATGCCGACTATCGTGACCGAATGCCTTGTCAATCCGCACATAGGTTTTCCAATCAATGCTCGGCAGCACGATGCACCCTTCTGGCTTGAGCCTTCGAACTCGCGGCGGCACGACTAGCGCCACGCTGGGTGAACGAGGGCGGGCGGCTTTACGGCCTGTTTTTCTGGCGACGATGGCGACCATTGATTTGGCGGCGAAGGTATCCGGGGTGCTGCGGCGGGGCAACTTATGATCCTGAGGCGGCGGCGAGGTGTTTTTCCACGCCGGTGACGATCTCCCGGATGCGGAAGGCGAGGCCGTCGGTTTTGCAGACGGATTTGATGTTGGGCTTGCAGTAGCGGGCGCGCAGCAGGGTGGCGAGCTGGCCCATGCCGTAGAGGCCGTAGTCGTTCATCTCGACGACGATGATGACTTTGTAGTTGTCGAGGATGGGACCGATGGCGTCAGCCATCGGATGCAGATGGCGGATGTGCATTGCGGCGGCTTTGTGGCCTTCGGTGCGGAGGCGATCGACGCTTTCTTTGATGGGGCCGAATGTGGAACCCCAGCCGATGACGAGCACGTCGCCTTCTGCATCGCCATGCACTGGAGGCGCGGGGAGTTCTTTGGCGAGAGCGACGAGTTTGTCGCGGCGCTTGGCGGTCATCTTCATGTGCATGCCAGGATTGCCGCTGGGATGGCCCCACTCGTCGTGCTCGAGGCCGGTGACGATGGGATATTTGCCGCTGGTCATCTTGGAGCCGGGAGGCGCGTGGCGCGTGATTTTGTCGAGCGGGTAGGGTTTGAAATCGGCATCGCGCGCGGCGATGTCGAGCTGCGGCTCGACCCAATGCTTGTCGAGATCAGGCTCGTGGAAGGCCTCGATGCGCGAGCTGAGCGCCTGGTCGCTGAGAATGATGACAGGGCAACTGTATTGGCGCGCGAGCTTGCCGGCTTCGAGCGCGATGTAGAAGCAGTCCTCAACATCTTGCGGAGCGAGAACGATGCGCGGGCAGTCGCCGTGGCTGCCGTAGATGGCCTGGAGCAGATCGCTTTGCTCGACGCTGGTGGGCAGGCCGGTGGACGGGCCGCCGCGTTGCACGTTGATGACGATGAGCGGCAGCTCGGCCATCGACGCGTAGCTGAGCGCTTCCATTTTCAAAGAGAGGCCCGGACCCGCGCTGCCGGTGATGGCGAGGTGGCCCGCGAACGCCGCGCCGATGGTCATCGACACGGCGGAAAGCTCATCCTCCGCCTGCACATAGAGGCCGCCGTATTTCGGCAACTCCAGGCGCAGCGTCTCCATGATGGGCGACCACGGCGTGATCGGATACGCCGCGCCGTAGCGCACACCGGCGGCGAGCAGGCCCATGGTCATCATCATGTTGCCATCGGTCGAGATGCGGTGACCGTCGTCGGCCTCGCCGGGTTCGAGAGAAAATTTGCCGATGTCGCCGATGGGATAGCCGTAGCCCGCGTCGAAGGCCAACATCGCATTGCGCAACACGCTCTCGTCTTTCTTGCCAAACTGACGGCTGACGATGGTGACGAGCTTTTCTTTGTCGAGACCATACATGGCGACGAGCAGGCCGAGCACGAACATGTTCTTGCCGCGATCCTTAGCCGAGCCGCCGATGGCCTCGACTGTTGCCGCTGTGAATGGCACGCCGATGTGCTTGATGCCGCGGCCCGGTTTCACATCGGCCTCGCTCATGTCGGCGGTGTCGTAAAGGCAGATGCCGCCATCGCGCAACGCGCTGAGATGGTTCTCGTAGCTCTCTTTATAAAAGGCGACCAGCACATCGCTCTCATCGCCAGCGGTGAGCACCTCGCCCGAGCCGAGATGCACCTGGAAGATGGAAGGGCCGCCCGAGATGGTGGACGGGATGGTCATGTAAGTCATCACCTCCTGCTGCGTGCGACCCGCGAGCCGCGCGAGAAAGCCGCCGATGGACTGAATGCCATCCTGCGAATGACCGGCGAGGCGGATGACAGCATTGCGAAGCGAGGATGAGGCCGACGGAGAAGGAGCGGTGGCAGTGGGCATAGGTTGGCAGTTGGGGGCCGGATTCTAGCCTCCGGCTTTTTGGAATCAACGGGTCAATGCACAAGTTTTTCTCAAAGCTCTCACCGCCGCTTCAACTGCGGGAACAACACCACATCCCTGATGCTCTCTGCTCCGGTGAGCATCATGATGAGGCGGTCGATGCCGATGCCGATGCCGCCGGCGGGGGGCATGCCGTATTCGAGCGCGGTGATGAAGTCTTCGTCGATCTTTTGGATCTCCTCGCCCGCTTGTTCTTCGAGTCGCTGGCGCTGCACGATGGGGTCGTTCAGTTCGGAGTAGCCGGGGGAGATTTCCTGGCCGTTGATGACGAGTTCATAGACATCCACGACGGCGGGGTCTGCGGCGTTTTGCTTCGCTAGCGGCACGAGTTCCTTGGGGCAATGCGTGACGAAGAGCGGGTTGATGCTTTTCTCCTCGACGAGCTTCTCGAAGAGATGCTGCGTGATCTCGTAATCCTCCATGTTCGCGCTGATCTGCACACCCAGCTCGGTGGCGCGCTGGCGGCGGCCTTGCGGCAGACGCTCGTACCAAGTGGGATCGACGCCAGTGATGAGGTCGCGGTAGCTCGCGCGCTTCCACGGACGGGTGAGGTCGATGGTCTTGATCACTTCGCCGTCCTCATTCTTGTGTTCGATCACGAGGCTGTCGCAAAATTTCTCGGCAAGATGGCAGATCAGGCTCTCGACGAGATCCGCCATTTTCTCAAAGTCAGCGTAGGCCCAATAAGCCTCCAGCATGGTGAACTCCGGGTTGTGCCTGCGGCTCAGGCCCTCATTGCGGAAGTTGCGGTTCAGCTCAAACACCTTGGTGAAGCCGCCCACGAGCAGTCGCTTTAAATAAAGCTCCGGCGCGATGCGCAGGTAGAGCGGCATGTTGAGCGCGTTGTGAAAGGTCTCGAAAGGCTTGGCCGCCGCGCCGCCTGCCACGTCCTGCATCATCGGCGTCTCCACTTCGAGGAACTCGCGCTCGCTCATGAACGCTCGAATGGCCGCCACCATTTTGCTGCGCGCGACGAAAACCTCGCGGCTGCGTTCATTGGCGATCAGGTCGAGGTAGCGCTGCCGGTATTTGATCTCGCGATCCGCAATACCGTGCCACTTGTCTGGCAGCGGGCGCAGCGATTTGGCGAGGAAAGTCAGCTCTTTGACATTCACCGAGCGCTCGCCTTTGCGCGTGATGAAGGTAAGACCCGCCACGCCGACGTAGTCGCCGATATCGACGCAGTGTGTGAGGAGGTCGAAGCCAGCGTCGCCGAGTTCCTGCTTGTTTGCATAGACCTGGATCGAGCCGCTGATGTCGCTCACATTGAAAAACGTGGCCTTGCCCATCTCGCGCTTTGCCGTGATGCGGCCGGCGATCCGCACGTCAAGAGCCTCGACAAATTCCGCCTTCAAAATGCCAGGCGAGTGAGTCGTCTCATAGCTCTGGCCGAAGGGATCGACTCCGCGCTGTTTCAGCGCGGCGAGCTTGTCGCGGCGGAATTGCAGCAGTTCGGACTCGGAGTGTTGGTCAGCGGGTTGGGGCGATGTCGGTTGCATGAGAGTGGCTTTTTCGGAAGGGGCGCATGTCTAGCCGATGAGATGTCGATTGCCACCGTGCATTTTGATCCTGTCGTTTGACAATAAGCGCATGTGACGAGAAAATTCACAAGTGAAACGCCACGTCATTCCCCGCAAGTCCATCTACCGTCTCTCCATCTACCAGCGCTGCCTGCAAACACTGCGCGACAACGAAGTGGGCACCGTTTCCTCAGCCGCGCTCTCAAAGGCCGCCGGTGTGAAATCGACGCAGTTGCGCAAAGACCTCGCCTACTGCGGCCAGCTCGGGACACGCGGCCTGGGGTACAACATTGAGACGCTGAGCAAGACGATCAGCAAAGTCCTCGGCAGCACCAAACTTCAGCCCGTCATTCTCGTGGGCGCGGGCAATCTTGGCTCAGCGCTGCTGCGTTACGGCGGCTTCCGCAAAGAGGGCTTTGAGATTGTTGCCGCGTTTGATCTGGAGCCGCGCGCACGAGTTTCGATTGCCAACGTTCCGCTCCATACGATGGCCGGCATGTCGGACTACATTCGCGAGCACCGCGTGAAGATGGCCATCCTCACCCTGCCCGCGAATGCCGCGCAGCAAGTCGCCAATGAGATCGTGGCCGCCGGAGTGCAGGCCATCCTGAACTTCTCCCCCACCGTGCTCGACGTGCCTGACAATGTCGTGGTGAACAGCGTCGATCTCGCCGTGGAACTGGAGAATTTGAGCTACTTCATCCGTTGATAGATCGAGCAACGCATGAACAAACTTCCCCTTATCTTCTCCGCATGGCTCGCATCACTCATCGCGATGCCAGCCGCAGAGTCCACGCGCGCAGTGATGAAGATCGAGTTCAACCGCGATGTGCGGCCTATTTTGTCGGAGAACTGTTTTGCCTGCCATGGCTTTGATCCGAAGCACCGCGAGGCTGATCTGCGGCTCGATACCTTTGAAGGAGCCACGGTGGATCGCGATGGATCGCGAGGCATCGTGCCGGGTGATCTTGCCAAATCCGATGCCTGGCTGCGCATCATCAGTGACGACAAGGACGAGGTCATGCCGCCGCCCAAGTCGCACAAGCAACCGCTCACTGCGAGGCAGCGCGAGATTTTGAAAACCTGGATCGAACAAGGCGCGAAGTATGAGCGCCACTGGTCATTTGAGCCGCCAAGACAAAATCTGAAAACAGAGCCGAGCGCAGCGAGACAGACTGCCGCAGGCAGCCCGAAGGGAAGCGAAGCGCATCAAATCGGAAAGCAGAAATCAGGGATTGGAAATGCCATCGACTACTTCATTCAGGATCGCCTCGCGGATGAAGATTTGAAGCTCTCACCTGAAGCCGATGCGGCCACGCTGATCCGGCGCGTTTCGCTCGATCTCACCGGCCTGCCGCCCTCGCCCAAAGAATTGTCTGACCTCCTCTCAGGCTGGTCCGACGAAAAGTATCGTGCGCTGGTGGACCGCTTGCTGAACAGTCCGCACTACGGTGAGCGCTGGGGCCGCTGGTGGCTCGATCAGGCGCGCTACGCCGACAGCAACGGCTACTCCATCGACGCGCCCCGCCAGATTTGGAAATTCCGCGACTGGGTCATCGAAGCGCTGAACGCGGACATGCCCTTTGACCAGTTCACCATCGAGCAGCTCGCCGGTGATCTTTTGCCGGATGCCACCGAGGCGCAAAAAATCGCCACCGGCTTCCATCGCAACACTCAGATCAATGGCGAGGGTGGCATCGACAAGGAGCAGTTCCGCATCGACAGCGTCTTTGACCGCGTGGCCACGACCGGCACCGTGTGGCTCGGCCTCAGCATCGGCTGCGCTCAGTGCCACGATCACAAATTTGATCCCATCGAGCAAAAGGAGTACTACCGGGTCTTCGCTTTCCTGAACAGCCAGGACGAGCCGACGATGAAGGTCTTCGATCCCACCGTCGATGTCGCGGGCATGACCGCCGAGTTCAAACAACTCGACGCAAAGCTCCATGTCATGGTCAAGGAACGCTACAGCGAGATCACCGACTGGGAGAAAGAGCTGTCGCCTGACTTTCGCAAAAAGCTCACCGCAGGCATCAAGAAAGCGGTCGAGAAACCGGCGAGCACCCGCACGCTCGCCGACAACATCACACTCTTCACCAACATCGTAAACCCCAGCGATCCGCTTAGAGTCTTGAGTGACCGGCACAAGGAAATCGACACGCAGCTCAACCAGGGCACGACGACCATGGTGATGAAGGAGCTGACCAAGCCGCGCAAAACTACCGTCTTCATTAAAGGCGACTTCACGCGGCCTGATGAGGAGGTCACACCCGGCACGCCGAAAGTGCTGCACGCCTTTGAACCGACCAGCAAACAACCGGACCGCCTCGACCTCGCGAGATGGATCGTCAGCCCGCAAAACCCGCTCA
>JANPIW010000472.1:0-6667 GCA_031425215.1 Verrucomicrobiaceae bacterium
CGTTTGTCGTGTGCTCGATCCGCCCGGCGAGCTTGATGGCGAGGGTTTGGCGCGCAGCGGTGTACTCCTTGTTGATCTCGCCGCGGCCGATGCCCATGCGCTCCACGAGCGTCTCAGCGCGCACCTCGACGCCATCGAGCACAGATGAGGTGAGCTGCTCGGAGAGCAGGACGATGGAGCGGTCGAAAACGTCCGCGTTGCGCTTCTGCCAGGCCTTTTGCACAGCACGAAAAACCTCGTCCTTCGCATCGCCGACCAGGGCGCGGATGGTGTCCAGCAGCCGGTCCTCCTGCACCCAGCAGCGTGCGAAGGCGTCAAAGGCCAGCACCTCGCGCACGATCGGGTGCGCCTTGAGATGCTCGCGCCACGCCGATATCTCCGCCGCCTCAATGTGTGCCTCGTGCGGCGGGCCGGTCTGGTTCAGCAAAACGAGCACCGGCTTGCCCACCCAGCCGAGGATTTCCATTTCCTGCGCGACGTAGCCGGCGCCTTCGGGCGACTCCGCTGCATTCACGAGGTAGAGCAGCACGTCGGCTTCCTCGCGCACATTTTTCAGCGCCTGCTGGCTGCACCAGAGCGGCCTGTCCGTGAAACGATCCCAAGTCTGCGAGAGAAACCAGATCAGCGGCTTGTCCACGCGCTTGAGCCGCTTGAGCAGCCGTGCGCTGTCGCCAAAGCCAGGCGTGTCCCAAAGGCGCAATGCGCAATCGCCCGTCTCCATGAGCGTGTGGCTTTCATTGAAGAGCGTGACATGCGCCTCGTCACGCACCTCCCCCACGTCGCGGCGCAGCAGCGTGCGCGCGAGCGTCGTCTTGCCCGCATTGGTGTGCGAGATGAGACTCAGGGTGACCATCCGGCTGGCCGGAGGACTGGCGGGGGCGGCAGACATTTCAGGGGGTGCTCCATCCTGTCTGTGACGCAGACACGCGCAAGTGGTTCGCGCTCACGCTCTCGATGCTGTCGTACTTTCCTCCGAGCACGCGCCGCCACAGATCACGGCGGCTGCTCACATGCTCGTCCGTCCACCGCTCGCGAGCACCCGCCTCGTCCAGCAGTACGATGAGTCTGCCATCAGAGAATGTGGCGCGCAGTTTGTCGCGCAGATCGGCAGCGAGGCGGCCCTGCACCTCGTCCTCGGGTGTCGTCGCCAGTTGGAAGACGAGCGCGACGATGTGCGAGGCAGGTTTCCAGTCCGCGGTGAACTCGTCCTCATCGCCAAAAGGGATCGCTTGGAAATCGATGCTCACTTTCCCGCCAGCCTTCTCCTGGATGATCTCCGACCACGCATCACGCTGCGCCTCATCACCGCTGATGCCATGGAGCAGCATCGCGACCGACTCACCCCCGCCCTCGACCGCGCGCAGCAGTCGCAAAGCGTAAGCGCTCCAGCCCATCTCGCGCCAGAGCTTCGTCTCGCGACGCGCGCCGCGCTGCATCGTGAGACCCGCCAGGAGCAAACGCGGCAGCACCACCAGCAGCCCCAGCGTCCCCGAATAGAGATGAATCCAAGGCAGCGCGTCCGCCGCCCTTTCCACCACGCCGCCTTTGCGCTGCATCGCCGCGATGTCATCGAGCGGAACCGGCAGTGCGAATGCCTTTGATGCAGGAGAAAAAAGCGCCTCAAAGAAACCGCGAGCCTGCTCTGGCCCGAGCAGCGTGCTCTCCCAAACCGCGCGATACTCGTGCGACCAGCCCTTCGCGTACATCCCCACGCCGCTGCCGATGGCCAGCAAGGCCGCCGCAATGTGAAACCACTCGCGCGAGCGAGTGCGCAATCTTTCCAGCAACAAAGGCTGCGAGCGCTGGACGAACTTGACGCGAGCCGCGTCCGCCACCGTCGGAACTTGCGGGACAGGTCTGGCCGTGCGGTGTGACCACCACCTTGCCAGCCAGCCCGTGTCCTCCTTCTTGCCCGAGGAAAAAAACTCGATCAGCAGCGACAAGCTGATGACAACAAAGTTCCAGACCAGAACGCCCACGAGCGGGAGCGCGAGCAGATTGATCTCGCGTTCGCTGCCGATGCCCGTCAGACCGAAGCCGCATACGAATGCAACGATCCAGCCCGCGAGCGACCACGATGTTCCCGGCAGCGGGATGGTCATGCTCTTCATCGCCTCGGTGCAGCTCTCGTGCTTGCCCAGCTCCTTGGCACGTCGCTCCAGGAATGCGTCGATCTCCTTCACATGGAGCGCCGCGTCGCGCTCGGACTTCAGACCACCCTTCGTCTCAGCCGTGGCGGCACGGCGTTTGTCGCCAGACAGCAATTCCCCGCGTGCGTCCGCCTCTTCGAGCGAACGCCAGCGCAAAATTTCCAGCCTGCTTTGCCATTGCATCGCGGAGTCTATCCCATGACGTGAGGTTTCACAACGGCCTGACAATCCAGCTCCCGCCATTGCCCGGGAGCGAGATCATCCGGCAGCACGATCCCGCCGATGCTCTCCCGATGCAGCGCCGTCACGCGATTTCCCACACGGTGAAACATGCGCTTCACCTGATGATAGCGCCCCTCGATCAGTGTGAGCCGGGCGCGGCGCTCCGCCAGAATCTCCAGCGCTGCGGGGCGCGTGGTGATGTCCTCGGTGTGAAAGTAGAAACCGCGCGCAAACGCATCTGCTGTCTCAGGCACGATGGGATCGTTCGTCTCGACCAGATAGACTTTCGGCACCTTCGCATCAGCGTCCATCAGCCGCTTTGACCAGCGTCCATCATTGGTCAGCAAGATCAGCCCCGACGTGCTGCGATCCAGCCTGCCGACGATGTGCAGCGTGTGCTTGTCAGGATTATCAATGAGATCGATCACCGTTGGGTGCTGCGCGTCCTTCGTCGCGCTGAGGTAGCCCACAGGCTTGTGCAGCATGAGGTAGATCGCGCGCTCCGGCACTTGCAGCGCCTCGCCATCCAGTTCCACACGCGAAAAGCGGCTGATCTCATTCTGCCCGTCGGCAATGGTCGCGCCATCCACGGTCACTCGTCTCGCTGCGATGAGCCGATGCGCCGTAGTGCGGCCCATGCTCGATTGTTTGGCCAGAAAGCGGTCGAGTTTCATCAGCTGCTCGTGTTCCGCCGGTGCTCCGTCGGCGTCTGCCCTGTGGCCGCTCGGAAAGCACGAGTGAAGGCGCTGTGATCATAGAATCCGCAATCAAGTGCGATCTCTGCCACGCTGCGATCAGTCTCCGTCAAATACCTCTGGGCGGCGGCAAGGCGCGTCTTGGTGATGAGCTGGCTCGGCGTGATGCCGTAAATGCGCTTCACCAGACGCGCGAATCGCGAGGGGCTAAGTCCGGCGCGGTTTGCGAGCGTCGCCGGGGTGTGTGCCTCGGCGCAGCTTTTCTCCAGCGCATCGAGCGCCCTGCCCATGCCCGCCGGGATGTCATCGAGCGGACCCGGCGCGCGCACGTCGCGCGAGATGCCGATCAGCCCGATGATCACGCCCTTAGCATCACGCAGCGGCAGCTTCGTGGTCAGGCACCAGCAGGCATTGCGCGGGCGGTGCAGATGCAGCTCCAGGTGATCAAGCAGCGGCCTTCCCGTGCGGATCACAGCGGCGTCCTGATCGGAAGGAATGCGTCCGAGATCACCCGCGAACACATCGCTCGCGCGTCTGCCGACAAGCTGCGCCTTGCTGGTGAACCCGTTGCGCTCCACGAGTGAGTGATTCACCACGATGTAGCGTCCGCTGGTGTCCTTGATGAAGAACGCAATGTCAGGCGTGAGATCGAAAAGCTGCTCCAGCACGCGAACATCCACGGCGGGAGCGCCGCTTGAGGTGACGAGGCTGGATGCGATGGCTGGGCTGAGTTTCACGCGATGGCTTGAAAATAGAACAAGACATCCACAGGCGCGATGTTCAATCATTCGATCATGCCTTCGTCAGCCCAAAGCGGCCCCTCACCCCAACCCTCTCCCCGTGGATCGCTATCATGCGAATCACGATCACCTCCGGGGAGAGGGGGCCTGACGCTGACGCGCAGCTCAGGCTCCCTCTCCACGGAGCTGAGCTTGGTTTGCTCCGTGGTGATCCACGGGGAGAGGGTTGGGGTGAGGGGCCGGTTCATGCTTTGATGTTGTTGCAATAGAACACCCACCTCAATGTCTCAGCCCCACGACTTGCCTCGCACCAAGCCCGCGCTCGCTCTCGCCGTGGGTGTGCTGGCGGTTTCCAGCGGATCCATCTTTGTGCGTCTCTCCGACGCGCCGCCGCTCGTCACGGCGGCATGGCGCATGACGTTTGCCACGGCGCTGCTGCTTCCTTTCGCCTGGTGGAGCGCGCGCGATGAGCTGCGGCGGCTCTCGCGCGGTGATCTCGCCACAGGTGCGCTCGCGGGTTTTTTTCTGGCGCTTCATTTCGCGACGTGGATTACCTCATTGAGCTTCACCTCCGTCGCAAACAGCACCGTGTTGGTAAACACCGCGCCCGTCTGGGTCGCGCTGCTCACACCATGGCTCACGAGTGATCGCATCACGCCGCGCGCATGGCTGGGCATCAGCGCGAGCGTCGCTGGCGCGGTGGTGATTGGCTTCGGTGATTTCACAGGCGGCACACGCGCGCTGATCGGTGATGCGCTCGCGCTCGCTGGCAGCCTCGCGCTCGCGCTGTATTTGCTCAGCGGTCGTCGGCTGCGTGCGCGGCTCTCGCTGCCTGCCTATTTAAGTGTGTGCTACAGCAGCGCTGCGGCACTTCTTTGGATTTGTGTGCTCGCGGTCGGCCTTCCGTTCACGGGTTTCAGCGTCGGCACCTGGGGCGCGCTGCTTGGCATGGCGCTCATCAGCCAGCATCTGGGTCACAGCAGTTACAACTGGGCCATGCGGCACTTCAGCGCGGGCTTCATCGCCGTGTGCCTGCTCGGTGAGCCGGTGATCAGCTCGCTGCTCGCCTGGTGGCTTTTCGATGAGACGCTGACGTGGCTAAAAGCAGCCGGCGGAGCGCTCATCCTCGCAGGCATTTACCTCGCGGCCACGGCGCGCACGAAGACTTGTGCTGACATTGACGCTGGCGTGCCGCATCCGGTGCAAGACTCAAAGTGATCACATGGCTATGCCTTTCATCATGAAGCACTCCATTCCTGCCCTCATCTGCTCGCTCGCGGTACTCACTTGCGCCTTGGCGGCGGAAAAAAGTTTCTCATCGCGGCCACGCTTGCAGATCATCAATGGTAGCGTGCAGCCCGTGGATGTTTTCTGGCTCAAGGCCGACACCGAGCGTGTGAAGAACGCCACCATTGCCGCCGGAAAAGATTTCATCATCGGCACCACGCTCGGTCATCGCTTTGTCCTAACGAGCAAAGACGCCCCGGAGGTTGTCATCACCTCGCTGGTTCCCGTCCAGGCGTATAGGCATGATCCGCATGGCAGAGATGGCGTGCCGGCGTTTTACACCCAGTCGGTCAGCGCACACGGCTTTCCCATCGTCGCCTCGGCGAAAGTGAATCCCTACGCGCTCAAGGAGGCCGCGTATCTCGCCGACATGATGCTCGCGAAACGGCCCGACGTGCGCGATGCGATGATCAAAAGCGGCGGGCGTCTGTGCATCCTCGCGCACAACGAGTTTACCACCGACCTGCCGGAGTTTGTCAGGATGAGCGCCGAGCCGCATCCGGATTACCCGCAATACACCGGCAAAGAATACTGGGACGCCCGCGCGCGCGGCACCGGTGGCAGCACGACGGATCCGTACTGCACCTGCGCCGAGGAAAATCTCCTCGGCTATCCAGGAGACCCGTACGAGAAGGAGTGCATCGCCATCCACGAATTCGCGCACAACATCCATCTCCGCGGCCTCGCGAATGTGGATCCAACCTTCGACACACGGCTCAAGGCAGCCTACGACGCCGCGATGAAGGCCGGACTTTGGAAGGGCAAATACGCCAGCATGAATCACCACGAGTACTTTGCCGAGGGCGTGCAGTCCTGGTTCGACGACAACCGCGAGAACGATCACGATCACAACCATGTGAACACGCGCGCCGAGCTGCTCGACTACGATGCCGGCCTCGCCGCGATATGCCGCGAGGTTTTTGGCGACACCGTCATCAAGTACACCAAGCCCGCCACGCGACTCACCGGCCACATGGCTGGCTATGATCCCTCCAAAGCTCCCACCTTCGTGTGGCCCGACCACCTCGCGAAAATCAAGGCGGAGATCAAAACGCGCGCGCAGGATCGCGACCGTCTCGCCAACTCACGCGAGACACGCATCATTGCCGGCTGGAAGGTGAACGTGAGCAAGGAACTCCTCGCCGCCGAACCCGCGCCCACCGACAGCGCGCTCGCGCTTCTCAAAGCCCAGCTCGATGAAATCATCCGCGTCGTCCCACCTGCCGCTGTCAGCGAGCTGCAAAAGGTGCCGCTCTATTTCTCACTGCCTTACGATGGCTTCGGCCAAAGAGCTGAGTACCACCCCGACGCCGAATGGCTGCGCGAGAACAAACGCGATCCCGCGATGGCGAAAGCTGTGGAGTTCACCAACATCCGCATCTTCGAACGCGAGACCAAACGGATGCCGAACTTCACGTTGCATGAGTTGGCGCACGCCTATCACGATCGAGTCGTCTCGAAGGGGTTTGGGAATGCCGACATCAAAGCGACGTTCGAGAAAGCCAAAAAGCAAGGCTTGTACGATCGCGTCGAGCAACGTTTCGGCGACGGTCGCACGGCCAACGTGCGGGCC
>JANPIW010000473.1:0-6003 GCA_031425215.1 Verrucomicrobiaceae bacterium
GGCCGACTGAAAGTCACTGGCGCGGCGCGTTATGCAGCGGAGTTCAGTCCCAAAGGAGTGCTGCATGGGGTGGCGCGAAAGAGCGCGATTTCTCACGGGCGCATCAAGGCGCTCGACACGAACGCGGCGGAAGCCGCGCCAGGCGTGCGCCTCGTGCTCACGCATCGCAACGCACCCGAGATCAAGCAGCCCAAGCCCAATCCGATGCTCGGTGGCGGCCTCATGAACGAGACTCGGTTGCCTTTAAGCGACGACCAAATCTATTACGGGGGCCAATACGTTGCCTTTGTCGTCGCCGACTCCTTGGAGCACGCGCGTCATGCCGCCTCGTTGATCAAAATTCAATACGAGGAGAAGACGCCTGCCTTGAAGGCGCGTCAGGCGCGAGACACGGCGAAGACGCCGGCAAAGAACAATGGCGAAGATGTGCAACTGAAGAAGGGCGACGTCGAAGCCGCGCTGGCGGACGAGAGCCTCGTCATCATGGAGCGCATCTACGAAACGCCGACGGAGACGCACAATCCGATGGAGCCTTCTGCGACGGTCGCTGAGTGGATTGCCGAGGATCGCCTGACACTACACGACGCCACGCAATTCGTGAAGGGCGTGCAGGACGTGCTCTCGCAGGCGTTCGGCTTGAAGAAGGAAAACGTGCGCGTGATCAGTCCGTTCGTCGGCGGCGCGTTCGGCTGCAAGGGCGCGGTCTGGCCGCACATTTTTCTCGCAGCGATGGCGGCGAAGGTGGCTGGTGCACCGGTGAAGTTTGCCCTATCGCGGCAGGACATGTTCAGCGGCACCGGGCATCGCACGCCCACCACGCAGACCATCGCGCTGGCGGCCACGCGCGAGGGAAAGCTGCGCGGCATCCGGCATCGCGTGGAGACGCTAGCCTCGCCGGTGGGAGATTTTGTGGAGATGTGCGGCGCGCGTTCGAGCGGCGTGCTCTACGCGTGTCCGGCGATCACCGTGGAGGAAACGGTTTTCGCCGTGAACGTGGCGACCCCGACATTCATGCGCGGGCCAGGCGAATGCCCCGGCGTCCACGCTCTGGAATGCGCGATGGACGAGCTGGCCTATGAGTTGAAGATGGACCCGCTGGCGTTGCGAATCTTGAACCACTCGGACACGCACCCCATTCAGGAAAAGCCGTGGAGCACGAAGCATTTGAAAGAGGCTTACCATCTCGGTGCGGAAAAGTTTGGTTGGGAAAAGCGCACGCCCGAGCCGCGCTCGATGCGCAAGAACGGAATGCTCGTGGGCTGGGGCATGGCGACCGCCACTTACCCCGGTTACAAAATGGCTGCGGAAGCCACCGCGCTGTTGCGGGCTGATGGCACCGTGGTCGTGAAGTGCGCGGCGCATGACCTCGGCACCGGCGCCTACACTGTGCTCGCGCAGATCAGCGCGGAAGCCCTGGGTGTGCCGGTGGAAAAAGTGACGTTTGAGCTCGGCAATTCTGATCTGCCCTATGGCCCAGTCGCTGGCGGATCGAACACGACGGCGACGGTAGGTTCGGCCATTTACGACGCTGCGGCTGACCTGCACAAAAAGTTGGCAAAGCTTGCCGTGGATGACGCGCAGTCACCGTTGCACGGCGCTGATGTGGACAAAATCATTTCCGCAGGGGCAGGTCGCTTCGCGCTCATGGAAGACGCCGGGAAAAGCGACAGCTTCATGGATATTCTCCAGCGCGCGGGCCAGAACTCAATAGAAGGGAAAGGCAGCTTCCGCCCGCCGCTGTTGATCAAACCACGCATGGCCTTCCAATCCTTCGGTGCGCAGTTTTGTGAAGTCCAGATTGATCCCGACCTCCCGCACGTCCGGGTCACGCGCTTCGTCTCCGTCATGGATTGCGGGCGGGTGATGAATGCTAAAACCGCGCGCAGCCAGATTCTGGGCGGCGTGGTCATGGGCCTCGGCATGGCCCTCGGGGAGGAAACGGTTTACGACCCGGCGACCGGCCTGCCCGTCACGCGCAACCTCGCGGACTATCACGTCCCGGTGAACGCCGACATCCGCGACATCGAGGTGCATTTCGTGGGCGAACCCGACTTCGAGTTTAATCCGATGGGCGCGCGTGGCATGGGCGAAATCGGCATCACCGGCACAGCCGCTGCCGTAGCCAACGCCGTCTTCCACGCCACTGGAAAACGCATCCGCAATCTTCCCATCACGCCCGACAAACTGATGGGCTGAACGAGCCAAGGTGAACGCAAGACAGCATGTTAAAACATGCTTCAAAGCGTGGGCAGGGTTTCACCCAAATCCAAATTCACACTCCATCAGTCTATGAACACACACACCACACCGCTACCGCTCGCCGAGAATCTCTGGCTGCTCGCTTATCCCCTGAAAATGCTGGGTGCTGATTTGCGCCGCAACGTGACGCTCATCCGCCTCCGCTCGGGTAAATTGGTCATTCATTCCACGGCGGCATTTACGCCGGACGACGTGGCGGCGATCCGCGCGCTCGGCGAGCCCGGCTGGCTGCTGGACGGCATTTTACGGCATGACACTTTTGCCTCGGAAGGTCGCCTGGCGTTTCCAGGGATTCCCTATCTCGCTCCCGATGGATTCTCGGAACTGGTCGGATTTGCGACAACTCCGATTGTGCCCGCGCCGTCAGAGTGGGCTGGGGAGCTGTTGGCGCTTGAAATCCAAGGCGCACCAGAGGCCCGCGATACCGCCCTGCTCCACGTTCCATCACGCACGTTGATCCTCACCGAGCTGGTCTTCAACTTCGGCGGCGATGAGCCGATCTGGACGGAGTTGCTCCTGCGCGTGGCCGTTGGCGGCGAGCATCATCCAGGAATGTCGCGGCCAATGAAGGCCGGAGTGAAGGATGCGGCAGCGTTCCGGGATTCGCTTGCGACGATCCTCGGCTGGGATTTCGACCGCGTGATCGTCGGGCACGGCGATGTCATTGATTTCGACGGCAAAGCCAAACTGCGCGCAGCCCTGGCGGCGGCAGGATTTTCACTCGCATGACGCCCACCCTTCGCCCAATCAGAACGCGAAGCCAAACGTGACGTGCAACGCTCCTATCGGCTCGCCTCTCTGGCGATCGGGATTAAAACCGTAATCAATGCGCAACGGTCCAATCGGCAGCTTGTAGCGCAGGCCGAGGCCGACGGCGTAACGCAAACCTGCGGGCTGGGAGAAAGGATTCTCCACCGTCTCGCCGAGATTACCTGCATCGCCAAACACGGCCAGCTCCAGGCTCGGCGCCACTTCATACGATAGCTCGATGCTGCCCGTCTGGCTCATGCGTCCACCGAGAGGAGTGTCCCCTGCCCTGGAGCGAGGCCCCATTTCTCTCTCGGCAAAGCTGCGCACGCTGGTGGCTCCGCCGTTGAAGACACGGATGTCGATGGGCAGATTTTCAACACCACCGCTGTTTTGAATGATGCTGCTCTTCGCGCTGAAAGCGGCGCGGAATTTTTTCGTGATGGGCTGATAGTAGGCGAAGAGCACATCTCCGCGCAGATAGCTCGCGCCGCCCCCCGCGCCTGTGAGCGTGACGCCCGTCATCCAGCCGCGAGAGGGCAGCACCGGGCTGTCGCGGTAGTCGAGCAACAGTCCTGCGCCGAGCGTGCCGAGATTGTAATCCGCAGGGCCTAGCTCCTCGGCTGTGAGCATGGCGGACTCAGCTTGATTGGCAGAGCCTTCGGCAAAAACGTTGGCGGAGACGCGCTTGCTCCACTGCCGGTTCAGTGTGGTGCGCAGACTCAAGGAGCGGCGCTCGTAGTCGAAGACCTGAACGGCTTGCGCCGCCAGTTCCGCGTCGAGGCTGTAAGCGGATTCAAAGATCACCGGGTCGCGCCATTTGATCGCCGCGCTCTGACTGCGCACCGTGTGCTCGACCAGCGCCCGGATGGAGTTGCCGGTGTCCATGAAGTTCACCTTCCGCGCCTCCGCGCGGAGGAAAATGCCCTCAAAGGTTTCGTAGCCAAGCGATGCAGACAGCGTGGTGCGCGGCCCCTCCTCGCCGGTGATGTCGAGCGCCAGCGTGTCATCGCCGCTGGTGCGCGGCTTCACGTCGAGCTTGGAAAAAACCGCTGTGTCCAGCGCGCGGCGCGACATGAACTCCAGCTCGGCAGGCGAGTAGATGCGACCGGGCGCGCGCTTGAAACTGCCGCGCAAGACGCGCTGCGCTCCGTGGGAGAATCCGGGCGCGATGTCCACACTGGCGATTTGAAATCGCGGCCCAGGCGTGATGCGATAAACGACTGCCACGCCGCCGCCCTCCTTCCTCGCGAGATCAAACTCCGCGCTCACCACCGCCGCAAAATGCCCTCGTTGCTCATGGACGCCGATGATGTTTTTGCGGATCGTTTCCACCCGCACCTCGTTAAAGGGCTGGCCTGACAAGTCTTTGAACTGTCTTTCCACTTCGTGCTTCGATCCCGGGAGATCACCCACAGCACTAACGTTGCCGAAAGTGAAACGTTGGCCTTCCTTGACGCGCACGAGCACGTCCGCCGTTCGCGTCGCGGGGTGCGGCGTGAACTCGGGCGGCGCCACGACGGCATCGAGAAAACCCTGCGCTTGAAAATAACGCTGCACCAGGCTGGCACCGGCTTTCAAATCGGCCTCCACAAAGGGCGCGCTCTTGCCCACCATGCCGAGCTTCTCGTGTGTGGGACGCAGCAAGTAACCGTTCAGATCGGACTCGGACTGCGAGCTGTTCCCTTCGTAAGCGATGTTGCCGACAATGTACCGCTCACCTTCCTTCACATGCAGAAGCGCCGCACCGTCCGCCACGTCCCACGTCACCTCGGCATCGCGGTAGCCGAGCTCGCGATAGCTCTGGCGGACGAAAAACGCGAGATCGTCCGCGAGCGGCGGTGTGACGGTTTTGTCCACGGTCATCGCGGCCTGCGCTTCGACCACGGACTTCACATCGCCGACTGCCGTTGCGCTCACGCCATCAACGCGCACACGAAGTCCATGCGCCTCGATGGCGACCGCATCACCGCGCGCGTGGCAACCGTGCGCGACGATGAGCGCGAGCATGATAGCGAGCGACTTCATCGGAATCGCACCAAGTAGCTGATCATGCCGCGAAAGCCGCGCTCGCCGAGACCGATCTCCGCCTGCCAGTTCGGCGTGATTTCAAAAGTGCCGGAAAGACTGCCGAGACTCGACCCCGAGCCGAGCGGATTCAGACTGAACGACGCGCGCCCCGGCTCCTCTGTCCTGCGTGTCGGCACGGCTTTGTTAAAGAGCCTGCGATACGCTTTGCTGAGCACGAGAAACGCCACACGATTCGCAGCCACGCCGCCTGCGGATTGCGCATCGCCCACCGTCGTGCCGGTGGCCAGCAGCGACGCGATCTCCGGCTCCGAGAGCGGCGGGCTGGACGTGAAGCGCAGCGTCGGTTTGGCCGCCGCGCCCGTGGCATACACGGTGACTTGATAGTTGCCCACCACCGACTCACCTTGCAGATCGAGCTGCGGCGCGAACGGATTTTCCTTGGTGTAAATGACGTCGCCGCGCGACAGCTCCAGCCGGCTGAAAGGCAGTTGGATGTGCGCACCTTGCTGCGATAATTTTCCCTCCAGCACCGGCGCCGCGCCCGTGCCGCTGAGATGAAAGTCCGCCGTCGCTCCGCCATTGAGCACATTGCCGAGAAGGCGGATGGGATCACGCGTGACGATGTCCACGTTCAGATTCCACAACGCGAATGGCGGCGGAAGAGAGGGCGTCGTCATTGCGCGCACCATCGGCGGCGGCGGCGGTAGTTGGTCAGGCAGCGAGAGCGGCAGGAACTCGATCTCCTTGAACACACGACCGCGCACCAGCTCAAGACGGCCCGCGACATCGGCCTTCGCCGCTGTGCCCGTGAGCGAGATCACGCCATCGGCACGCATGCTCATCGCGTCATTCCTCACAATGAGCGCCTGCTGCATTTCAAGCCGGAGATTCAAAACGGGGTCGATCAGTGGCGTCAGGTCCACCGTGCCGCCGACCCGCAGCGAGCCGCCTGAGAGCGAAGCGGTG
>JANPIW010000474.1:0-8559 GCA_031425215.1 Verrucomicrobiaceae bacterium
GCAGATTCTCGAAGGCGATGGCAGCGTCGATGTGAATGCCAGCGCCTCGCGGCTCTTCGAAGTGCGCGACGCGCTCGATTATGTGATGCACTACCCGTATGGCTGCGTCGAGCAGACCTCGTCATCGACAATGCCCTGGCTCGCACTCGGCGCTTACAGTGATCTTTTCCCCGAGCATCTCGACAAAGCCAAAAGCAAAGACGCGATCCAGGCCGGCGCGAACCGACTGCTCCGCATGGTCACCGACGACGGCGGCCTCGCCTACTGGCCCGGCGGCACCGAATCAAGCGCGTGGGGCACTGCGTACGGCGGCTTCGTTTTGATGAAGTGCAAAGACGCCGGAGCCACCGTGCCCGACGACGTCATCAAAGGCATCCTCGATTACCTTTCCAAATCGCTGCGCAATCTCGACACCGAGAAAGACCCATACGCATTGTCGAATGCCGCGCAGGCGCTCTACACCCTCGCCAAAGGCGGCAAGCCCGAGGCCGCGTATGAAAACCTGCTCTACAGCAAACGCGATCAGCTCCCCGAGATCGCCAAGCTCTGGGTCGCTCTTGCCATGTGCATCCATAACGCGCCTGAGACGCAGATCAAAGAGCTGCTCGGCTGGAAACCCAAAGCGCCGCCGTCTGAAGTGGTGAAGAAGGCCGTTGCAGCATCGAAGGACAAGAAGTCTGACTCGAAGAGCAAAACCAAAGCGAAGGCCGCTCCCGCCCCAGCGCCGCGCCCCGCGCCTGCGGTGTGGACGCATTGGTGGGGCAACACCGTGAACAAATCGCTGCGCCTCATCGCCTACACGCACCTCGGTTTGAAACAAGACGCCGACGAACTCGCCACCACCATTTTGCAGCAACGCAACGCGCGCGGCGAGTGGGGCAACACGTTCACCAACTCGTGGACGCTCCTTTCCATGTCCGCCTACGAGCGCAGCATCAAGACCACCGACGGCGTGCTCGCCCTCAACGCCAAATGGGACACTCTCACCATGCCGCTCAATCTTCCCAAGCGGAACTCCAGCGCGAAAACTTCCTTCGTCCTCAATCAAAACCTCGCAGCGAAGCCGCTCACCATCGACATCCCCGAAGGCCAGACCGCCTTCGCCCGCATCGAAGCCAAAGCCTGGCCGCGCCGCACCGAGTTCTCCGGCGAGAACAAAGGCTACGGCATCACCCGCAACTACGCGAAGCTCCAGCCCGACGGCAAATCCGCTCCCGCAGATGATCTCCGCGTCGGCGACATGGTGCTCATCACCCTCGACATCGAGATCGGAGGCAACGACCGCTACCTCGCCATCAGCGATCCGCTGCCTGCTGTCTTCGAAGCCATCAATCCCAACTTCGAAACGCAGGCCGACGACAGCACCCGCGCCGCCGACGGCCACGAACCCTGGTTTTGCGACCACCGCGAAATCCGCGCCGACCGCGCCCTCTTCTTCACCGACTACGCCCCCGGCAAAGGCAAATTCAGCATGACCTATCTGGCGAGAGTAATAGCCGAAGGCGACACCATCGCCCCGCCCGCCAAAATCGAAGCCATGTACCAACCCGACAAATACGGCCTCAGTGCGACGCAGAGATTGCGCACTCTGCCAGCCGACGGCGGGAAAGTAGCCACCAAGTAGTGCGGGCGAGTCGCCCTAGATACCGCGTGTTATGCATCTCAGCAGACGGTGCGGACTTGACCGTTGACCTTCCTGAAACTCTTTCCGCTTGTCTCGCGGGGCGGCACGCCTCACGGTGCGCGCCCAACCATGAAAAAGCGCCTTGTTCTGTTTCCTCTCGTTTTGTTGTCTGCCTGTTCTGCTCTCGGAGCGGCGGAAGTTTTTGAAGCGGCGCGTGGCCGCGAGAAAGAACTGCCGGGTGGCAAAGAGGCGGATGGCATCAGGGGTGATTTTGTTTTGCGCAGCGACAAAGTGGAGGCGGTGATCTCGCAGAACGCTCCGAACCGGCGCGCGAACATGAGCACCTTTTATGGCGATGACGGCGTGACGCCCGGTTTGCTTTACGACATCACGCTGCGCGGAGCGAACAATGACCAGCTCGTGTGCTTTGGCCCGTGCGGTCATGGGCCGGTGAGCTATGTGAAAACGGTCGCGGTGAAGGAAGAAGGCAGCGCAGCGGTGGAGACGGTGATCACGGCGGCCAAAAACGGCGGCGTGTTCAAGCGGCATGAGTACCGGGTCCGCGATGGCGCGCAGGGTATTTTCATCACGACGGTGCTGCGCAATGAGACGGACGCGCCGCAACGCGTGAACACGAAGGATGATCTGACGCGCTTTGAGGCGCAGGGTGATGTGGAGGGCGGCATTCGCTGGATGGATGCCATCGATCCGGCGCACAAAGGTGCGTATGCGCTGGTGGTGCTGAGCGTGACGGGCGCTGAGAAAAGCGGCGGCGAGATCGAGATCGCGCCGGGCGCGGAGGTGGTGATCGCGCGCTTTTTCGCGGTGGGCCGCTCGCCTGCGGAGGCGGTGGGCGAGGCGATGGCGGTGAAGGGCGTGAAGGTGGCGCAGGTTTCCGGCTCTTTGAAAAACGCGGATGGCTCTCCGATCACGACGGCGAGCGTGATCGTGTCGTATGGCAATGCGAAGGTGAAGGCGCATCCCGATGCGAAGGGAGCTTTCACTTTCAAAACCACGGCGGGCGCGAAGGAATTCACCGTCGAGGACATCGGACGCGAGAGCGCGATGATCTCGATGAGCGTGCCGGACTCAGGCGAGGCGACCGCGCCCTCAGTGACGATGAAGGCTGCGTCGCGCATCCGCTTTGACATCGCCGATGAAAAGGGCGTGAGCCTCCCGTGCAAGGCGCACTTTGAGCCGCTCGACGCGGGCGCGCCGAAACTCGATCTCGGGCCAAAGCATCGCGCGCATGGCTGTGTGGACCAGTATCACTCGGAAAAGGGACAGTTCACCGTGCAGCTCCCGCCGGGGAAGTATCGCGTCTTTGTCGTGCGCGGGCCGGAGTATGATCACATCGAAAAGGAGATCACGCTCGCTCCCGCGCAGGAGGTCGAGCTGAAAGGCAAGCTCACGCGCGTGGTCGATACGCGCGGCTGGATCAGCATGGACCCGCACAATCACTCCACGCCGAGCGGCGACAACGTGTGCAACACCGAGGGCCGGCTCGCGAATCTCGCGGCGGAGCACATCGAGTTCGCGCCGACGACTGAGCACAACCGGCTCTACGATTGGAAGCCGCTCATCGAGCAGCTCGGCCTCGCGCCATTCGTGAAGACCATTCCCGGCGTGGAGCTGACGGGACGGCGCGCGCACTTCAATGCGTTCCCGTATCTGCCGGATCGCTTCCTCCAAGACGGCGGCGCGCCGGAATGGAACGACGACCCGCGCATCAACGCGCTGACGCTGCGCCGCTGGCAGGGCGAGGAGCCGACACGCTGGATTCAGATCAATCATCCTGATCTGCCGAACCTTTTTGTTGATCGCAATTCCGACGGCGTGGCTGACAACGGCTTCATAGGCATCGGCGGCATGATCGACGGCTACGAGGTCGAGAACGGCCCCGGCACCGATCTGCTCTACGGCGCTCCTTTCAAAGTTAGCCGCACCGCCGGGGCGATCACCGCAAAGGCATCGACAGTGCGCGAGTTCATCTGGCTGCAGCTTTTGAATCAAGGCCACCGCACCGTCGCCATCTCCTGCGCAGACGCGCACGCCGTTTATGGCAATGGCGTGGGCTGCTGGCGCAACTACGTCCCGTGCAGCACGGATGATCCCGCGAAGATCGACTGGGAGGAAATCTCCTCACGCGTGAAGAAGGGCAACATGGTACTCACGACCGGTCCGTATCTCGAAGTGACCACGCCCGGCGGCGGCATTGCGGGTGATGATGTGCGGGCCACCGGCCACATCGACCTCAAAGTGCGCGTGCAGTGCAACACCTGGGCCGGCATTGATCGCGTGCAGGTGCTCATCAATGGCCGCCAGGAGCGCGAGCTGAATTTCACGCGCAAATCACACCCGAAACTTTTCAAGACTGGTGTCGTGCAATTTGATGACACGATCCGCGTGCCGCTGCAAAAGGACGCGCACCTCATCGTCGTGGCCACGAGCGAGAGCGAGACGATGAAGAAAGGCTTTGGCACGAGCGACTACGCGAAGATGCGGCCGATGGCTTATAACAATCCCATCTACGTCGATATCGACGGAAACGGCTTCCAGCCCAACGGCGACACCCTCGGCTTCGAGCTTCCCGTCGTCGGAGTGTCCGCAGATCGCGCGCGCGAACAGCTCATCCGCGCCGGATTGATGGAAGACATCAAGCCCGCGCAACCCGTCGCGCCGCCGCCCGCGAAGAACTGAGTGACATGGCGAAAGGATCCACCTGAGTCGAGAGGCAGCAGCCGCTCCACGCTGCGCTGTGAAGGCCCGATGAGAAGTGCGTGAAAACAAACTCTGACCTCAACCACCAGATGCGGACGCGCACGCCCGGTGGTGTGAGAGGACAGCGGAGGGCAACCCCGCTTTCTGACCGATATGTTGAGATCGAGAGCGCGATTAACGCTTCGAGAATTGGAAGCGCTTGCGGGCACCTGGGCGACCTGGCTTTTTGCGCTCCTTGGCGCGTGGGTCGCGAGTGAGCATGCCTGCTTTTTTCAGCACAGGGCGAAAGTCGGGGTTGTTGGCGATCAGCGCGCGGGAAATGCCGAGACGCACGGCGCCGACCTGACCAGTGACGCCGCCGCCGGAGGTGTTAGCGATCACATCCACGCTGTTGCGTGTGTTGGTGAGCATGAGGGGAACCGTGAGCTGGTTTTGCAGCGTGACGGTCGGGAAGTAATCGTCAAGCTCACGACCATTAATGGTGATCTGGCCGGAGCCGTCGATGACGCGGACACGGGCGACTGATGTTTTGCGGCGGCCAGTGGCGGATTTGATGCTGATGCTCATGAAGGGGGATTTTGAGAAGGAAAGTGTCTAGGCGATTGCGATGGGCTTGGGCGAGTTTGCCTCATGCGGATGCTCGGCTCCGGCGTACACACGCAGTTTGGTGAAGACGGCGCGGCCGAGGGAATTGTGCGGGATCATGCCGCGCACGGCCTTTTCCACCATCACTTGCGGACGACGTGCGCGCATGCGCTGGGCGCTCTCGCGCTTTTCACGACCGACATAGCCTGACACTGTCATGTATTGCTTTTGCTCTTCCTTTTTGCCGGTGAGCTTTACCTGGCTGGCGTTGACGACGACGACGTGGTCGCCCGTGTCCACATGCGGCGTGAAGGTCGGCTTGTTCTTGCCGCGCAAGATGTTGGCGGCGGTCACGGCCACCTCACCGAGGACTTTATCCTTGGCGTCGATGAGGAACCAGTTGCGCTTCTGTTCTTCGGTTTTGGCGGAAAATGTTTTCATATCAATAGCTGGAGGCGGGGGAGAAGTGCCGGATCGGGCGGTCGGTTTGCGCTCATGTGATCGAGCGCCCATGCTGCCGGGAAACGGGCCGGGATAGTAGGAGCTTGCCCTCGGTAGTCAACGCGAAAGTTTGAAGTTGGTGACGTGGGTTAGATTCACGGGTCATTGCCTGAAAATGTCGTGGGAGCCTGCCTAGAAATCGGTGTGGGTGAGAGTCGTTGCGCCGATCCCCATGCTTGATCAATCAGAGCTTCCGTTCTGGTTCTTTGCACACATCCTGAATGGCCATCTTTAGCGCCTGTGCCATGCGTTCCAGTTCGTCTTCGCCCACGCAGAGCGGCGGCATGAGCACGAGGTTGTTCTGGATGGGGCGAGTAAGAAGGCCGTGCTTCCGCGCGGCCACGCACACTTCCGCGCCCTTATCCATTCGCAGTTCGATAGCTGCGATCATTCCGATCTGTCGCGTCTCCTTGACCTGTGGCATCTCAGCCAAATCTGCGAGCAGCGCTGCCAGCAGCGCGATCTTTGCTGGCAGTCGCTCCATCACCCGCTCATCGCGGAACACACGCAAGCTCGCCAATGCCGCCGCGCATCCGAGCTGGCTGCCGCAGTAGCTGTGGCCGTAGAAAAAAGTGCGTCCTTCGCTGACCTCGCCGTGAAATCCATCGAACACGCGCTGCGTCGTGAGCGTCGCGGCCAACGGCAGGTAGCCGCCTGTCAGCCCCTTGGCGAGCGCGATGAAATCCGGCACCACGCCCTCATGCTCGCAGGCGAACATTCTTCCCGTCCGGCCAAAACCCGTCATCACCTCATCGAGCACGAGAAACACATCGCGCGCGCCGCACCACTCATTGAGCGAGCGCAACATTCCGGCAGGCCACAACTTCATTCCCGCCGCGCCCTGAATGAGCGGCTCGATCACCACGGCGGCGATGCGGGTGAGATCGTCAAGGGTCAAGGAGTCGAGCGCGTCAAGGTTGGGAACGCGGATCACGCGATATCCGAATTCATTCGCAGCACCCTTGAACAGCGCGATCCCGCCGAGGCTCGCCGCGCCGAGCGTGTCGCCGTGATAAGCGCGATCAAAGGCCAGGATTGTGTCGCGCTCGGGCCGTCCGTTCTGCCTCCAGAATTGCAACGCCATCCGCACCGCCACCTCGATCGCCGTCGAGCCATCATCGGAATAGAAAACGCGCGAAAGTTTTCCGCCTGGGAACAGTGCGACCAGCGCGGCGGCCAGCTCCACTGCAGGCGGATTGGTGAATCCGAGAAACGAGGTGTGCGCCACGCGCGCGGCCTGTTCTTGAATTGCGGCCGTGATCGTCGGATGCGCGTGACCATGGATGTTCGTCCAAATGGACGAGTTACCGTCGAGGTACTCGCGACCATGTTGATCCACGAGCACGCAGCCGCGTCCCGACATCAGCGCCAGAGGCTCGTGCTCCGGAGCGCTCCACTGACGCATCGGAGTGAATGGGTGCCAGACGTGCTGCTTGTCGGCTTGCGAGATTAAATAGGGATCGAGACTCACGCGCTGTTCATAGAGCATGCGCCAGCACACTGCGCCAGCGCGCTCTTATGAAGCGCAGATTTCTCGCTGTAAGCTTTCTCCAAAACGACAGCTCACTGAACGCTCTCTCGCGGTTCAGCTACATCCTTATTTGATCTCCACAGGCTTCAAATCCCAAACCTTGCTGGCATATTCGAGGATCGTGCGATCTGAGGAGAATTTGCCGACGCGCGCTGTGTTCAGCGCTGCCATGCGGGTCCAATGTTTGCGATCCTTGAAGGCGGCGTTCACTTTCCGCTGCGCCTGGGCATACGCGGCGTAGTCGGCGCAGACGAGGAAGGGGTCGCCGTGATCAAGGAGGCTTTGCTTGAGCGGTTTGAAGTCGTCGGCATTGCCGGTGAAGAAGTCGGATGCCAGCCAGTCGATGGCGGTGCGCAGCTCGGCATTGCTCCAGTACACATCGAAGGGGTTGTATCCGCGCGCGTAGAGCGCGGCGACTTCCTCGACGGTGAGGCCGAAGATGAAGATGTTGTCCGCGCCGATCTCTTCGAGCATCTCCACGTTCGCTCCGTCGAGCGTGCCGATGGTGAGCGCGCCGTTGAGCGCGAGCTTCATGTTGCCGGTGCCAGAGGCTTCTTTTCCCGCAGTGGAAATTTGCTCGGAAACATCGGAGGCGGGGATGATGCGCTCGGCGAGGGAGACGCTGTAGTTCGGCATGAAGATGACCTTGAGCTTGTCCTTCACGCGCGGGTCGTTGTTCACCTTGGTGCCGAGAGCGTTGATGGCATGGATGATGGTCTTGGCGAGCTGGTAGCCGGGCGCGGCCTTGGCGCCGAAGATGAAGACGCGCGGCTCGAAGTCGGCGGACGGATTGTCGAGTATCTGGCGGTAGAGCGAGACGATGTGCAGCAGATTTAGATGCTGGCGCTTGTACTCATGCAGGCGTTTGATCTGCACGTCGAAGATGGCGTCGGGATTGACGATCACATCGCAGGATTCGCGAATGATGCCGGCGAGCGTGTGTTTGTGATTGAGCTTGATGGCCTGAAAGCGTTCCTGGAATGACGCGTCATCGACGTGCGGTTCGAGACGGCGCAGTTTGTCCGCGTCCTTGCGCCAGCCATCGCCAATCACGTCCGTGATGAGCGTGGCGAGCTGCGGATTGCACACATCGAGCCAGCGGCGGAATGTCACGCCATTGGTGATGTTGATGAAGCGATCGGGATAAAGCTCGCAAAACTCGGGGAACAGTTTTTCGCGCAACAGCCTGGAGTGAAGAGCGGCCACGCCGTTCGTGGCGTGGCTGCCGAGCACGGAGAGATGGGCCATGCGCACGAAGCGCGCGCCGCGCTCGTCGATGAGCGATAGCGCGCGCATTTTATCCGCGTCGCCGGGCCATTTGCGCGCGACATCGCCTTCGAGGAAGAGCTTGTTAATCTGGTAGATGATCTCGAGATGCCGTGGCAGCACACGACCGAAAAGCGGCACACTCCACATCTCCAGCGCCTCGGGCAGCAGGGTGTGGTTCGTGTACGAGAAGGTGCGGTGGCAGATTTTCCAGGCGCGGCTCCACTCGAGGCCTTCCACATCGACAAGAATGCGCATCAACTCGGGGATGGCGATGGCAGGGTGCGTGTCATAGAGCTGGACGGCGACTTTCTCGGGGAACTCCTCCCAG
>JANPIW010000475.1:0-2470 GCA_031425215.1 Verrucomicrobiaceae bacterium
GATCCCGTTCGCCGCGACGGCTGGCGACACGGATGGCACGATCACGAAGGTCGAGTTCTACCGTGGCACCACCAAGATCGGCGAGGACACGACGGACTCGTACGCTTTCAACTGGAGCAACGCCCCAGTCGGCAGCCACTCGCTCACCGCGCGCGCCACGGACAACGATGGCAATGTTGTCGCCTCCAGCGCGCGCGTCGTCACCGTCATCGCCGGAGCCTCTGGCATACTCACGCGCAGCCCGTATCTGAACATGCCGAACCACAACAGCATCGTCGTCCGCTGGCGCAGCTCGGCCTCGGTCATCGGTCGTGTGCGTTACGGCCTTACGGCGGACAATTTGAATCTCTTCACGGATGAAGTCAGCGCCCGCAATGACCACGACGTGCGCCTCACCGGACTCACGCCCTACACGCGCTACTATTACAGTGTGGGATCGCCGACGGATGCGCTCACGCCTGAGGTGGCGGAGACGACTTCATTCTCACCGGGCGCACCCGTGCCGACAGCGGCTGACTACACTTTCCAAACCGCGCCGATTCCCGGCACGGCGGTGAGCACACGCATCTGGATCGTCGGCGATTGCGGACGCGGCTCGCAGGTGCAGGCGAATGGTCGTGATGCCTACTACACCTCCAACTTTACCGGCGGTTTCACCGGCACGCGCATTCCTGATCTCAATCTGCAAATGGGCGACAACGCCTACAATGCCGGCACGGATGCCGAGTACCAGACCGGCTACTTCAACATGTATGCGAACATCTTCCGCAAGATGCCGCAGTGGAGCACGCTCGGAAATCACGACGCGAATAATGGAGACACGAATCCGCTCTCGAACCATCCTTACTTCGACATGTTCACTTTCCCCACGGCGGCGGAGTGCGGCGGCGTCGCGTCCGGGACGGAGCACTATTACAGCTTCGACTACGGTAACATCCACTTCATCTGCCTCGACGCGCAGGCCAGCGTGACCACCGTCGATAATCCCGCGACGGCGCTCGTGAATGAAGACGGCCCGATGGCTGCATGGCTCCGCCTTGATCTCGCCAGCACCACGCGCACCTGGATCATCGCATTCTGGCATCATCCGCCGTATTCCAAAGGCAGCCACGACTCTGACACCGAGGGCCAGATGGTGAACATGCGCGTCCGCTTCAATCCCATCCTCGAAAACGGCGGCGTGGACTTGCTCTTCTTCGGCCACAGTCACAACTACGAGCGCAGCTTCCTGCTCGACGGACACTACGATGTGTCGGCCACGCTCAGCGCCGCGATGAGAAAGAACAGCGGCAACGGCAGCACCACCGGCATCACAACCAATGCCTCCGGCACCATCCGCCGCGCGCCGCTGTTCACCTCCGCCGCGACCACTGCTGGAGCATTCATCCCTGCCGATGGCGCTTACATCAAGCCTCTCACCGGCCCACGCGACCGATTCGGCGCAGTCTATAACACCGCTGGCAGTTCCGGCCTCGCTGATGCTGGCGCGATCAATCACGCAGCGATGTACATCTGCTATAACACCGTCGGCACCGTGAACGTCGATGTGAACGGCAACACCCTGACCGGCACCTACGTCCAGTCCGGCGGCACCACCCCCGATAATTTCACCATCACCAAGCAAGGTGCCGCCGACAGCGACAACGACGGCCTGAGCGACGAATGGGAAATCGCCAACGGCCTAAACCGCCTCAACCCCGCCGATGCCACTGCCAACGGAGACGGCGACACGATGAACAACTTCAAAGAGTTCGTCTTCGGCACCAATCCAAACGTGAACGACAGCGGCGACATGGAAGCGACTGGTGCAGGCCTGACAAAGCGCGGCCAGCCCATCACCACCGTGTCGAGCATCTCCAATGGCGTCGATTTCCGCGCCATGTTCTGCCGCCGCGTGGACTGGCAAAACGACGGCCTCATTTACACACCGCAGTTCAGCGCCGACATGATCACCTGGGAAAACAGCGCCGCCACGCCGACCGTGATCGCCACTGACGGCGACATCCAAGCTGTGACGGTTCCTTACCCTTTCTTCATGAGCAACGGGAAGAAGGCGCAATTCTTCATGATCAACGTGACCTCACCATAAGCAGGCTGTTCAGAAATCTCCAAACCTCAGACTGCACAAATATGAAAGCACTCATCGCCTCTTTTCTGCTCATCCTTCCAGCGGCGAGCCACGCCGCCGTCGTTTACAGCGGCCTGCAAAACATCCCCATCACGACCACGTTCGCAGGCATCTTTATCGACCTCGATAACGCAGCAACGAGCGGCTCAGCCTTCGCAGGCTGGGACATCAATCCCTTCTTCGGAGGCGCGGGCATCGCCAACAGCACGGCCTTCCAGCCAGCGCGCACGGGCACTGGCAACACCGACGCCATCATCCGCCTCAACTTTGGCGACCTCATCAGCGGCGGCTTGAATTACTCCACCGGCTTTGGCGGCTCCGGAAGTCCGAACGCGCACCTCG
>JANPIW010000476.1:0-9783 GCA_031425215.1 Verrucomicrobiaceae bacterium
GCTCGCGCCCGTCGCGCGCAGATGATCCGGAAACAACTCCGGAAAATAAATCGCAAAACCTGCGTGCATGCTCAGCGTCACAAACCCCATCACCGGCAGCGCCACGAGCATTTGCCAGTGCGTCTGCGGCAGAAAGCAAACCATCGGAATCACCATGAGCGACAATGATTGCATCAGTAAAAACGCGCTTCGTCGTCCGATGCGCTCGCAGATCGGTCCAAATGCCAGCATCCCCAGCCCACCGCCGATGGCCTGCACAATCCCGTATGCAAACTTCGCTTCCTTCGCCGCGTCAGCATCCGACCAGCCGAGCCTCTTGGTCAGCAGCCAGTTCATCAGATCCTGTCCCGCAACCGTCACGCCCCAAAAAGTTCCCAGCCCGACCGCCGCAAGGATCATCCCGCAGATCGCGCGCAGCCTCCATGTTGGATCACCGAACAACTCCCGAAAACTCCCCACGCGTCCGCCCATCTCGCGCTGCGCCGTAGCCAGCCGCTCCGGCTCCTTGATGCTCGCGCGCACCCACAGCGTCAGCAGCGCTGGCACCACGCCTATTAAGTACGCATGCCGCCACTCAGCGCCCACCCACATGCCAGTGAGACCCGCCAGCATCGTCGCCAGCACACTGGTCGAATGAAAAATCCCAGAAGCCCGCGCGCGCGCCTCCTTGGGAAACACCTCGGCCACCAGCGCCGCCGCCACCGCCCACTCCCCGCCCACACCCATAGCCACGAGAAACCGCAGCGCGCACACCTGCCACAGCTCCGTGCAAAAATACGTCAGACCCGAGAACACCGAGTAAAACAAGATCGTCACGATCATTGTCGGTCCCCGGCCCCAGCGATCCCCCAGCATCCCGAACAACCATCCGCCAACCGTGCCCCCCACCAAAAAGAACCCCAACACGATATCGCCCCACTCCTTCACCTCCGGTGCGTTCGCCGGCTGTCCCAGCAATTCCGAAAGCATTGCACCGCGCGTCAGATTATAAATCTGCCCCTCAAACGCATCAAAAACCCAGCCCAGCGACGCCACCACCAGCACCAGCCATTGGTAGCGTGTCACGGAGGTGTACCAGCGGGAGTTCTTCGGAGAGTCGGAAGTCATGAGTGCAGGATGGAGAATGACGCAATCAGCCGACGTCAACGATCAACGGAATCGTCTTTCCTGAAAATCATGCTGGCGGAAGGAAACACCCCGCCCCTCAGAAGCTGTAACGCGGCAGCGAGCGGCGCACGGCGTCGAGTCGCTTCTTGTCGAGTGTTTCGAGATCTCAGATGCCGAATGTGGCGAGGTTGAGACCGTTGGTGGCGCGGCTGAGGTGCTTGAGTCCCTCATCGGTTCAGTGCTGCGCGTGGACGCCGATCGAGCGTGATGTCGCTGAGCGATGTCAGGGCGCTGATGCGGTGGAGCGCGAATGCCGCAGCGCTTCGATCTCATCGCGCCTGGCCCTTACTCGCTGCGCGTCGCTGATCGTGTTCTTCTGCGTGAGTTCCGTTTCGAGAGCGGCGAGCGCCAAGTCGTAGCGCGCATACACGGAATCGGCGGCGGCATCGCGTTGCTTGAGCAGCAGTGCGACGGACTTGCGGTAGGTGACCCGGAGCTTGCCGAGACCGGCGGCGATGTTCACCGGATCGGCTGGGGGCAGCGGCACTTTGTCGGCGATGCGCTTCTTCTCATCGTTCAAGGCGGTGATGTCGTCGAGCTTGCCTGCCTTCGTTGCGTCGGCGAGTGCGCGATCGATGGCGGCGAGATACTTCGTGTCGAGATCAGCGAGGGCTTTGCCGGAGGCGCTCTGCGTCACATCGCGCTCGTAGGCTTCTTCGAACTGCGCCTCGAGCTGCGCGAGACGCTCGGAGACCACACCCCGCACGCGCAGTTCGGCCTTGTGGTAGATGATGACGGTGTTCATGCCGCCGACACCGGGAAACTTCGGGTCGGGCCAATTCTTGTCAGGGCGCTCGAAGCTCTTGAAGTCGCCGCTCCATTTTACCATTTCCCGGCCATCGAGCACGGCGCGCAGGGATCCCTTGCGCACCTCCACCACACTGTAATGGCGCTGTGGTTGTGCGGTGAGCTCCGGCCTTCTCACCACGGCCTTGGTGCGACTCCTGTCACTGAGCCAACGGTTCTCGAGCTTGGGACCAAAGCCGTAATGCACCTCCGGGCCTTCTACCCCGGGTTGCGACTTCCACTCGATGACTCCACCCGGCACCGGCAGGACCTGGGAGAAATACGGCCCGCCACTGACAATCGTGAACTCCACCTCGAAGTCATATTCCTCGGGAGCAGCCGTCCTAAGACAAAGGAACTTCCAGGAGCTGCTTTCGTTCTTGCCATCGCTGTCCTTTACGCCATCGAGAAGCGGTTCGCCGGCTCTCATTTCCCAGTTCCCTCTCACCGCATCGCGTTTCACATCCACGCCGGCGACGAGATTGATCGTATCGGCCAGCGGGGCGTTTGACGAGGCGAGCGCGGGAGCGGGAGCGGGGGGAACGGTGTTCTGATCCCACTCGACAAGGAAGCCCTCGACGCGCGACAAACCTTTCAAAGGTCCATTTTGCGCGAAGGGGATCCCTTTCGTGCTCCAGCCGTTCCAGCCCCGCTCATTTTCTGCGATGGCCTTCATATAGCCGATTCCACCAGGGTTCTTGGTCGCGCTTTTCCTCCATTGCGTGTAAGACCACGGCTCGCCTGTGATCCAGCGCCAAGGTTCGGCCTCCGAGTCGCGCACTCCGCCGATGTGCAGGATTTTTTCGTCCGGCAGCGATTCGATAAAGGTGGCGCGCACCCACTCGTCCTCCTCGCGCGCGGTGAGCGTGGCCAGATGACCACCCATCGCCTCGGCGCGGGTCTTTGCTTCATTCCACGAGATATCGGCGCGCACCATCTCATAGCGATGGCCGCCGAATACGAGCGCGTCGGCGGGAGTCGGCGGCACCGATGAGAGCGCGGGCGCATTGGCGGCAGTCGAGCGAGTGAAAATCTCAGCGCGATGAAAGACGAGTGTTCCATTATAGCCGCCGACACCGGGCCGCGTCGGATCCGGCGCTGCGTATTCGGTGCTGTTAAGCCGCAGCCGCTGGAGATCGCCCGCCCAACGCAGAACCTCCATGCCATCCAGAAATGCGCGCAGCGAATCTCTCCGCACCTCCACCATGGTGCGATACCGCTGGCCCGTTTTGAGCCGTTCATGCAACACCATCGCTTCCGTGCGAGCCGGATCGTCCGGCTTGAGTCCGTCCAGATCAGGCCCGAAGCAGAATGGCGTCGGGTCATTACTTTTGAATCCCATCTTCCAAAGGATCGATCTGCCCCGTATCGGCAGGATGAGACTGGCTTCCCTTGTTCCATCGACAAGGGTGAAGTCCGCCTCGAAATCGTACTCTTCGGGGGCTGTGGTGTTGAAGCACAACATCTGCCAGGTCGGTTTCCCGTCTGATCCTGGCGAACACACGAGTCCACCAGGCGTCATCTGCCACTCGCCTCTGACTGCATCGCGATGGACAACGTCACTCGCCAGCAGATTAATCTTCCCGGCGGAACCCACCCGTGGGGTTGTAGGAATCGCAAGAGCCGGTGATGGCACTGGAGCCGAGGTCGAGGTGAGCGCGCCGGGCACGGACTCGGCCACCTTCACCGATTCCGCCACCGGGCCGCGCGCTGGCGGAGGTGTTCCTTTGTGGCTCCACTTTTGCATCCCGTAAAACAGCGCGGCACCGATCACGACCGCAGCGGCGAGCTTGGGCAGTGTCGCGCTTTTCTGCGGCTCGTAGGTGATGATCTGCTGCTGCTGCGGCCGACGCGACGGCTGTCCGGCATGGACGATGGCCGGCTTTTGCGCGCCGCGATGCACCACCAGCGCGTGCTGCTGCCGGTGCAGGCCGATCAACTCATGCTTCGGAATCGCAGCGCTGGAGCGCTGGTCGTCGTGCTTCACGTACGGCACCGTGAGGATCACATCCAGCTCGCGGCGCAGCTCCATCGCTGTCTGATGCCGCGCAGCCGGCTCGATCTGCATCGCGCGTGCGATGATCGCATCAAAGCGCGGATCGGTCTGCGCCATGATGCTCGGCATCGTCCACATGCCGCGCGGGATGTTGCCTGTGAGCATCTGGTAAAGCATCACGCCAACCGCGTAGATGTCCGCTCGACCATCGATCTGCACGCCATCGATGGTCGCCTCCGGGGCGATGAAATCCGGCGTGCCCATCGCCATGTTCGTGCGCGTCAGGCCGCGCGTCCCCGCATCGCTCGCCTTCGCCAGCCCGAAGTCCGCGACCTTCACGCGGCCTTCCATGTCGATGAGAACGTTGGCCGGTTTGATGTCGCGGTGGATGACGTCGCGCGTGTGCGCGTAATGCAGCGCATCACACACATGCGCCGTGATCGCCAGCGCGTGCTCGGCTGGCAGCTTGCCCTGGCTGATGATCATCTTTGACACATCCGTGCCGTCGATGAACTCCATGACAAAAAAGAGCATCGGCGGCGCACGGTAGCCATCATCATGCGGAGTGGTGATGTCTGCTGTCTCACCAAAGTCATGCACTTTCACGATCGCCGGATGGCTCATCTTCGCCATGGTGCGCGCCTCGTTTTTGAAGCGCTCCACAAAGTTCGCTTCGCAGTCGTCGATCAGGTCCTCCGGCAGCACCTTGATGGCCACCGCGCGGTCCAGCGAAATTTGCACCGCCTTGAACACCGCGCCCATGCCGCCGCGGCCGAGCAGGCACTCAAACTGATACTGCGGCAGCATCGCCTGCATCTCCTCGACGGAAGGCGGCTGCCAGATGCCGCCTGCGGAACCCGCAAGAGATGTCGGAGGCTTGATCGGTGAATCGGCAGGAGACATGCGGGCACGGCAGTAACGCCGCGAATGCTAGCGCACTTTTCATGCGGACGGCCACAGGTTTTTGCAGCGGAACGCGCCAGCGTTCAGACGAACGCGCACATGCGTCCTTTTGCGTGTCTGCGCCCGTCGGAATACTGGCGGATTCCGCTACGGGTTTGCTCTTCCTTGAATCAAAAAGTCCACCGCGTCAGCGATGCGCGGACCACGGCCATGCGATCCGTGCTGAGCGTTTCCTGGTCACGAATGCCAAATTGCTTGAGGTTGAGACTGTTGGTGGCGCGGGCGAGGTGCTTGAGTCCCTCATCGGTGCAGTGCCGCGCGTGGACGCTGAGCGAGGCGAGCTTGCGCAGATTGCCCAGGCCGGCCAGGCCGGCGGGGGACACTCCGGTGTTGGCCAGATCGATCTCGGTTATCTCTGTGAGCTTGTCGGTCAGGGCTTTGAAGCCGGCATCGCTCAGTCGTGTGCCGCCGGGGAACAGCCGTTTCACGCTCTTGCCCAGCGGCAGCAGCTTGAGGAAGCCCGAGTCGGTGATTTCTTTGCAGCCGTAGAGGTTGATGTCGCTGAGCAATGTGAGCGCGTTGATGCGGTCGAGCGCGAAGTCGGTGATCGCGGAGTAGGACACGTCGAGCGCGGTGAGCTGCGTCACGACGGAGAGCGATTGCACGAGGGCGTCGGTGGCGGCTTTGTCGGAGAGGCTGAGGCTGCGCAGCGTGGTGACGACGGCGAGCGGTGCGAGGCTGGTGCAGGCGAGGGGCGCGCCGCTGGAAAGGCCGAGCGATCTCAGCGCGGCGCAGCGGGCGATGCTGCTGATGCCTTCATCCGACAGTTTAGATGAGCCGATGCTGAGCGAGGTCAGCCTAGCCGCCGAAGGGAGCTGGCTCAGGCCAGTGCCAGTGATGTTGTTGCCGCTGACGCTCAACTGCGTGAGCGCGGGCTGCTTGGCGAGGTGCGCGAACGCGGCATCCGTGAGGCCGCAACTGTTGATGCTGAGGGAGTCGAGCTTCGGCAGCGGTGGCAGGAAGGCGAGGCCGGCATCCGTGATTTTGTTTCTGCTGAGTGTTAGTTCGCGCAGCTCGGCGAGTTGGGCCAGCCCGGCGAGGCTGACGACTTGCAGCGGCTGATCTTCGCCGATCTTGAGGCCGACGAGAATGTACTTGGCCTTCGGAATGGTGTCGATGCTGACGACCTCCACTTCTGTTTTTCCCCTCATCACCTTGGCGCTGCCTTTAAGCGTGAGCGCCCAGTGGATGGCTTCCTCGGGCGTGAAGGGTTTCGGCGGTGTTGCGTTCAATATGTCGGCGGTGAGCGTGGTTGGCGCGGACTTGCTCGCGGTCGATGGCGCCGTGCTCGGCGGCGCGGATGTTGGCGCAGAGGCGACAACCGCGTCTGCCTTACCGGGGTCTCGCAGCACCGCGATCTCGTCGCGTTTCGCCTTCACAAGCTTCGCGTCGGCGGTAGCGGACGCCTGCGACAGCTCGGTTTCGAATGCCGCGAGCGCCGCGTCGTAGCGCGCATACACGGGATCGGCGACGGCATCGCGCTGCTTGAAAAGTGGAGCGCTGGTCTTGCGGTAGGTGGCGCGGAGTTTGCCGAGGCTGGCGGTGGTGCCTGTGGGATCAGCGGCGGGCAGCGGCTGCTTGTCGGCGATGCGTTTTTTCTCAGCGTTCAAAGCAGTGACATCATCAAGGCTTCCAGCCTTGGTCGCATCGGCCAGCACGCGGTCGAGCGCAGCGAGGTATTGAGTGTCGAGGGCGACGATAGCCTTGCCCGCGGTGCTCCGCGCGACGTCGCGCTCCCAGGCTTCCTTGAACTGGCTCTCAAATTGCGCGAGCCGGATGGAGACGATGTTCTTCGGGCGCAGCTCGGCCTTGTGGAAGGTGACGTCGGTGGTGAAGGCGGCGATGCCCAGATGCTGCGGATTCTTGAGTGACCAAATCGATGCCTCACTTCCCGTGCTGAGGCGGGCGAAATCACCGCTCCATTTCACGATCTCCTGGCCATCCAAAACGGCGCGCAGGGAGCCTTTGCGCACCTCGACAAGACTGCGGTAACGATGCGCTACTTTCAGGCGCGGCAATTGCGTCCTAGCCTCCGTGGCACTGCTGGAGGTGGCCCCCTGCCCATTGAAGGAGGGGCCGAACAGATAAGTGGCTGGATCGCTGGTGGACGGACACATCTTCCAAAGGATGAATCGCCCTGGTATCGGCAGGACCTGCACCACTTCGCGCGTGCCGCCGCTGGTGGTGAACTCGATCTCAAAGTCATACTCCTCCGGCGCCGTGTGATTGAACTCCAGCAGCTGGCTGCCGCTGGACCCTTGCGTCCTGATGCCGTCCGGTTTCAGTTCCCATGTGCCTTTCACAGCATCGCGTTTCACATCGACGGTGGCGAGCAGATCGACGGGCGGCACCGCAGCCACGCTGTCGGCGAGCACGGGTGCTGTGTCCTGATCCCATTCCACGAGATAGCCCGCGCGGCGATCCCTGGTGGTCGTTGCATCGTCCTTGATGTCGGCCCACGTGAGCGTGCCCGAATCGGAGTATGAAAAGAGAATGGCAGGCTCATTGGCCGTGTTCTGTGGCTCACTCTGGCCCCACGCCGTGAAGGTGAATGGCTCGCCGGTGATCCAGCGCCACTTCCACAGGGAACCTTCATTCGTCCCGCCGATCCAAGAGCCGAGTCCCCGCTCGAGTTTGGCGATCACGGTGCTGGCTATCCAGTCGTTCTCTTCCTTGCTCGTGATCGTGGCGAGGTGGCCGCCCATTTTCTCCGCCGCCGCTTTTGCCTGCGTCCACGTCAGGGTTTTGTCCGGCACGAACTGGTAACGATGACCGCCAAAGCTGATCACACCCGTGGGCGGGGGCTGCGCTGCGGCAGGCGGAACGGCGGGCGCGTTGGATGTGACCGGCTTGGGTTGCGCCTCCGATGTCGCGTCGTAATCCGCCACCTTGATCGCCGCGGATGCGATGCTGGCCGCTGGTGCCTCGGGCGGTGGCGCGGCTGGTTTCTGCATCCTTTGAAAATAATAAAAACCCGCGCCGCCGACGATCACAGCGGCGACCATGCCGAGCAGACCCGATCCTTTTTTCTGCGGCGCATACGTCACCACGCGCGCGGGCTGGCGCTGCGGGAGCCGCGCGGAATGTTGCGGCGGGCGATGCGCCACCACCTGCTGCCGCCGTCCCTGATGCGCGAGCGCGAGCTGCTGCTTCGGGATCGCCGCGCTCGAGTGCCGGTCATCGTGCTTCACATACGGCACCGTGAGGATCACATCCAGCTCGCGGCGCAGATCCATCGCCGACTGATAGCGCGCCTCGCGGTCCACCTGCATCGCGCGCGCGATGATGGCGTCAAAGCGCGGATCCGTCTGCACCATCACACTCGGCATCACCCACATGCCGCGCGGGATGTTGCCCGTGAGCATCTGGTAAAGCATCACCCCCACTGCGTAGATGTCCGCGCGGCCGTCGAGCTGAATGCCATTGATGACGGCCTCGGGCGCGACAAAATCCGGCGTACCCATCGCCATGTTCGTCCGCGTCAGGCCGATGTGATTCGGATCACTCGCCTTCGCCAGGCCAAAGTCCGCCACCTTCACCTGGCCCTCCATGTTGATGAGCACGTTGGCCGGCTTGATGTCGCGATGAATGACCCCGTGCGTGTGCGCGTAATGCAGCGCGTCGCACACATGCGCCGTGATCGCCAGCGCGTGCTCCGGCGGCAGGCGCCCTGATGCGATGATCATCTTCGACACGTCAGTGCCGTCGATGAACTCCATCACGAAGTACAGCAGCCCCGTCTGTGTCACGCCGAAGTCATGCACATCGACGATGGCCGGGTGGTTCATCTTCGCCATCGTGCGCGCCTCGTTCTTGAAGCGCTCCATGAACTGCGCGTCCGTGTCTCCGAGCAAGTCGCCCGGCAGCACCTTGATGGCCACCGCGCGATCCAGCGACACCTGCACCGCCTTGAAAACCGCGCCCATGCCGCCATGCCCGAGCAGGCATTCAAACTGATACTGCGGCAGCATCCCCTGCATGTCCTCCAGCGACGGCGGCTGCCACATGCCAGGCGGCGTCGGTCTCGCCCGCGATGTGGCGGGACGGTCCTTCGTGGCATCGAGGTCGTGATCGTCGCTGTCGGAAGACGGGGGAGTCGTCATGGGAATGCTCATACAAACGACACATGCGTCATTCTCCGACAAAAAGGATCAGAGGTTTGTAAATACTTAGGAAATTAAGAAACATTAAGGAACCGGTGTTGGAGGTTGATTGATATGCAAGGAGCACACCTCCAGAGTGATCCGGCATGACTCACCCCAAGATAATTCCGGCTTGACCGTTTTCACTTTGTAAAACAAAGTGAACGCGTCGCAGCTTTCCCTCATGACCACACTCATCGCTTCCAGGCTCATGTCTCTCGCTCGTGGCGAGACCTCGGGGCTGTCTCGGTGGCTGGAGGAAAAGTCGGTGGTGTCGATGCTGCCGCTCGTCGCGGCCATCGTGGCGGGGTGCGGGGTTTATGGGTTCGCGCTCGGCTTGGGTCGCGCGCCGATGATGGCGTTCTTTGTGGCGGTGAAGATGCCGATGCTGATCTTCTTCACGCTCGGCGTGAACGGACTCATGAATGGAATGTTTGGCGCGCTGCTTGGCAGCGGGATGTCGTTCCGGCAGACGATGCAGTCGTGCCTGATGAGCTTCGCGCTCTTTGCGCTCATCGTCGGCTCGCTGGCACCGGTCATGATCGGCATGGCGCTGGATCGTCCTGCGGATGGCACCGAGGAGTTACAGGGCTGGTATCGCATGTTTCTGCTGACGAACACAGCCGTGATTGCTTTTGCCGGCATCATCGCCAATCACAAGCTGCTGCGCTTGATCGAGGCATTCTCCGGCAGCCGCGTCGCGGCATGGCGCACGCTGATCGCGTGGCT
>JANPIW010000477.1:0-3789 GCA_031425215.1 Verrucomicrobiaceae bacterium
CCAGCACGGCGGCAGCATCACACTCTCGCTTCAGCGCGTCGCCAGCCACGCCTGTGTGCGCGTCATCAACACCGGCCCGCCTCTCCCGCCCGACCTGCGCGCGCGCGTCTTCGAGCGCTTTTTCCGCGGCGACTCCTCCCACAGCAACGAGATCGAAGGCAGCGGCCTCGGCCTCAGCATTGCTCAATCCATCGCCCATGCGCACGGCGGCGCCATCGTCATGGATGTCATCCCCGACGATCTCACCTGCGTCACGCTCACACTTCCATCTGCGGGAAAATGACAGCGCTTTCATTTGTGCCGACCCCTGCTTTACGCACGATGCCGCCGACCAAACCGCGATCATGACCCGTCACCACACCCTGCTTTGCACGCTCACCGCCGCAGCCCTCAGCGCGTTGACTGCCTGCGTCCACTATCAGGCACGACCACTCTCCGCCTCAGCTAGCGCGTCGTCATTCACAGGTCGCTCGTTGCAGGACGCAGGGTTGAAAAATTTCCTTGCTGAGCAAGGCGCGCGCTCGTCATCGAAGTCGTGGACGCCCGACCGCCTCTCGCTCGCTGCCGCTTATTTTCATCCCGACATCGCCGTCTCGCGCGCTGAGGCGGCGGAGGCCGAGGCCGGCATCATCACGGCAGCGCAGCGGCCCAATCCCGTGCTGAGCTTCGCACCCGGGTACAACAGCAGCAGCAGCGGCATCTCCCCGTGGATCATCACGCCCGCGCTCGACGTGCCCATCGAAACGGCGGGCAAGCGCGCGCATCGCATTGAGCAATCACGGCACACAGCCGCCGCTGCTTGGTTCCGTTTTGCCGCAAAGTCCTGGGACGCGCGCAGCAGAGTCCACGCCGCCATGCTCGACCTTTTCGCCGCGCGTGAGAGCGAGGCGCTGCTCAAAGAAGAGCAGACGCTGCACGAGGAGGAACTCACGCGGCTCGACGCCCAGGTGAAAGCCGGTGAAACGCCCGCATTTGAGCTGACGCAGGCCCGGCTCTCTCTCAATCGCGCCCGCCTCGCGCTGCACGATGTGGAGAAAAAATCTGCCATCGCCCGCGCAGAGCTCGCACGCGCCACTGGCGTTTCCTCATCTGCGCTCGATGCTGCATCCCTCGACTTCTCCGTCTTCAACGCACTCCCCGCCGCCCCAGGCAGCCGCGCCCGCAGTCGCGCGCTCACACACCGCGCCGATCTCCTCGCCGCGCTCGCCGACTACGCCGCCGCCGAGGCCGCTCTGCGTTTGGAGATCGCGAAGCAATATCCTGATGTCCGCATCAACCCCGGCTACCAGCTCGACCAGAACGAAAGCAAATGGTCGCTCGGCATCACCGTCGAGCTGCCCATCCTCAATCAGAACCGCGGCCCCATCGCGCAAGCCGAGGCCAAAAGAAAAACCGCGCAGGCCAGATTCGAAGCCATGCAAGCCACCGTCTTCGGCGAGATCGAGCTGGCCCTCGCCGCCTACCGTGCCGCGCAAGCCAAAGCCGCCACCGCCGCCAAGCTCACCAACGACGCAACCGCGCAAGCCGACTCAGCCAAGAAAATGGTCGAAGCCGGAGAACTCTCCCCCCTCGAGCACACCCGCCGCCGCATCGAAGTCACCGCCGCCAAACTCGCCAAACAAGAAGCCACCCAGGACGCGCGCATAGCTCTCGCCGCGCTTGAGGCAGCCATTCAGGTGCCCGCGCGGAAATGGTGAAGTGCAGAATCAGCAAGCCTAAAAACTCAGGACATGATTTTACCCCACCATGATTTTACCCTTCTCATCCCATCTGAATCCAGCTTGGTAAAATCATGGCGGGGTAAAATCATAGATTCAAATTTCAGACGCATGACTTTGTCCCATTCACTGATCCTCCTCCTGCTCACCGCCTCCATCGCGCAAGCCATAGAGACGGCCGCGAAAGTCGAGAACCCTGTTCCCGAGGCCTCGCTCACCACTCTCACGCTGACATCAAAGGCCACCGAGCGGCTCGGCATCACCACCATCGCCGTCGAAAAGAAATCCATGCCGCGCGTCCGCGTCTATCCAGGCGAGATCATCTTCCCGATGGTTGCGCCCGGCGCGAAAGTCCCGCCGCTCGCGCCGCCGCCCACCACGTCATCCGCCGATCTCCTCAAGCTTGCTGAAGCACAAGCACTCGCCGATGGCGACATCCAGAAGGCCAAGGTGCAAATGGACGCGGCGAAAATCGCCGTCGATCGCGCGCAGAAGCTCGTCGCCGCGCAATCCGGCAGCGAGCGCTCCGTCGATGAGGCCAAGGCGCAGTTCGACACTGCCAAAGCCGCGCTCGATAACGCCGAGACGCGCCGCGCGCTTTTCGGCGCGCCCATCGGCGCATCGCTTGATCGAGTATGGGTGCGAGTGCCCGTCTTCAACGGCGACCTCCCGTTAATAGCAAAAGACAAAGCCGCCCTCATTGCCGATCTCGGCGCGCGTTCCGGCTCACCCACAAAAACCGTCAAGCCCGTTGCAGCACCACCATCTGCCAACGCGCTCGCCTCCACCGTCGATCTCTTCTTCGATCTCGAAAACACAGATCAATCCCTCCGCCCCGGCCAGCGCGTCGGCGCCACACTCGCGCTTACCGGCGAGAGCGAAACCCTCGTCATCCCCTGGGCCGCCGTGCTGCACGACATCAATGGAAACCAGTGGGTCTATGAGAACACCGCGCCCGATAAATTCATCCGCCGCCGTGTCGAGGTCACGCGGGTGAGCGGTGCGGATGCAGCGATTGCGAGCGGCCCTGCTGTCGGCGCGAAGATCGTCACCAACGGTGCCGCAGAACTCTTCGGCACTGAATTTGGAGCCAAGTAGCGCATCTATCCAATGCTCTCATCCCTCGTCTCATCCGCCCTGCGCTTTCGCGTCCTCGTGCTCGCGCTCGCAGGTGCATTGATCTTTTTCGGCGCGCGCGCTGTGCAGCATGCGCCGCTGGATGTGTTCCCGGAGTTTGCTCCACCGCAGGCGGAGATTCAGACGGAAGTACCGGGACTTTCGACCGAGGAAGTCGATGCGCTCGTGACCGTGCCGCTGGAGAACTCCCTCAACGGCCTGCCGTGGCTGAAGACGATCCGCTCCAAATCCGTGCTCGGGCTTTCCTCCGTCGTGATGATCTTCCAGGACGGCACCGATCTGATGGCCGCGCGGCAGCTCGTGCAGGAGCGTCTCGCGCTCGCGCAAGGGCGGTTGCCGCAGGTGGTGAAGCCGCCGGTGCTCATGGCTCCGCATTCATCGTTGAGCCGCGCGATGAAAATCGGCCTGTCGTCGAAGACGCTTACGCAGATGGACCTCAGCGAATTGTCGCTGTGGAAAATTCGTCCCCGACTGATGGCGATCCCCGGCGTGGCAAACGTCGCCATTTGGGGACAGCGCGACAAACAGTATCAAGTGCTCGTCGATCCCGAACGACTGCGCGCGCACGGCGTCACGCTCGACGCGGTGATGAAAGCCGCCGCCGATGCCACCACGCTCACGCCCGGCGGATTTCTCGACACACCAAACCAGCGCCTCGCCGTGCGCCAACTCACCGCCATCAGCGGCGCAGACGACATCGCGCGCAGCGTCGTGGCATTCCGCGATGGCACACCGCTGCGCCTCGGCGATGTCGCCGAGGTCGTGGTCGGACATCCGCCGCCGATCGGCGATGCCGTCATCAATGACGGTCCCGGCATCCTGCTCATCGTCGAGAAGCAGCCTTGGGGAAACACACTCGATGTCAGCCGCGAGGTCGAGCGCGTGATGGCCGCGTTGAAACCCGCACTGCCCGGCGTCGAGATCGACACCACCA
>JANPIW010000478.1:0-8476 GCA_031425215.1 Verrucomicrobiaceae bacterium
CCTGATTCGCGAGGTTTTTGATCGGCTTATAGACTGTCATCGTCTGCGTGCCATGCACGATGCGCTGGCACGCTGCCAGGTCGGCATCCTGGCCGGTGACGATGATTTTTCCTGCAAGCCCTTCCTCGATGAGCGCCTGGATCGCGCCGCCAGCGGTGCCGTCATTGCTCGCGAGGATGGCGTCAAAGTCGCGGCCTGCTTTCGTGATCGCGGCATTGGCGATCTTCTTCGCGTTCTCGGGCTTCCAGTCTTCGGTCCAGTCTTCATGCAACACCTCGACCTTGCCCGCGTCGATGAGCGGCTGCAGCACATTGTCCTGTCCTAGCTTGAAGAGCGTGGCGTTGTTGTCCGTCTTCGATCCGTAGATGCGGATGACGCGCATCTTGCGCCCGGCAGGAAGGCGGTCGGCGAGATACTGTGCCTGCAACTCACCGACCTTCACGTTGTCGAACGTCATGTAGAGATCGAGATCGCAGTCCGTGATGAGCCGGTCATACGAAAGCACCGGGATGCCAGCCTCGTGCGCTTTCTCCACCGCAGTCGCCATCGCCTTGCCATTGTGCGGGATGATGACAATGGCATCCACTCCCGAGGTAATGAGCGATTCCACATCAGTGAGCTGCTGCGTGTCATCACTGTTCGCCGCCAGCACTTTGACTTCCGCGCCCAGCGCTTCCGCGCGCGCCACGAACATATCCCGGTCACTCTGCCAGCGCTCCTCCTTGAGCGTGTCCATCGACAGACCGATGAGAGGCTTCGAGCGTGCCGCCGTCCCCTGCCCTCCGCCGCGCGAAAGAACAAGGCCAGTGACAACGCTGAGCGCGCAGGAGACAATGACGAGAAGAATGCGGGCGTTCATGGGCTGCCTATGTTTTAGGCAGTGGCGGGGCGATTGGCGAGAAAAATGTCGCGGAGCTATTAATTGAGTGCCCAGATCCTGCGAACCTTGGAGATTGGATCACACATCGTGTATTCGCATCAGCACATCTCGCAGATGTCGGTTACCAGGACGCACTTGATGCAGTAGATGCAGCACCTTTCGGAGCTGCTTCTCATCCATTGATCCCAAAATCTCGTTCAGACTAGTACCGTCTGGCAGCGCGTCCACGCTGTCTGCGACTTCGACAATGCGTTGCTGCAACAACTGCTCAGCAGTCAGAGGTGATGCCTTCTCTTCCATCCAAAGCCATGGCCAAAACCATTTGCCAAAAGAAACCGGCATGAGCACTGCCGCAACAACGAGCAACCATTTTGCAAGGGAGTCGATTGGCCCCTCCTCCGCAATCGCGATGAGAGTAATTAGCGGGCCGAACACCACAATGACAGCCACACTCCTTTTATACCGATATTTGCACTCCTGAAGATACCAAGTCACAAATTTCATGCGCTGGCCCCTCTTTGGCTATTTGATCACATCCGCCGCTCCCGCACCTCCGTCGTGACATCGCTGACAAAATCCGCGACTGCCTTCACGCCAAGATCGCCTTTCTTCGCGTGACGCACGGCCACGCTGCCGCTGGCTGCTTCCTTCTCGCCGATCACGAGCATGTAGGGCACGCGATCGAGCTGGGCGTCGCGGATCTTCGCGCCGATTTTCTCAGCGCCGTTGTCGAGCTAATGGCGGATGGCCGCGTCGCTCAGCGCGTCGGCGACGGAGGCGGCGAATTCTTCGCTCTTCTCGCTCACCGTTAGCACACGCACCTGCTCGGCGGCGAGCCATGTGGGGAAGTGCCCGGCGAAGTGCTCGATAAGCACGCCGCAGAAGCGCTCCATGCTGCCGAAGGGCGCGCGGTGGATCATCACGGGGCGGTGCGGTTTGTTGTCCGCGCCGATGTAACTGAGATCGAAGCGCACGGGCAAAACATAATCCACCTGCACGGTGCCGAGCTGCCATTCGCGACCGATCACGTCTTTGATGACGAAGTCGATCTTCGGCCCATAAAACGCGGCCTCGCCCGGTTCCTCGGTGAAGGGCACACCGAGCGTGGCGGCGGCATCGCGACACGCAGCCTCGGCCTTGTCCCACTTGGCGGGATCGCCGGTAAACTTGCTGTCGTCAGGATCACGCAGGCCCACGCGCACGCGGTAGTCGCTCATGCCGAGTGTGTTGAGCACGATCTTCACGAGTGAAAGGCAGCCGAGAACTTCCTGCGCGACTTGGTCCTCGGTGCAAAAGAGATGCGCGTCATCCTGCGTGAAGCCACGCACACGCGTCAGACCGTTCAGCTCGCCGCTCTGCTCCCAGCGATACACCGTGCCGAACTCCGCGAGTCGCACTGGCAGATCGCGGTAGCTGCGCGGTTGCGAATCGAAAATCTTGATGTGGTGCGGGCAGTTCATCGGCTTGAGCAGGAAGCCATCGAGCAGATCGAGGTCAGGCTTCACGCGCTCCTCGGGGATCGTGTCCCTGCCTGTGCGCTCGTTGATCGCGCCGCGCAGTTTGCTCGACACCGCATCGAGCCTGTCCATCACCTCCGCGCATGAGCAGCCCTCGGTAGCGACCTTTTTCAGATCGTCGTTCTCGATGATCGGCGCGAACTGGCTCTCTTTATAATAAGGGAAGTGGCCGCTCGTCTTGTAGAGCGCGAGCTTGCCGATGTGCGGCGTGAAGACTTGGCTGTAGCCTTGTTTGCGCAGTTCCTCGCTGATGAAGCTCTGCAATTCCTGGCGCAGGATCGCTCCATTCGGCGTCCAGAGGATCAGGCCCTGCCCCACATCCTCGTCGATGTGGAATAGCTTCAACTCTTTGCCAAGCCGGCGGTGATCGCGCTTCTTCGCTTCTTCTAGCTGAAGGAAATGTTGCTCCAGCTCCTCGCCCGTTGGGAACGCCGTGCCGTAGAGCCGCTGGAGTTGCGGCTTCGTTTCATCGCCCAGGTAAAACGAGGCCGACACGCTGGTGAGGCGCACATGCTTGCACTTTGAGGTGTAGCCCACATGCGGCCCGGCGCAGAGGTCGATGAAGTCGCCGTTTTGAAAGCACGAGATTTGCTCGCCCTCGGGAATCTTGTCGATGAGGTCGAGCTTGAACACGCTCGGATTCCCCGGCCGCTCGCTCAGGCCGCCGAGCCTGCCGCTCTCCGCCATCGTCTTCGCTTCATCACGGCTGATGCCCTTCCATTCAAACTTCTGATTCTCCTTTGCGATCCTCTTCATCTCCGCCTCGATCTTCGGAAAATCATCCGGCGTGATGCGGTGTTCCTTCAAATCGAAATCATAGTAGAACCCGTACTCTCCCGGAGGTCCGTACGCGAACTGCGCGCTGGGCCACAGTCGCAGGATCGCCGTCGCCATCACATGCGCGCACGAGTGCCGCAGGCGGTCGATGTCGGACATTTGGGCGCGTTCTTCGAGGGTCTTTCGTTCGGTGGACATAAGCAGCCCTGTTGTTAGTCAATGCCAGCCTGAGAGCAACAACGCTTTGCCTGGAATTCACAATGACGGCTAGCTCATGCCATCAGCAGCGGACCAAGGGTCGATGAGGCGCGTTTTTTTATCGGACAGCGCGGCGATGACATCAGGAATGTCGAAGTGGCGGAGGACATCGCGGGGCATGGTGGCGCAGGGCCATTTGTAGTCGGCGCTGATGGCGATGTCCGTGAAGGAGCTGAGCGCATTCTTCAGTGTGAGCTGGCTCACCTCGGCGCTGAGCAGCGCGGCGAAAAGCGCGGGCAGCGCGCCCCAGCCTTTGCCCGCGAGATGGATGTCGCGGTGCCCGTCAGCGGCGAGCATTTGCACGACGCGCATCACATCGAAGACGCGCTGACCGAGGAGCGGGCGGTCGAGCATCGAACTGTGCGCGGCTTAAAAGTAGTGGCTGCCGTAGGGGCTGAGAAAGGTGTTGGCGCCGCAGGTGTTGGGCTGGGAGTCGCCGATGCCGCGCACGTCGCAGGCGTAAAACACGGCATCCGGCGCGGCGGAGATGATCTCCCGCACGAGCGGCTCATCGCGCAACTCGGCATCTGCGGAGCGGTGTGAGATGTAGAGCACGGCCGGCTTTGACGCGCCCTGCACGCGGGAGATGAGCGTGTCTGTGCCCAGCCGCGTCAACAGCGCGTGAACGCCTGGCTCGGTCTCGACGGCATACTGGCAGTAAGCCTTCGCTGGATACTGCCGCCCGCCGGCGCCGCGCAGGATGCTGTAGTCGGCGGGCGCGGCATTGTGGTCGGCAATGCGGAGCACATCGCGCACTTTTCGGCGCAGTTCGTCACCACGCGGAGTGCCGCGCGCGGCGGCGAGGTTTTCTGCTTTCTCTTTGGTGAAGGACATGATGGTGCGCGATCCCATCGCCCCGACCTGGCCGCTCTCGGCGCAGCGGATATCCTCGTCTTTCTCGATGGTGATGGCCGGCTCCGCAGGCGGGGCTTTGCCGCCGGTGACGCGCGCAAAGAAGCGATACATGGCCTCGCGGTTCGGCTGCGTGTAGCCGTGCGGATCGGGGCCGATGTGGAGCTGGATGTTCTCCGGCTGGCCGAGGAGAGTGTAGAGCCGCTTGAGCCGCTCGTAAGTCGTGACGGAGCCGCGCGCGTCGAAGAAATCTTTTTCCTGCGCGAGAATGACGACTGGCTTTGGTGCCATGGCGGCGAGGAAATCGCTGTGATCCAGATCGAGCGCGAGCACCTGGGGCGGGCACTGCTCGGTGTCCGCAGGCAGCTCATTTTCTGCATTGCGGCGGAAGGTGGTCACAAAGCAGGCGGGCGCGGCCATGGTGAAACGCGGCTCGAGTCCGCAGAGCCATGTGGTCTGCGTGCCGCCGCCGGAGTTGCCCGTGACGCCGATGTGACGCGCGTCGATCTCGGGGCGGGTGAGCAGGTAATCGAGCGCGCGGATGCCATCCCATGCGAACCAGGCGCCGAGGAACTCACCCACGAGCGCCATGTGGTTTCCCATCTGGATGTGCTCGCCCGTGCCGCCGCGCAGGCGGGAGCCGAGCTTGTCATCGAGATACTGAAAGCGCTCCCCCTGCCCGACTGGGTCGATGATGAAACAGGCCATGCCCTGACGCGCGAGTCCTTGCGCGAAGCTTTGATACGCCTTCTCCGCCTTGCCATTATAGGAGTGGCCGCACACGCCGATGACACCGGGCATGGGCTGCTTTGACGCGGTGGGCAGATAGAGATTGCCGGTGACGAGATAACCGGGCCGGCTCTCGAACACGACACACTCGACACGGTAGCCATCGCGCTCCAGCGTGCGCGTCACACGCGCGTTCAGCGGCGTTTTCTCCGGCAGCGGCCCGAAGCTCTGACGGATGCGCTCCTGCGCGGACCGGACATAAGCCTCCGCATCCGCTTTCGTTTTCAAAGCAGCGCGCCGCGCATCGCCACGCCCCTCGGCCGCGCGGACGTGATCCACCAGCCAGTCCTGCATCATGCGCGGGAAACGATTCAGCGGCGGGAGCGCGGTCGCTACCTTGATGGCGGGCGCATCAGCAGCACGGCCCGTGCTGACGACACCGGCAGAAGGCAGCGCGAGGCCGGCGAGCCCCATGCCTGTGGATTGCAAAAAGTGACGGCGCGAAGGTGCGGGCTGGTGGTTCATCATGCTCACACATACCAGTAGCCGCGCGCGATTCTTTCCTGTGCGCGGTGCCACAGGATGCTTGCAAGGCGCGGCTGATTGTATCACGATGAAACATGACCACACCCACCAGACTGCTCCTTCTGTCATTGCTTGCCATCGCGAACATCAGCCACTCCGAGCCGAAGAAAGCATCGCCCTCCGCGGCGAAGTCGGGAAAGCCGGAGGAGTTCGCGTTGAAGCTTTATGCGGAACATGCCGCGCTGCGCGGGCCGCTCAGCGGGGAGAGGATCACGGAGGCTGGACTGGGCGCGTGGTTTTCAAAGGGTCTCACGACGCAGCTCTGGAAAGAGATCCAGGCCAGCAAGGAGGAGCCCGGCAAACTGGACTTTGATGTCTTTTACAATTCGCAGGACGTGCAGGTCACGAAGGTGCGGGTCATAAGCGTGAAATCATCGGACACTTTTGCCGCAGTGACGGTGGCCTTTCAAAACTACGACCAGGCTGAGTCGGTGCGGCTGAATCTGCGCCGCGTTGGCGGAGAGGGCGGAGAGTGGCGGGTGAGCAACGTCATCTACAACGACTTCGACTTGCTCTCCCATCTTGTTGAACCGTACGACCAGTAACGCCGACCGGCGTTCATGAGGAGGTCCGGCCCCGCTACGGAGCGGGCTTTGCGGCCTCGAGTTCGGCCTCGCCGAATTTCAGTCCGCCGAACTGCGCGCCGATCTCGGCGAGGTTGGCGATCCAGGTTTTGAGATTGGGGTTCGTGGGATTGTCGCGAATGACTTTCACCAGCTCCTCGGTGGCAGTCGGTGCGCTGATGCCGTGCTTGAGGAGGTCGAGCCACTTTTTCCAGTAGAGTTGTTTGTAAGTCTTCTCAGTCCAGTCCACGAGACCCTCCGCATCCAGCGTGGCCTGGGTCGCTATCATCTCGGCGCGGAGGTACTCATCCCACGCCTCGGCGAGGCTGGTCTTTTTGAAATCGCGGTAAAACGGCAGGATCACATCCTCGTAGGCGGTGCGGAAATCGACCACCGTTTTGGGCCACTGCGCGGGTTCTTCGAGATAGTTCCCAAGGCTGTATGCCTGGGCGAAGAGCGTGGAGAAAACCGGTTGCCTCAATCCGCGCGCGAGGCCGCCTTTGCGTTTCGCTTTCTCCGCCTCTATGCGTTGGGCGGCGTCGTCGCGTCCTTTTTTGCCAGCAGTCTTGCGCATTGCTCCCGGATCATTGGCTGCGGCGGCGAGTGATTGCACATAAGCGGCGGCGGCCAGCATCACCTCGCGCAACGAGGCCACGAGCGCGTCGGCCTCCGGCTTTGACGCGGACTGGAGCGTGACAGCCAGGAGCCGCACCTGCAGACGCGCGACCGTGGCGCCCGCCGCATTGCCGCCCAGCTCCGCGAGCGCTTTGTCACGCCAGGTGCCTTTGTCGCGCTCCTCCTGCTCCTCTCTCGTGAGCGCAGGCTTGCGGTCGATGTTGATCACGCGCCAGCACGCGATGAAAAGCTCTTGCGCATCCGCGTCACTGGCCGCGCCCTTCTGAAAAACCGCGAGCGCGTTGGCCACGACCTCCTTTTTTGTTTTTGCGAACTCCTTCTGAATGCGCGTGATCTGCTCCAGCAGCTTTGCGGTCTGCTCGTCCGTGAGGCCGGTATCGGTCACTGAAGGCGTCAGCGGCTCAGGCTGCGTCTGCGCGGTGGCGGGCAAGGATGCGAGCAGAAGCAGGGATGATGCGATGAGTTTTTTCATGAGGTTGCGGTTCAAACGATCCAACATGCGCCAACATTAGCAACACGGCCCTAGGCGGCGCCCGTTGAGAAATGACTTGGCACCCAGCACGCCCCCGCCACGATGCCCTCCTTATGAGCACGCCAGCCAGCATCGTCGTCGCCGCCATCTGCATGGCCGCATTCACCGCCGCACTCGCGCAGGACAAAACGGCCGCCAACACAAAAGCCGACGCCGCATGGCAGAAGGTCGATGATGCAATGAACGCGATCAGGAAGCCCAAGGAGAGGCCGAAGTCGAAGGAAGAGGCCGCGAAGCTTTATAAAGAAGCACTGCCGAACTTTGACGCGGCCTTTGCGAGCTTCGTCGCGGAGAACCCGAAGGATGCGCGGCGGTGGGAAGGCCGGATGTTTGAAGGGCTGACAGGCCCTGCGCGGGAGATGGCCAGCCTGCCTGCAAAGGGAACTATTGTGCCCATCATGAAGGAGATCGTCGCTCTGCCGATGCCAACATGGAACTGAAGGGCACGGCAAGTGCGATCTGTGTCCTGGAAGGGGCCGATGAAGCGGAGACCAGTGGCAAGACCGCCGAGTGGGTGAAGGAGGCCGAGGCGCACCTCAAAGCATACCCGGATGTGAAGTACAACACTTCCATCACAAACAAGATCGAGACGCAGAGGAAGATGGCAGAGCTGAGGACGAAGCCGCTGGACATCAAGTTCACCGCCACAGACGGCACGGAGGTGAACCTCGAGAAGATGCGCGGCAAGGTGGTGCTCATCGATTTCTGGGCCACATGGTGCGGCCCGTGCATCGTGGAGCTGCCCAATGTGATCGCAGCGTATGACAAACTGCACGCGAAGGGCTTTGAGATCGTGGGCATCTCGCTCGATTCGGACCGCGCCAAGCTGGATGACTTCGTCAAGGAGAAGGGCATGAAGTGGCCGCAGCACTTTGACGGCAAAGGATGGAAGAATGAAATTTCGTCTGGCTTTGGCATCCGATCGATCCCCGCCATTTGGCTCGTGGGCAAAGACGGCATGATCGTCAGCTCCAGCGTGAGAGGCCGCCTGGAAGAGGCCGTGGAAGCCGCGCTGGAAAAGTAATCGGGCCGCGCGCTCACTCAAACGCGCTGGCGATGTAACCCAGCAGCTCCGCGCGTGCACGTGTGCCGCGCGTGGCGGCGGTGAGGACCGCTTTGATGATGGTGGTCTGCGGCACCCAGTCCG